>CBHCMF010000073.1:0-20061 GCA_965974465.1 uncultured Noviherbaspirillum sp.
TGTTGCCCGCGCTGAATGACACCATCCGAGCGATGAAAGCCGCTTATGAGGATTCCGGCAAGCTTAAAGCGCTGTGGGTCGGTATGGGTTCACTCGGCGCGTTTCTGTTTACGGACGAATTCGATAGCGCCGTTACTAAGATCAAGAATCTCAAAGAAGAGCTCGCCGAGCTTGAAGAAAAGAAAAAACAAGTAGACGCCGCGCCACTGGTCGGCATCGTACCGAGGTTGCTATTCGGAGATGGCGATCTCGACAAAAAGATCGCAGAGACAAAAGCCAAGATTGAAGCACTGCAAAAGTCGCTTGAAAAACCCGCGACCGAAGCGCCAAAGACGACCAATACTGCACCGGACGTTTCCGGCTTTATCAGCAGCAATGGGAATGATGCCGCCAAAAAGTACGACGACTTGATGAAGAAGTCGCAAGAATTCATGCGGCAATTGCAGAAAGAGCAGGAAACCGCAGGCATGACATCCGAACAAAAGCGGATGTATGACGCGCTCGAAATGTATGCGTTGATGGATAAAGCCGGTGCGGCCAAGAAATACACAGCCCAGTTCCTCAATTTCACCGCGCAGCAAATTGATGCGCTAGAACGCAAAAACAAGGCGCAAAAAGAGGATGAAGAAATCAAAGCCGCAATGCTAAAGGCATCGGGCGACCTCTCCGAGCGCGGCAAGAAAGACGTCGAATCGATCGAAGAACAACTGCAGCGGCAGCAAGAACACAATGCCACGATTGGCCTTACCACGATACAGACTGCTGAGTTGGTCGCGTCCAAGATCGACCTCGAAGCGGCAGCCGACCGGGAGTTGGCCGCAAACATGCGCGCCGCAGCAGAGTATGCAGGGCCACTCCACGACGCTTATCTGCAATATGCCGCCGATCTGGACAAGGTTGCGGCTGCAAAGAGCAAGCTCGCTGACGAAAAGCGTACCGGCGCGCTCAAGGAAACCATTGCGGACCAAGCTGCCAAAGACTTGGAAGAATGGAAGCGCATCACTGGAGAAATTGAACGCAGTCTGACCGATGCACTGATGCGCGGCTTCGAAGGCGGTAAGGACGCTGGACGTAATTTCCTCGACACAATCAAGAATCTGTTTAAAACGCAGGTAATCAAGATTGGTGTTGATGCAGTGATGTCGAGCGGCGGCAGCGCGTTGCGCGGCCTGTTGGGAGGCACCATTGCCGGCGGCACTAATGTTGCGGCAGGGGGAAATACCATACAGGGGCTGCAATCGGCGTTCACTGGCGCGCTCGACACCTGGGGTGCAAAAATCGGCTTCCGAGATCCCAACTTCGTCGGCCCGATGCAGCCAGGAATGGAATCGTTGACCGGTTCCCAAGCGTTTGGCGCATTTGGTGCGGGCGCTGGCGGCGGCATGGTCGGTGGCGCAGCTGGTCGGGCCACTGGCTCCAGGAAGGTGGGGGCGGCAACGGGCGCTATTTCTGGCGCGGCGATGGGCGCGCAATATGGCTGGTGGGGCGCCGCTATCGGTGCGGTGGCCGGTGGCTTAATGGGCTATTTCGGCTCTGGCGGTGGTAAAGACAAGCGCAATGCAGCCGGCGCAGCAGTGAATAGTGCGGGCGTGATCTCCAAGGTTGGCAGCCGTGGCGACGGTGGCGACAAGAGCAATGTCGGTACCGCGCGCACAATTGCCGAGCAATACGCGCAAGCTACGCACATGCTCGATCTGATGGGCGGTCTGAGCGGTGTCAACCGGTCCGCCTCGTTCAATATCGGAAGCAAAAGCTTCGATTTCAGCCGGGTTGGCAGCGTCTCGTTACGGCAGGCAGCGGGCGATCCGGAAGGATTGCTTTTGAAAGCAATCAAGGCGGCAAACAGCCAAGCGACTGGCGACAAATACGTCCGGCGTGCCGTCGCCGGACTGCAAACAAGCGACTTGAGCAATCTCGGCAATATCGTTGAGTTTGCAAAAGCGTTTGCCCAGACCAAGGCGACCTATGCAACGGCACGCGACCCGCTGGCGGCACAACATATGGAGTTGCGCACGGAAGCTAAGAACAATGCCGAGCAAATGCGTGTTGAGTTGTCCAGTTTCCGGGACGAAGCAAACCGCCTCGGACTGGTGCGGACGGCAGCGGAAAAAGCCGACTTAACTTCAAGCCTGCGCAACCAAGCTTTGGCAGCAATGGGGTTGACGACAGACGCGAGCAAGCCGCTCGAAGGCATGGCGCTGGAAATGCTGAAGGTAAAAGAAAACGCCAATGCGATGCGCTCGGTACTCGCAGAACTTGGTTATTCGGTTGAAAAGCAAACAGCGTTGATCGATGCGGCAATCAACAAAGGCCAGGCTGAGCTGCGTAAGGACTTCATGACTAGCATCACTGACCGCATTCTGGAATTGACCGATGCGAGTAAGTTTGCAGAGCAGCAGTTGAAGAAAGAGCAGGATGCGCGTCTTGCCGATGCCAAAGCGCTTGGCCTGACAGCAGCACAGTTGAAGGAAGTGACCAAGCTCAACGACCTGGAGCGCACCGCAAAGCAGCGCGCGCAAGCGGATAACTTGACCGGTTGGCTCAGAGGTCAAAAGCTGTCCGACCTGTCGTCATTGTCACCGGAAGCCAAATTCATAGAGGCCCAAAAGCAATTCGGTTCGCTGATGAGCCAAGCACGCGACGGTAACGCCGATGCCCTGTCGAAGGTTACATCGTCGGCGGACGTGCTCTTGGCCGCAGGGCGAGACCAGTATGCGTCCGGCACACAGTATGCCGCGCTCGAATCGATGGTGCGCTCACAGGTCAATAACCTTGGCGTGTCGCTGAAGTTGCCGGGATTCGATCCAGCCGCACAGGCGGCAGAGCAAAAGCGCCAGACGGAAGAGCTAAAGAAGCAAACCGCTGAACTGAAGGCGTTGGTCGTGCAGGCCGGCGCAACCGGTGCGGCGACCGTCGCACGCCTTACGGCAATCGAAAAGTATTTGGCAGAAATCGAGTCCAACGGATCGTTGGCGAAGGCGGCATGATGCGGATCTGGCTTGCGGAAATCACTGCTGCGATCGACGCGTCTGGAACTACGACGACGTTGCGCTTCAGCTCGGGTGCCTTCTGCACCGGTCCGGCGGAAACGCCAGCCAACGCCTACTACGAACCGCGCATCACTCAACCGGCGTTATTGCAGCGCGACTGCTTCGACGTCGGCACCACCGGAGGCGCGTCTCGCGTGGGCTACGGCGCGCTTGTGCTTGCCAATCCTGACGGCGGTCTGGATTACTTGCTCGATTATGGATTCGACGGACGCACATTCGTGCTGCGGGTCGGCGAAGAGGGCGCAGCCTATCCATCCGGCTTCCCAGTCGTGTTTCAGGGCACGATGGAGCAGCCAGCCTTTACCAACGCGGAAGTCTCCATCCGCTTGCGTGATCGTCAAGCGGAATTGGATAAGCCGCTGCAGTCAGCGCGTTATGCAGGCAACAACGTATTGCCGGCAGGGCTCGAGGGCGTTGAAAGCGATTTGAAAGGGCAAACCAAACCGCGTGTATTTGGCGTGGTTAAAAACATTTCGCCGCCTTGCGTCAATACTGCGCGCCTGATCTACCAAATATCCAGTAACGCGGTGCAAAGCGTGGATGCGGTCTATGACCGTGGCGCGGCGCTTACCGCTGGCGCTAACTATGTGTCCCAGATAGATATGGAAACCAATGCGCCGGCGGCAGGTACCTTCCGTGCATGGCCTGCGGGCGGCTACTTCCGTATCGGTTCCACGCCGGCGGGGATGATCACCGCTGATGTGACGGCAGACACCACTGCCAATCGTACCGCGGCGCAGATTGCAAAAACGATTGCACTCGCGGCCGGAATAGCAGCCGGAGACATTACCGCTGCTGACATTACCGCACTTGATAGCGCCAATAGCGCCGCCATCGCGCTCTGGCTAGCTCCAGGCGAGGAAACGACCGCGCGTGAAGCACTGGACCATGTCTGCGCTTCTGTTGGCGCATGGTGGGGCTTTGACCGGCTGGGTAAGTTTCGCATCGTTCGGCTGGAAGCGCCATCGGGAACGCCTGTGCTGGAACTCGGCACGGACGACATCACGCGACTGGAGCGCAAGCCGTCCGACGATGCCGGACGCGGCGTGCCTGCCTGGCGCATCAAACTTAGCTACGAGCCAAACTGGACGGTCCAAGACTCGGATCTGGCCGGCGCTGTCACTGATGCCCGGCGTGCTTGGTTGAAGCTGGCGGCACGCACTGCGACTGCAGAAGACGCAACGGTGAAGAACAAGCACCAGTTGTCGCCGGAAATGGCGTTTGACAGTCTGCTCGCAGTTGCTGCGGATGCCAACACCGAAGCTGCTCGTCTGCTGACGTTGTACAAGACGCGGCGCGATCGCTTCGAGGTACGCATTTATACAACGACGGCCGCGCTCAATGCACTCGACCTGGGTGTGGTGGTGCGCATGACGCACGCACGCTATGGATTGTCTGGCGGCAAGCTATTCCGAGTGATCGGATTCAAAACCAATCTGGCCAATAATTCGGCCGATCTGACTGTGTGGGGATAACGTGGCGAACTGCATTATTGCCTCACCTAACCTGATCGATGCAGCAACGCTGTCCGGCGGTTCATGGACAGCGGGCTTGCCGCTTGCCAACCTGCAAAACCGTATTCTGGGCAAGGTCGCGCGCAGCACCAATGCGGCGATTGGGTCGACAAAGTTCATACTGACCTACGCGTCTGCAATCTATGCGGATGTGTTAGCGCTGGTCGCACATAACTTGTCACAGGATGCCTTGTACCGCGTATCCGCATCGGGTGGCTACAACTCAGGATGGTTGCGCGTCTGGGCTGAGTTGCCATCCGAATATCTGGAGTGGGAACAGGATCGGTACTGGAGTGGACTGCCGGCCGCATCGGACATCGCGCTTTTTACCAAGACTTTGGTGCACACGATGCCAAAGGATACGAACGGTGTGACGTGGACGGTCGAGATTAACGACACTGCGAATGCAGCGGGGTACGTCCAAGCGGGGAGAGTGTTCATCGGCACGGGCTTTCAGCCGCGGTACAACATGTCGTACGGCGCACAGATTGGATTTGAAACGGGAACATCCGTCGAAGAGGCTTATTCCGGCACGGAATATTTCGATCGCCGCAACGGCTACCGGGTAGCCCGCTTCACGCTGGAACATTTAACGAAAAGCGAGGCGCTTGGGGACGTGCTGGCATTGCAACGCAATGCGGGCATCGATGGCGAGGTGTTGTTCGTCAACGACCCGGATGATCTGGAATGGCGCATTCAAACGGCATTTCTTGGACGGTTACGCACCTTATCTCCGATTGAACATCCGTATCCACTCACGCACAGCGTTGCATTTGAAATTAAGGAGAATTTGTAATGTCTTCCGTCTTTTTTGATCCGGTCGTTGGCGGTGATGGCTCGACGGTCACCGATGACAGCAACGCCAGCACCGGGCTTGCGGGCGGTGGGCATCGCACGCGTTTTGTGCCTGCGCTCGCTCAGATGATTGCCGTTGCAAATTGGGTAATTGGCCGGGTATCCGCGGCGGCCAGTAGCGCATCGGCTGCAGCCAACAGCGCCAGTGCGGCTGCCGGGTATGCTGCCGTAGTTGGCAGTACCACAGCAGGTAATGATCCCGTGCAAATGCCTGCGAACTACATGCTTGGCAGTGCGGCGTATCTCAATCAAACGTTTTTGTATGGCTCAGCGACATACGATCCACCGTCGCTTGCTGCAGGGGTATCGACCACCACGACAGTAACTGTCGTGGGTGCGGAACTGGGCGATTTTGTGACGCTGCCATCCTTCAGCATCAGCATGCCTCTCACCGTCACGGCAAAAGTCACTGCCGCTGATACGGTGACTTTGAACTACGCGAATGAGACCGCCGGCACGGTCGATGCCGCATCGCACACAGTCTACGTCGAAGTGAAAAAAAGGATCACCCCATGACCATCATTCATCCAAGTCTGCGTTTTGATTTTCGTCACACGCGTCAGTTGGGGCCTAGACCGACTTTCACTCGCAATACGACCGCTACCTATACCGACCGTTTCGGCGTCTTGACCTCCGCGGTGGTCAATCAGCCGCGTTTTGACTTCGATTTGACAACTGGCCTTTGCTTGGGCTTGTTAATCGAGGGGCAGAGGACCAATTACCTATTGAACAGCCAATCGCCGGTGAACCAAACTGTCACCCTGTCCACCGGCACTTACACATTGTCGATGTCGGGCACGGGCAGCGTATCGGTCGCAGGGAACACTGCGATCGGGTCCGGATTCGGCTCAGCGACTGCCTCGACTCCGGTGACATTTACGATTGTGACCGGCGGTACTGTCGATGTCGCGATCACGGGCTCGGTGTCATTGTTCCAGTTGGAAAATGGGGCGCATGCATCGAGCCATATTCCCACCACTGGAAGCCAGCAAACCCGATCGGCAGATTTACTAACGCTGCCGACAAGCGGTTGGTTCAATGCGGCTGAAGGAACCTTCCTGGTCGAAGCATCTTGCGCAAACGTGGCGGATGACTGCACGATCCTTGCCGCAAACAATGGCTCGCAAAATGAGCAGATCGATCAGCGCTTTGCTATTACCTCGATGTCATCGCGCGTTCGAAAATCCGGCACCAACGAAGCATCGATGACCGCGTTGGGATCGGCGCCCGTTGCCAATACGGTGTACCGAATCGCCACTGCCTACAAGGAAAACAGCTGCGCGGCAGTCGTCAATGGCGGCGCCGTCGCGACGGATAGCTTGGCATCTATGCCCACTGGGATCACGACGCTCGCGATCGGCAGTAGGACATCACAAAACTTTCTTAACGGTCATATGCGCCGGCTAATGTATTTCCCGCGCCGGCTCTCCAATTCAGAACTGCAGTCGCTCACCGCATAGGAGACATCATGCAAGATTTTTACCTGAGAACGCCGGACGAAGCGGTGATGCGGGCAGCGTTGATTGCTGCAGGATTGATGGGCAGCGAAGGAGAAGCGCTTGGCTGCGCAATTGACATGGTGGGAGAAATAGCAGACCAGTCTGGCTACTGCGCCAACGTCAGGTTAATGAATGAGACTGGCATCAACCTCGCAGGGATTGAGCCATGGCGTATTTATCCCTCTTCGCCGGTGCGGACATTTGCCGGTGCTCTGCCACCGGTACCGAGCATTGCAGAAATACGCGCTACAAAGTGGTTGGAAATTAAAGCAGAACGTGACCGGCGCAAGGCTGCGGGCGTGAAAGTAGGCGAACAATGGTTCCATTCGGATGCTGATTCCCGTATCCAACAATTGGGGCTGGTCATGTTTGGCGTGGCGGTGCCTCCAGTGCTATGGAAAACGATGGACGGTACCAAAGTGCCGATGACACAAGAACTCGCCAATCAAATTTTTCAAGCGGTGGCTGCCTATGATCAAGCCATTTTTGTAAAGGCAGAAGAACACCGCGCAGCGATGGAGTCATCTACTGATCCAGCGAATTACGACTATTCCACCGGCTGGCCTGCGATCTACGGAGAGTAAAACATGTTCAGAGCAGCTTTCTACAAATCTGTGCACCCAGGATTGCCTGGGCTATATAACCGGGTAGTGAGATGGTGGTCTTCTGGAATGTATTCGCATTGCGAACTCGTGTTCTCGGACGGCTATTCAGCATCAGCATCGTGGATGGATGGCGGTGTGCGGTTAAAGAAGATTGACTATGACCCGGCGCATTGGGATTTCATCGATCTGCCTAGCCATCTTGAATCGGACGCTCGCGCCTGGTTCCGACAACACGACAGAAAGCCGTACGACCTGCTCGGAAATCTTGGCTTCGTGTGGCGACCGGTGCATGGCGAGGAGGGCGCTTTCTTTTGCTCGGAAGCGTGCGCCGCAGCGCTTGGCATACCGGAGGCGTGGCGATATAGCCCAAACGCCTTGGCGAGCGCACTCACCCTCTTTACCCGATCCGCTTCGGCAGGTCTTTCTCTTTAAGGCCTGTCATGCCGCCCACCGACTTTTCTTGGATGGACCCGACGACCTGGATCCCGGCTGCGATCGCCGGCGGGTTCGGAATCTACAAGGTCAGCCGCATGCTGGTGAAGGACCGGCGCGACGACAAGAACGAACAACAAGTGGACGAGGCAACGCGGCAAATCATCACCACGCTACGCGAAGAAGTGCAGCGGCTAACCAAGCGTGTCGGGGACATGGAAAAGGAAATCGTACGCCTTCACGACGAGCGCAAAGCCTACATTGAAGAAAACGCCGCGCTGCTGGCCAAGCTGACAGAGTGCGAAGGCATTGTGACTCATCCAAGGCTCTTTTAAGGGGAAACAGAGATGAACTTCGACCAGTGTTTCATTCGCTTGATTGGACATGAGGCAGGCTATTCCGAAGACCCGCGCGATCCAGGAAACTGGACTGGCGGTCGGATCGGATTAGGAGCGCTCAAAGGCACCAAGTTTGGCATCGCCGCAAACACTTATCCGGACGTTGACATTAAGAACCTGACGATGGAGCAGGCGAAAGCAATTTACTACCGCGACTGGTGGCTCAAGATCGGCGCCGATGAAATCGATCCAGCCATCGTGTTTCAGATGTGGGACTTTGCCGTCAATGCCGGGATGAGCACCGCCAAGCGCGCGCTGCAGCGGGCGGTTCGGGTGGCAGACGATGGTGTCATCGGGCCACGCACGATCGCAGCCGTCAAAGCTGAAAGCGTGACCGATGTGCTCATGCGCTTCAATGCGCAGCGTCTGCGCTTCTATACCTCACTTTCAACCTGGCCCACCTACGGCAAGGGCTGGACAAACCGAGTTGCCACTAACCTTGATTACGCTGCGGAGGATGCATGAACCCCTTACTACTTGGACCGCTTTTCGAAATCGGCGGCAAGATCATTGACCGCCTGTTCCCCGATCCTACAGAGAAGGCACGCGCCGAGCTGGAACTATTGAAGATGACGCAGACGGGCGATTTGCAACAGGTGGTGGCTCAATTGGAAATCAATGCACGTGAGGCGCAGCATCCATCCATATTTGTCGCCGGTTGGCGACCAGGGGCAGGCTGGGCTGGCGTTGTTGGGCTGTTTTACGCTGCGGTCGGTCAGCCGTTACTGGCGTGGTTGGCATCCGCGAAAGGTTGGCCAGCACCGCCACCAGTTGATACCGACTTGCTGCTATACGTCTTAGGCGGCATGTTGGGGCTGGGCGGACTGCGCTCGTTCGAAAAGGTAAAGAATGTCGCGTCCAAGTAGCGGCGTGACGAGCAGCGCGTGTAGCACGTAAGTAAAAGACAGAGCGCCCGCCCGGTTGCAGCGAACAACCGAACGGGCCTCAATCCACCGAAGTGACCGGTGAACCAAGCAAGGCTCTGCCACCTCCCGGGAGGCGGGCCGGATTCTAGCACAGAAGAAAGGTTCACAATGGCAACTCCTATCATTCCATGGATCGGCGGGAAACGACGTCTTGCTGATCGGTTAATACCGCAGTTCCCTCCTCATAAGTGCTATGTGGAGGTGTTCGCTGGTGGTGCGGCACTGTATTTCATGCGGCCGCCGGCAGAAGTGGAAGTCATCAACGATATCAACGGCGAGTTAGTCAACCTTTATCGGGTGGTGAAAAATCACTTGGAGGAATTCGTCCGTCAATTCAAATACGCGCTATCGAGCCGTGACGTGTTCAAGTGGCTGCAAGACACGCCGCCGGCGACGTTGACCGATATTCAGCGCGCCGCGCGCTTCTTTTACCTCCAGCAGCATGCGTTTGGCGGCAAGGTTGATGGGCAGACGTGGGGGACTGCAACCACCGCACCGCCGATCAACCTGCTTCGTATCGAGGAGACCTTATCCGCTGCTCATTTGCGTCTGTCGCAAGCGTACATTGAGAATATGGACTGGGCGAAATGCATCGAACGGTACGACCGCCCGCACACCTTTTTTTATCTGGATCCGCCGTATTGGGAGACAGAAGGATACGGTGTGGAATTTGGGCTTGAGCAGTATGAAAAGATGGCTGGCATGCTGCGCAATCTAGAGGGAAAGGCGATCGTCAGTCTCAACGATCATCCGGAGATCCGGCGCGTGTTCGATGACTTCTATATCGAAACGGCAGCGATTCAATACACCATTGGAGGCGGCGGCAAGGCAGTCGACCGGCAGGAGGTGATTATTTATAGTTGGGATCGCTCAAAAGAGCCTGCTGGACTCTTTTGAAATCCAGAGGGTGCTGGATTTCTACCGTGTGGAATCCCGGCACCCTGGTTCGTATCGAGACTTTCGGGATGATCAATGCATTGATTTTGATCAGCAGGAATATTCCCTTGTGCATCAAATACTTATAGTCAATACACTGCATTATCCACAGACTTAGTCACAAATTCTGTTCGCAAGTTTCAAATTGGAAACTTGTAACTATCCGTTACTTTTTCTGGTTGGTTGCATTGTAGATACACTAATATAGCGCCTCCAAATATTGCATATTTATCATGCGGCGCTATCACATCACAGTTGGAGCACATACGACGGCAGGCGGGGTGGTTGTATCAGGCAGCAGCCAATTCATAATTAATGGGGCTCATGTGGCCCTTGAAAACGACAAAATTGCATGCCGGTCGTGTAAGTCTACGGGGTACATTCTATGCACGGGGCCGCGCAATCCTGAGTCTTACGAGGGGCGGCCCGTTGCTTTAGAAAATGATTTCTGCATTTGTGGTTGCAATCCGCCGCCCCGCCTGATTCCCTCGCAGAGCCTACGATTCCAGACGATGGAAGGGAGCAGTGTTGCCGCAGTTGGCACAGGCGCATCAAGCGCTTTCCAAGAATCGAAAGAGTCTAGCGAAAACCATAAGTATGATCAGCATTTGATACTGGTTGATCATGAAGGCCAGCCATTGGAGGGCATCCCTTATCGGATAATCAAACAAGGTGCCGTCATTGAAGGGAAGACAGGAGCCGATGGGAAAACTCAGATAGTTTCTGGTAACGACGGCGAAACTCTAGGCTGTGAAATTGCATTGAGTAAGAAAAAATGAGTCTTGTAGCTTTATCTACCTTGGTTATACGCGCCATTGCATTGACTCCAAAAGATGACACTCAAGGGGTCAAAATTAAATTAAAGGTGCACTGGAAAACCCAAAATTTCTGGGATGACCAGTACATCAACAGGTATCGACAAGAAGCCCCCACAATAGCGAAGCGTCTTAAAGATAATTTTGCAGAATGGCGGGCGGATGGCTCGATAAATCGCACCTTCACTACCACCTGCGAAGATTTCGCCATCCGTGTATTAGTTGAATTCGCATTTCAAAACAATTTACCTGTCAAGATTACGTGTGGGGTAGGCACTTTCCGAAATATGGAGGTGCTAGATCCGTCAGATGATACGCCTGCCAATGTGTATGGCTTCATGCAAAAGGCCATGCGGTTTTGTGCGGCTGAAGATATGCTCAACGACATCAACACAAAGTCAGTTAAAAATGAAGCAGTACAGCAAGGCGACTTACTTGTACAGATGAATGACAAAGGTGGAGCCCGACATGTACAAGTTGCAATTCAAAATACAGGCAACATCATTCGAGTAATCCAAGGGAACCAACAATACAAATATTTTTCTCGTGCCGCTTATTGGCTTACTCGAAAACTAACAGGCAACAAAAGTGCGTCTGTTTCTGATCCCACTGCTAGAAGATATGAAGGCATGCCGTTAGGCGAGGCCCAATTTACAAAAAACGGCGATAGATGGAGCTATTCCAATCCAGTGTCTGGATTTACTTCACAGGATTTTTTGCGCCAATTTGTTGGAAGACAGTGGAATTTTCTTGAATTTAATAAGGAATAGGGGAGATATGGGTTACAAAACCTACTACTGGTTCATGCTTGTTTTTCCACTATTGGCGGTCTTATTTATTTTGGGCCCCAATTGGGCACTACCTTTACGCAAAGATGAGGCGGGCATACATGTCGGCCTACCTCTTTATTTGGCGATTATTCCGTATTGCATTTTTATTGCATCGTTCATAGGTTGGACATGGAAGACAGCCAATAAGTCCTTCATGCGTTCTGTGTGGTTATCGCCCTTGATATTAATTCCATTTGCATTAGTCGCATGGGCTGTCTTGAATTACGAAAGTCAGGAAGCATTCAGTAGAAATTCTAGTTTTCTAGACTTTCTAGAATTATTAGGGATGGCCGTAGCGACGCTAGTCCTCGGCTACCTCTATGTTTTGATGGTTGTAGCAATATGCAAGCTGCTGAGATTTGTACGCTTGATGAAGTAAAGGGTAAAGGGTCAGATTTTCTAGGCACAATAACTTTCCTAAAATCTCCCTGGATACCTCGAACGCAGTTCACACATAAAACAATGGCTCCTTTTCGGGGCCATTGTCGTTTGCAGACTCTTTCCCCTTCGTCTTATGTGACGCAATGTTGAAAATGTTTTAACATAACGACACGGAAATATTGCATATTAGTCATTTAATTTTATTAACAAGAAAGAGCCAAAAAAATGGAATTGAAATTTCCGATGACTGAAGAAGAAGCAAAACGGTATTTTGCAGAACGGGCGGAGGCACTCGCCATGAAGCCAGTAAAAAGCCGCCATGCCATTGCCACTCTTGGTGCAAAGACAGAACGAGGTGGCGAAGTGGTGACAGCTAGCACGGGTGATGTGATTAATGGACATCGTATTGCTTGCGTGGGCGATACAGTGCGCTATCCAGACGGCAGCGAAAGCAAGATTGTTTCCGGGGCAGGTTCTGCCAGTCTCTATGACGGTAACCCCGTTGCAATTGTTGGTAGTCATCTTGAAAACGGCGACATCATTGTCGGCAGCCTGCAAAATGGCCTGGAAATTATCCAGTATGCCGATGAGTCGCCGATTCCCGGTTTTCTGGTGCCTGGCTATGTTCCAGGGACCGTGGCCGCATGAAAATACTCGGCTGGATTCGGTATGGCGACCAGGCGGCTTGCGGAGGGCAAGTTGTTGAAGGCTGTTCGACCACTGAGAGCCACGGAAGAAGAATGGCGTTTTACGGCGCACGGCTTGCATGCCGGAAAAATTGTGTGATTGCAGAAGCACATCCCAACGTCACACTACCTAACGGTCGAAATGTTCCGCATCATGGTCATATAACCACTGGTGGTTGTCCCCTCATCTCCACATTAAACGATGTTCACGGGTGGACAAATGAGCGTGGCGCAGAAATTCCGCCCGCCTTTGTGCCGGATGGTGAAGGCGGATGGAAAGGAATACACCCTCCGCCCCAAGAGCATGACCAGATCCATGACGAATATTTTATTTTGATGGATGAGAAAAGCGCTACTCCTGCACGCAATCGTTTTTATCGCATCACGCTTGATACAGGAGAAACGATTGAGGGTTATACGGATGATGAGGGACGCACTCAATATGCAAGCTCTGATAAGCGTGCTGCCTTAACAATTAGGCTTGCTCCGCAGCATGAAATTCAGATTGGGGAATAGAGAATGGCAAACAGTGGCGTAGCTCTAAAGCTTGCTGGGAAGTCAAGCACCAGCCCTAAAGAACAAAAGCAAGGCAAAGTCTGCTATGTCGATGTTTTCAAGCTGACAGACTTGCCCGGAATCATGGATCAGAAAGGCTGGAAAGTCTCAGCGGCTATTATGCGTAAGTGGCTGGAAAGCGAAAAGTACCTCATGAGCAAGGAAGAAAAAGAGGGGGAAACTGACTCAAGGCAATATCCCTCTAAACTTGTTGACACTTCCATAGTTACGATGAGTTGGGCACTTTCTTTCCCTCGTATCAAAAAAGAGTACGACAGTATTTTTGGAGGTACAGACTTTTCCAAACTTTTGGCAAGCACAGGATTTTTTAAACCCAATCCAGCAAAGTACGAGAGTGTCGCCGCCCGCAGAGAACTTGTGAAGAGACTTTCAAAAGCAGGAAAGTTCACGTTACAGCAAGAGAGTTTTGGGAATCTGCAAGCGCCAGTGACTGAGGTTAATGACTTATGGCAATTTCAGTACCATGTGATAGGAGGAAAACTATTTAATTTTTCCGAATACGGCAAAGCTGCCATAAAAGAGACTTTCCTTAGTGACCCTGATTTAGATGATATGTGGGGCGCTCTTGCTGACTGCCTCATGAAGATAGCAGGAGAAGGTACCGTAACACCGAAAATAAAGAAGGTGGGCACGGGTCTTCAGGTTGAATACTACGAAGTGTCTGTTAAGAAAATCGGTGTTTATATCAGAGATACTTACGACTTCAACGGAGAACAGTATCTTGGGCACTGGAGTAAAACGTCTTCGCCCTATGTCCGCTTGTATTTGCGCGGCGAATCAAGAGGCGATTGTCCAGATGATTATGTTGAGGTCAATAATGATCGGTTCCGAGCACACCAAGCCCTGACTGGAAAAGGAGGGGATCTCTTGATATTCAGTGATGTTCTAGTAACGCAACTGAGCAAACCTTTTACATTCAAAATTACCCCGCAAGAAATCTAGAAAATTATGAGCGGTAAAAAATGAAGGCCAAAAAGTTTCTAAAATCGGCTGCGATCTTCTTGGCGGTAGTCATCGCCACATACGTGTTTTTGAAAAAAAACAGCACCTTGGTGAGACCCTACTATCCGCCAGAATCAATACTGATGAACCCGGCAGGAACTTGCGCACTTACTGAGTACAAATTTAAGGGCGGTGAACGCTGGTATTGGCTTGATCCCTATTCGTGGTTTGTGATGGCTGATGGTGATGCTTTTTATACCATTACAGATATCCGTACCGGAAAGATCATCAGGGATTCCACAGCCTCAATACCGGCAATTAACTCAATATCTCGTGGTTGGGCTGGAATGGGAGACTCTGTTTTCTACTGGAGTAATAACGGAAAAACTGCCGCTTTTCCAGGTGGTGAAGGCCCATATCATGAATGGACAGACATTCAAGAGTGCGAGGGCACAAAAACGAAATCTGAGTTTTCAGATTTAGAATGCAACTCAGATAACCGTTCCTCTGTTTGCGATAAGCTTCGGTCTGCGCTGCAACGCTAGCCCAACTATATACATGTTTCCTTAGGCGGGGTATTGCTGACACTCATCGCGACATGAAACTGAAAAGACATATTCTTTTCGCATGTTCAGCATTGGGCATTGGTGGTTGTCTATGGCTAGCGCAAGCGGTTGCCCCGAAAACCCCTCCCATGGGTAAGCCGTCGCAAAACGAATCCGTTTTTTTCCCACACGAGAACCAATTTCTTGACTTCAATCGTAAGATTGATCCTCAGTCCTGCACAATCGTATGTGTTGTGATGGATGACCCTCCCATGGAAACAAAGAAAATTGTTATTGAATCGGATGATGGCAAATCCTTTGATTGCCGATTTGACTATGTTGCTCTACTTGCTAATGGAAAGGTTATAAGAGGAACGCTATAGGGGGCGCTGTCGGCTTTGTTTTCAGCAATATCCCCGCTTTTTTTGAGTTATAGCTGCAGGTTCCCATGTGTCGTGAATCGTGCTCACGCTGGTTTAACTGGTGGCATTTATTTCTTTAATTTCATAACGACAACTCCAAGTAAAATTTAGAATATAACGACGCTTGCAGTTTGGAAATTAATGCTCATATTCATTATTCCAGCCGACGCACAGTGCGCTAAATGGCTGCTTTTGAAGGGGCTTACGATGAATCTTTCCGAAATCGTGCAGGCAGCCAAGCATATGCTGCCGTCGCTGCAAGTCGTACCAACTCGTTTTCGTGCATACCAATTGAAAACCAAAGGTGCCTCTTTTTCTTATTGGAACGGCAAGCATTTCACCCTAATCGAAGCGCGTGTGACCGACGCAAGCCGTCCGAACCTGATTAATGAGCTGAAACGCTGCAATAAGACCTGCATCGACACCCTGCACATTACGAGTTGGGACGACGATCACTGTGCACTAGAAGACTTGCGCGAGATCTTGACGACGTGGAATCCGCGAAAGATTTAGTATCCCGGCTACGCCCCGTCCACTGACACTGGGAAGGCATGCCTGAAAGAAATCGGTAGCTACGTTGCCAATCGACTCAATGCCGCCAAAGGTATCTCCGTGACGCCGGAGTACATCAAAAGCCTAGGCAAATCAGAGCCGTATGGTTATCGGAACGTCCTGTTTCATCCTCGCACGATTGTCGACAAGGCTAACGATAATTCGACGGTCCAGCTGTTTCGCACTGGGTGCTTTAACGTGCTTAGCTTGGGTGACGTTGAATCTGCAGAAGTCGCCGCGCTAATTAAGGCGACGAAGATCGCTTGCCGCGAAATTGATGTGCTCATCTTGCCGCATCATGGCGCCAATAACGGGTTCATCACTAGTGACCTGCTCGACGAACTCAAGCCTAAGCTGGCGGTATGTGGGGTCAATTTTGATAACCAGTACGGTCACGTCGCTGACGAGATCCGTGCTCTTTTGGCTCGAAAAGGAATTAAGTTGGCCACGACCACGCGTGGTGACGTCGTCGTGCATTCAACCAATGGAACATCTAAGGTGGAATGGATTGATGCGATGGGAGACAACACCAAGATTCACGACGCTGGCAATTTTGAGCCCAAGAAGTTTGTCATGTTGCAACATCCTGATGCGATGCGTGCACGCATTCAGGGCTCATCGTATCGCAGCATCAAGCGCTAGACCAGGGGGGCGACTTCACGCCGGCCTACTTACAAGTAGGGGGAGGCCAACTGGGTTGCCAAAGCAGTCTCGTATCCATGGCGTTCGATACGGTCAAATACTTCCGGCGCAAGGACATGCAGGTGCGTAGGAAAAGTACATGCAGCCGTGATTTCAGCGTCGCTGAGCCATGTATTCATACCGTCCGGGGGGCGCGGGCAGCCGGCAAACAGCCGAGCCGGCTCGGTACCAATCCCGAGGTATGCCCCGCGATTTCCCTTGCGCAGGAATTCGACAAACGTGCGCACGCGTAGCGCTCGGGTTTGCTCGGTGATGACGTCCATCAGGCGCTTCATGCGGAATGGGTTCAAGCCCCAGAAGTCGAAGCCGCGCGTCAGCGGAGCCCCAGCGTCGGAGGCAACAATTCGGTACGGTCCCTTCGGCTGATTCCGGCCCAAGTCAAAGAAGGGCTCGAGGCCTAGGTTGTCATAGACACCACCATCGTAAATGTGCAACTTCGAATAGGGTGCAGAGATAGACCGTGCCTCCTTGGCCGGCGCGCCCCAGTACGGGCGCTTCATCCAGCGGTACTGCCGCACGTTGATTGCTAGCGGACCGATCCCGACCGGGAAAGCCGCTGACATTGCCATAGCAGATGCCAGTGGAAAGTCGGGTACAGTTGCGTAGCCCAGCTCGTAGTCACCCAGCTGGCCGTTTTTGAAGCGAAAACGCTTTCCCGTCTCTGCCGTCGTGCCGTTGATGGACCATTCCGGAAAATAGGGCAAGTCTGCCAACGTTTCATTGATTTTCCAAAGTGCTTGGATTGTCTGCGCAAAGACGTTTGCGCGCGAAAACGCAAACCGCCAGTTCAGGGGCCAGAACAACAGTCGCGCAGTGGCGCACGCCTGGAGATCCTGAGTCGTAATCAAATGTCGGATCGCCGGTGCCGTGCTGCTCAGGTAGGCCCGCGACGACGACCATGCCATGCCGGAGCGGTGAAAGACCAGTCCGATCAACAGGCTGGCGCCCGAGACAGTCGATATGAACTTGACGTGTTCGAGCTGACCTTGTTCGGCTATGTAGCGCAACACGCCGGAATGGAATGCCAAAGCCCGTACACCGCCACCTGAAAGGGCTAATGCAATGTCGTTAGATTCCATCGATAACTGACTCTGTAAGCATGATTTAAGAACACACGGACAGCATGCTGCCACGGGGATTTTGACAATGCAACACAGAAATTCGTCCACACTAGTTGACACCTCCTGGATCAATTGCGGCCAGCTCTTGTGTTATTTGTCGCATCAGCGCAGCCGAAAAACCCACGGTGTCAATTCGTAAGGAGAAACAAATATTCGCCGGTCTCCAGCAGAACCCATTCGCTTCCATGCCGCTTCGGCAGGGCATGCACCGGGATGCTTGATAGGAGCCATCGAGGAAGCCCGGCGCGCGCCACAGCAACCTTTCCGACAGCATCGAGACCACCATGGCCAAACATCCTTGCGCCGATAGGAATATGCGCTTTGGTCTGGCGCTTGGTCAGATATTCTGCCCATGCGCGAATGTTCCTACTCACTGCTCGCTAAGTGTTCCCATGTGGCCCCCACCGGGCCAGATCGTCTTTGTCGAGCACCATGCCGCGCGGCAGCCAGATCACGAGATGGTAGTGAAGGCGGCTAGCGCACTCAAAGACCCAAGAATACATGAACGTATGTCCCAGTCGCGCCAGCTTCATCCTGATCGTTGGAGTGCGTTTTAGCGTAACTTTTAGCGTAACTTTTAGAGCTGATTATTCTTCTTCATAGAGGGAAGACGCTGTTGCATCATGGGCGTGTGCTTTTCCGGCAGATCTCCATGACGTGATGAAGTCGCGTGGTTTTCCGGTTTCAGGGCGGGTTTTAAAGCCATTCCAATCTTTCTTTCTAAGCGAGCTTATGCGCAATGCGCGTAATCCGCCATTTTAATGGGGAATGGACATGAGATGAGGTGAACTCACGCGGAAGAGGGCTGGCACAGTGCCCAATTTAGCCCTTCGTATGACGAGTGTGACAGAGACAATGCTCTGTCACAGGTGCGCTAACGGCCGCCGACGCGATGCGTGCCTGAAGGTTTGCCGGTCAATGACTTGCCACTGGTGCGCTGTGCCGTGGCGGGCGTTAATGCTGTGGTGGCTCGCGATTTGCTGGTGACTGGTTTATTCTGCGGTGGCCGGTTGCGACCACCGTTGCCGCTACGCAGCTGAATCGGTTGTGGGCGCGCGGAAGGGTCAGGCTCAAACCCTGGCACAACTTCTTGAGGTAGCGTGTACTTGATCAGCTTCTCAATGCCTTTAAGCATGTCATGCTCATCGACACAGACCAAGGACACTGCTTCGCCACTTGCACCGGCACGGCCGGTTCGTCCGATCCGATGGACATAGTCCTCGGGTACGTTGGGTAAATCATAGTTCACCACGTGGGGGAGTTGATCGATATCGATGCCGCGGGCTGCGATGTCGGTCGCCACCAGGACCTGCAAGCTGCCGTCCTTGAATTCGGACAATGCCTTCGTTCGCGCGGACTGGCTCTTATTGCCGTGGATCGCAAGTGCGGCAATGCCGTCTTTGCCGAGCTGCTCGACAAGCTTATTGGCGCCATGTTTGGTGCGCGTAAACACCAGTACTTGTGACCACTGGCGTGTCTTGATTAGGTGGCTTAGCAAGGGATGTTTGCGATTACGGTCCACTGGATGAATTTTTTGGGTGATGACTTCAACGGTCGAATTGCGGCGTGCCACCTCGATCAAGGCCGGAGAATTTAGCAAGCTATCGGCGAGCGCCTTGATTTCATCGGAGAAGGTTGCAGAGAACAACAGGTTCTGACGTTGTTGAGGCAATGCGGCGAGGATGCGGCGAATATCGCGGATGAAACCCATGTCGAGCATGCGGTCCGCCTCATCTAAGACAAGAACTTCGATGCGAGTCAAATCAATCGTACCTTGCTGCATATGGTCAAGCAGGCGACCTGGCGTCGCAACAAGGATGTCCACACCACGTTTGAGTAATGTAATTTGCGGGTGGATACCAACTCCGCCAAAGATGACTGTTGAGTTGAGTTTTAGGTATTTGCCATAGGTGCGGACGCTTTCCCCTACTTGTGCAGCAAGTTCACGCGTCGGGGTCAAGATCAACGCCCGGATTTGCTTGGGGCCAGCGCCGTGAGCGACACTCCGTTTGATTAAGCGCTGCAGAAGTGGGAGCGTAAAACCTGCGGTCTTCCCTGTACCTGTCTGTGCGCCGGCCAGTAGATCTCTGCCGCTTAACACAGCTGGAATGGCTTGCATCTGGATCGGCGTAGGTGTGCTGTAACCTTCTTCGGTAACGGCACGGACGATTTCATCGGACAGGCCAAGTTCTGTAAAAGACATGGATACTCTTGAAAAATATTGGCCTGTCGTCGCGAATGGCGACAGCCCTCAGGTAAATGAGTGAAAATGCA
>CBHCMF010000074.1:0-20009 GCA_965974465.1 uncultured Noviherbaspirillum sp.
CGAGTGAACGCGCGGGATCGTCTGTTCTGTAAGAAGCGCCAAGGCGTCCGAGCAGCATCGCGCTGCGCGGATTTTTTTCGAGAAGCTTTTCGAGTGCCTTGCGAGCGATCGCGGGATCGCTGCTGTTTGCGGCTTCGATTTCTTCCGGTGTTCCCATGCGTCCGATGGGCTCTCCGGTAATCAATGGCAGGCCGGGATGCTCCTGCAATATCCGGTCGACCATTGCCGTATGAATCACACCCGGGCAAACGGCGTTGACGCGAATACCTTTTTGCGCATACTCAAGCGCTGCCGTGCGTGTCAGTCCAACGATACCGTGTTTGCTGGCGACGTAGGCCGGTAACTGCTGGAAGCCTACGAGGCCGGCTATGGAAGAACAATTGACGATTGCGCCGGCACCACGTTCAAGCATATGCCGCAATTCATATTTCATACATAGCCAGACGCCTTTGAGGTTAATCGTCAAGGTACGGTCCCAGTTCTCTTCCGTGCAATCGATGGTGCTTGCCATCACCCCTTCGATACCCGCATTGTTGAAGGCAAAGTCCAGTCGACCCAAGCGCTTTACGGTCTGATAAACGAGGTTTTCTGCGTCAGTCGGAATGGATACGTCTGCTGCAATGAATTCCCCCTCATTGCCGAGATCCCGGATCATACGCGCGGTCTCTTCGCCGCCTTCAGTCTGCACATCGCATAGAACGACACGCGCGCCTTCTTTAGCGAACGCCAAAGCCGCCGCGCGACCGATCCCTGCCGCAGCACCGGTAATGAGTGCAACGTGTTCTGTCCACATCGACATTTCTGCTCTCCATTATTGCCACCTGTGATTTCTCTTTGTGATTGGCATGTCAATCGATTAAGAATTTATTCGACTTGGTTTATGCAGGGGAGTTTCTGATCTAAGAACGTTTATCGAGCAGCCTGCAACATTCAATTTCTGTTCTAGATCAGAGATGCCGCGGCCGATCGGTTCGAGACTGAAGAGAAATGATTTTATTTGCTTGAGGGGGAATCATGTCAATCGTGGACCAACCGGTAAGGGACACACGCTTGGGAATTAAAGAAGGCTATGCCTTCGTCAAAATAGCCTCTAAGGCAAGGTGCAGCAGGCGAAGTAACCCGTCTATTGAGCAATCGGAAAGGCAGTAAAAGAGAAGCCCGCTTGTCTCTGTTGGGCATTTACCAAGAACAGCACGGGCTTGGTTAAAGCACCTCAACGATATGAGAGCGAAAATGGACTTTGTTAACGTCGAATCCACGTCATCTAGTAGAGGCCCACAGGGAGCAGACGAGTTGGTTGTACCGATACGTAATTTGGCGGACGTGGTGGAGGCGTGCACTAGTGCCGCACCAACTCTCGCGGCAGCGGATTACTTTGGTGTAACACTGACGTACGCGTCGCTTGACCGTTGGTCCAACCGATTGGCTAATGTGCTGCGTTCGCGTGGTGTGCAGCAGTATGACGTGATCGGCTTGCATCTTCCCAATACGCCGCAGTACCTGATCGGCATGGTCGCCGCCGCTAGGCTCGGTTGTCCTGTCACCGGCATTTCGCCATTGCTCAGTGCCGCCGAAGCGCATTATCAAATTAACGACGCCGGCGTGCGATATTTGTTGTCGCTGGATCAGTTTTATAGCGAGAAGGTGCAACCGTTAGACGGACAGTGTTCGCGGTTGCGCGGCGTGTTGGTTACCGGGGCGCTTGACTTCCTGCCGCAATGGAAGCGGCTTCTTGCCTATGCATTGAAGAAGGTTCCGCGCGTCCGTTGGCAGCCGTTAACAACAGTCAGGACTGAAGCGTTGATGCCGGTATTACGGAACGCAGCAACCGATCGAATATATACATCGTTCACGGAAGAGGACACGGCGTACATTCAGTACACCGGCGGTACTACCGGCTTGCCGAAAGGCGCTGAGCTATCGCTGCGTAACGTCAATGCGAATGTGGCACAGTTGCGTTCCTTCTTACCCGACATTGAGGGAAAGGCACTGGCCTCAGCGTTTCCGATATTTCACGCTGCTGGGCTGGGCACGGCATTGGTGGCGTTGCATGGTAAGGTGCGTCAGTGTCTGATTCCCAATCCGCGTGATATGGCGCATTTCATTGCCCAGATTAAAAAACGATCACCGGCGATGATGGCCAACGTGCCATTGCTGTATCAAAAGCTGATGGAGCAACCGGATTTCCGCAAGGTGGACTTTTCGCAGTTGGAAATGGCGTTTTCTGGGGCGGCACCGTTCTCCCCGGACGCCATCCGCCAACTGGAGCAGATCATTGGACATGGCAAATTATGCGAGGGGTATGGCATGACCGAGGCAACCACCTTCATTGCCTTGAATCCAATTGGAAGGGCGAAGATCGGTACCGTGGGACTGCCAATGCCAAATTGCGAATTGCGGATTGTCGATATCGAGACAGGAATGCACGATATGCCGCCAGGGGAGCCAGGAGAAATCATTTTGAGCGGACCGCAGGTGATGAAAGGTTATCGTAACCGGCCAGGGGAAACTGCGAAGGCAATACGCGTGCAAGATGGACGGCGCTGGTTGTTTACCGGCGATGTCGGTTTCCTCGATACAGAAGGGTATTTGACGATTTGTGATCGCGTGAAGGATATGCTGATTGTCGGCGGGTTCAAGGTGTTTTCGCTGGAGGTCGAAAGCAAGCTGAGACAGTTACCTTGCATTGACTCAAGCGCATTGATTGGGATGCCTGATCCGCACCGCCCTGGCAACGACATCATTCAGCTGTTCGTGCAACTGTCTGCTCAGGCAAAGGGCACCGATCTGCAACGATGGCGCGAGGAGATTACTTACTTTTGCCGTCAGAACCTGGCGCCTTATAAGATCCCTGCGGATATCGAGTTTCTGGATGCGTTGCCATTGACGTCGTTGGGGAAAATTGACAAAAAGGCCCTACGTAGAATGAGCGATGTCAAGTATGCCACGCTTTCTCAAACGAATGAATGAAGGCCGACAGCTTGTCTTGAGGAAGATAATTGATTCCTGCCGCTGCAGGACGACCGCCGCCATGGGGAAAGGATTGGCAAAGATGATCTGCGCCACGCATGGTGGCATACGGTGCGCGGACGCTGACTGTGTAGCCGTCTTGTCCATTCGGCGTAAGAACAGCGTGGGCCTGATGAGGATGATGTATAGCAAGGAAATTGCTATATTCGCCACGTACTCGACGGCTCCATGCCGCATCAGGAAGAATGATCATTTTTCCATGGGGGAGCCAAGCGCAAAATTGACTCTGTTGCGCCATGTTCATATCGTGTAGGCGTGCTTCCCGCAACGTTTGAAAGAGCTGCTCCGAGTGGATAAAAGCAAAAGGATCCGCATAGCCATGCAGTTTTTCATAAACCATGGCTGGACGCATGATGAGATCATCTTCGCTGTCGCCATAGGCGTTGTAGTTGAGGCATTCCCCTAACTCCTGCAATGCAGCGATTTGGGCTGAATCCAGTGCCAGTGACACTGTGAGATTTTTTGCAGTATGGGCGAGATTGTCGCCAAATGCAGCGACTACCGCCCACAAGCAATAGGCACCGCCAAGCCAGCGGTTGACGATCACGCCGGTGCAAATGTCGGGCGAGGTATCAATGCAGGCATGCAAGCCTGGATGCACTGGAACTTCACCGGAACCGTGATGATCGAAATAATCAATTAATGCACCGCGCTCCAGCATCGAAAGAAGTGCTGTTCGATTGACGTCCATGGACACATCGAGCACCGTGATCGAATCTCCCGTCTGAGCGTTGGTTCGTTCAAGCAAAGCAATATCTCGTTTGACCCCCGTCACGAGGGTCGCATCGCGTGGCTCTGCAAGCCGCAGTTGATGCAAAGCGCAAAGTCCGTCCGCGTCGCCATTAAATACGTCAAAGTAAGCCATGGAATTACAACAGGAAATGACAATGAGTGAGACGCCATCTGTTCATAGTCCCATGATAGACCATGACTTGATACTGTTTTCGCTCAACAGTACGCGCACATTCGCCGAGCAAGTCGCGCAACAGTTGGGCATTGCATTGAGCCCACATGAAGAGAGAGAGTTTGAAGATGGCGAGCACAAGACGCGGCCCCTGGTGAGCGTACGCAATAAAGATGTGTTCGTCCTGCAATCGCTCTATGGGGACCAGCAGCAAAGCGGTAACGATAAACTGTGTCGGCTGCTGTTTTTCATTGGGGCTTTGAAGGATTCTGCTGCCGCACATGTAACGGCGGTCGTTCCTTATCTGGCGTATGCGCGTAAGGACAGAAAAAGCAAGACGCGCGATCCGGTTATCACGCGTTATGTTGCAGCGCTGTTTGAAGCAGTGGGAACAGATGCCGTCGTGACCATTGATGTGCATAATCTGGCTGCCTTTCAGAACGCCTTTCGCTGTCACACCGACCATTTGGAAGCCACCAAGTTGTTTGTTGCCTATTTCAAGCCCTTGCTGCAGGACCGAGAGGTCGTCGTGGTGTCCCCGGATGCGGGAGGAATTAAGCGTGCTGAACAGTTTAGACAACGTTTGGCACGAGTGCTCGGCAAACCTGTGGGGACGGCGTTTGCAGAAAAATACCGCAGTGGCGGGGTGGTCAGTGGCGATATGTTGATTGGTGACGTGAAGGGAAAAGACGCAATCATCATCGATGACTTGATTAGTAGTGGAACGACCTTGGTGCGGGCTGCGCATGCATGTCACGATCAGGGCGCGATCAGGGTGTTTGGTGCAGCAACGCACGGCTTGTTCATGGGAGATGCTCCGGTCGTCTTGGCGGACAATGCGCTGCAAGGGATTGTGGTGACTGACACGGTACCGGCTTTCAGGCTGAACGATGGTGCGGTGAAAGCGAAAGTAAGCATGCTGAGCTGCACCGGATTATTTGCCAAAGCCATTCATCGTCTCCATGTTGGTGGCTCCATCACAGAGCTGATCGAAGGCTGACTTTTAACAAAGGCATGCAATATGTTGTTCTGCCAATTGCAAATACGCATTTGCACGCCGGCGCCATTCAGGTGAATAGCGGAATTTCTCTTCGTCCAAATGCCGGATCGCGATTCTGGCACGCAGGCTTGCGCGATAACTTTGATAGAAATGCACCAGTGCGGCATCGGGCTGATCGCCGGATAGTTCACTGTAGGTACGCAACAGAACAGCTGCTGGTTCTGTTGCGCCAAGCCACTCACATTCCAATGCAAGAAAGCTGAGTTCATCTACTGAATCGACAATACGTAAGTCGCGTGAAAATTCGAGACAGTCGATGATTGCTACTTTCGGTATCAGGCAGATGTGTTCCGGTCGCAGGTCACCGTGGCCTTCCACGATTTTTCCCGCATCCACTCGTTCCTTAAACCACTGCTGTTCACGATCCGCAACGGCGTGTTGTGCTTGGCATATCTTCCGTATCTGTGCCGCCGAAAGCTGGTAAATGGGCCGGCTTAACTCTTGCAAATTACGCTCGATATTTCGCAAGAATGACATTTGATATGTGGAGGGGGCGATAGCGATGGGCGGGCAATTTCGATAGAAGTCTGCAAGCCGCACCGCAACACGGCGGATATCTTTTACGCTTGCCGTACCGTTCTTGAGTACATAGTCGAGCATATGTCGTGTTGGTAGCCGGTGCATTTTGACCAGCCAATCGACGATGGTGCCGTGCTGGTCAAGTTGTAAATGCCCGTGTGCATCCATCGACAGGGCCACGAGGCCAAGATAGATATCTTCGGCGAGCCGCAGATTCAGGCGTACCTCTTCCTGGCAATAGTGGTGTCTCGCCTCGACGGTACGAAAGTCAAAAAATTCTTGGCATACGGGTTTCTTCAACTTGTATGCATAGCTATCCGTTAGGAATACCCATGACATATGCGTTTCGATGGCTTCCACGCGGTATGCTGGTTCTGGGAAACTAGTCGGATGCCGCAAAAATGCCACCTTGGATTCAAGAGTAATGTCGAAGGCTGGCAACGACGTGGAAGACACAATGTGTAGAACGTGGCAAAACGTTACTGTGCGGGCAGTGAATGAATGATGCTCTTGAAATTGTTCCAGTCGGTGGCGCCCCAGATTTCAGAATGTGCGCGACCAAAGGTGCGAATGATCGCAGATACTTTCAGCGCCGTATTCATGTCTGGTGCCGTGAATATATCCAGATAGTCATACGGACCGAGAAGGGCGTAGCTTTGCACCCAAGTCACATCCGGGCATTCTTGCTCGACGTGCCGGACGGCACGCTTTTCAAAGTCTTCCATCGACGAGGGGGACTTCAATGCCTCGGGCGATAGGCGTGTCAGAAGGATAAAAGTTTGCATGCCGTTTTCTCCTTGGAGAATGCGCAGTACCCTCACTAACTTTACGTTAGCAGCGAAAAGAGGGGTTGGTTTGCGCCTACTCAAAACGCTCTTTGAATCCCAGGGAAGAGGCCGTCCTCAGTCGGATACGCCTATGTTGGCGCAGAATACGTTACGCCGTAACGGAAGTTTCTCCAGTGAGCGGAAGCATCTCTATGCGCGCCGCTGACATGAGTTTATGAATGGCTTCGGACTCACGTCCGCATGGGAGAAAGGTGGTGCCGATTTCCAGCGTGATCGGTGTGCGTTTCGGCAACCACGAACCTAGTCGCAAGGCTGTGCGTGCACCACGTAAGCCAGCCACAGTCATCGGTACGTTGGCCTGCGCAGCAGCAACAAAGGCGCCGGAATGAAAAGGCTTTAGTCCTGGTTCAGGCGCAAATTCTCCTTCTGGAAAAACCAGCAGATTTTCCCCACGTTCTAGGGCTGTTTTCAGCAAGTCCACATTGACGTTGTGATGGGTTTGGCTGTGTGGCTTCAGGACAATGGTGCGTACGCTTCTAAGAAGCGGACACAGCAGGCTTTGAAGAGAAAACTCCTGCCGGGTGGTAAAGGTATATCCAGGAGAAGCAGGCAGTAGCGCAGTGAGTGCAAGGGCATCAAGAAAGCTGGTGTGATTGACCAACAGCACATGGGGCCGGGGAGGTAGTCGGTCGAGTCCGATAATAAATAAAGGTATGCCGGCAAGACGGAACATGGCACGCGCAAAGATACGCGCCAGGCGTCGTGCGCGGTCCGGTCGACCGGGCAGTCTGGCAAGGGTGCCAAACAACAGGACTAGGATCGTGAAGATGATCCATGTGTAGAAGCCATAGACTGATGAGCCGATACGCCGCGCGAGATTTTGTGCTAGTTCCGGCAATGCATTTTTCCAACGAGGTCGCTTGGGACTTATTCGGGTTTCGTTCATGCTATTGATCGCAAATTTTTCAGACCTCCAATTCTTCTTTGGAGGCAATCATGAGGCCTGCACAGCCAAGTGAATTGATTACCCTCAAAGCGGTGATAACATGGCTGGATGACAAATGACGATGACGCCGGTGCGCCGCATTAGTAAGTAAGTACCCGCGCATAAAAAAACGGTGAGTGTCTGCGGCCCTGGCCGGCGCGCTGCCGCGTTGCCCTCCCCTAGCAGTACTCGCACTGCGTCGGGGCGGGCGCCTTGCATCGCATCCGGCCAGGACCACATCCCTCTCACAGTTTTTATGCGCGGGTCTTAGCGCACTTAAACAGGCGCGTTCTAAGCGGGCTTTGCATGCTTTCCTTGCTCACGTATCGACTCAAGCGTTTGAACAGAATCGTCATGGCAAAACTGTCTCTGCTTACGCCGAGACTGAGTGCCTTGATGGCGGCTCCCGTGCCGCTCTTGAAGTTGGAATATAGCGGTCGAAGGAAAAACAGGACACTGATCATCTTCTTGCCAGGCATCGGTGACGTCGCCGAGGATTTCGAGAGAAGAGGGTTCGTTCATGAGATGCGGCGTCAAGGCATTGACGCCGATGCCGTCGCGGTCGATGCCCATTATGGATACTATGTGACGAAGGCGATCTTCGAGCGGATTGCCGACGATGTCATTGCTTCGGCGCATGCGACAGGCTATGAGGAAATTTGGTTGGTAGGTGTTTCTCTTGGTGGATTCGGTGCGGCTTCCTACGCAGCACGGCATGCTTCGCAAATAAGCGGCGTCGTATTGCTTGCACCGTACCTCGGCGATAGAACCTTGATCAAGGAAATTTCTCAAGCTGGGGGGCTTAGACACTGGGAGCCCGGCCTCATACCTCAAAGTGACTTTCAACGAAGCTTGTGGGCATGGTTCAAACACCATATAGCGGAGCCCACACCGGCATTACAAATCTATATCGGGTATGGTAAGAGTGATATGTTTGCCAGTGCCAATGCGCTCCTTGCAGAGACCCTACCGCGCCATCGTGTGTACGCTATTCCGGGTCGGCATAACTGGCGTACCTGGAAACGGATCTGGCGGATGTTCATGGTGCAATGGGCGAGGCGCTATGACTGATACCAATCTTCCGTTATAACGTGACATGACATCGTGTCTTTTTTCGGAGGCGCCGAGCAGTCCGCCTGCGTTGCTCGTCGTTGCCATAGTTTGCTGTGGCGCCTCCTCCCGCCTTGCCGGACGAAAAAATCCATCGATTTCATCTGTCACGCTATAACGGAAGATTGGTATGAGACTGAGGCGGCTCTTCAGCATAGTGGCCAAGCGTTTCTCGAAACACATCCATGCTTCGTTGTTCAGTCTCCATCATCGTTTTTTTGCAGAAAAGAGCGCCTGGATTTGCGCATTCTCAAATCGCCCTTGAATGGGTGGTTTTCATTGTGGCCGGTAGAGGGGAAAATGCGATGTGCGCGATGCACGTGCATGCATTACACAGAGGAGGAGCAGCGATGAAATCGACACAACCGCCTCCAACCACTTTTCATCCTGGCCGGCATCTTGAAATGTTCAATGATCCGATTCACGATCCATATCAGGAACGTGGAAAATTAGCCGAGCCGGCGGTATGCAGCAACTGCGGTGCTGTTTATCATCAAGGACGCTGGCAATGGATGATGCCACCTGCTGACGCTCTTCAAACACACTGCGCAGCTTGTCGACGCATACAGGAAAATATGCCTGCCGGTTATGTATCTATCGAGGGAACATATGCACAATCCCATCACGATGAGCTAATCAATCTAGTGCGCCATCTGGAGCAACGTCAAAAAGCGGAGCATCCTATGAAACGCATCATGGCGATCGAAGAGGTGGATAACACATTATTGATTACGACAACGGATATTCACCTTGCCCGCAATATTGGTGACGCATTGGAGGATGCCTACAAGGGCGAACTGGATTTCCATTACAACAAAGAGGAGTATCTATTGCGGATACGGTGGCGGCGCTGATGCGAGGCGCGTCTCAGCGTGAGACATGCTTACATGCACGTTCCTTAAAGCGTAGCAAATTCACCGCACAGCGTTGAGATCGTCGCCCGTGCCATGGCATTCATGCGTGCTGTTGCATGCCAATCAGGACTAGTGGGGAAAAGTACTGGTCCAATCTCAAGTTCGATGGGCGAGCGGCTCGGCCACCATGTCCCGGCACGCAAGGCGGTCCGTGTGCCGCGCAGTCCAGCCAACACGACGGGTGCGGCGGCCTGGGATGCTGCCATGACGGCACCCGAATGAAAGGGCTTTACCCCTACTTCACGGCTGAAAGTCCCTTCAGGAAAAACCACCACATTCTCACCGCGTTGCAGTGCAGCGGTTAACGATGCTACATCCTCCGTGCTGCGTCTGGCATCGTGCCGCTCGACGAAAAGCGTTCCCAGTGCGGCCAGTAAACGCCGCATCAATGGTTGCTCCATGAGTTCCCGTTTTGCCGCGAAGGCATATCCCGGAACAGCGGGCAGTAGCGCACTGAGTGCGATGGCGTCTAGGTAGCTGGCGTGATTGACTAGCAGCACATGAGAACGTTGCGGCAGTCGCTCGATGCCGCTGGCCGTAATTTTTATGCCGGCAAGCCGAAATAACAGACGTGCGCCGAAACGGGCGATACGCCGGCTTTGCGTGGGGTGTTGTAGCAGTATGGCCAATGCGCCGCAGGGAAGTGAAAGGGCGGCAAAGAGGCACCACACATATCCACCATAGATCCCGGCGGCTAGGCGTCGTGCGCTGACCGTGACGCGGGCCTGAACGACATGCACGGCAAAACGTGCGGCGTGCCACCATGGCATGCCGGCAGGTTTGGCTGCCGCGCCATGCTCATACGCTTCTCTGCTGGCTAGGCGGCGAATTTTTCCGCTTGACGTCTTGAGTACGGAATGCGGCGGTACAAGGACGATGTCGTCTGCTGGCATGCCGATTACGTCGATCGCGGTCTGATTGAGCGTGTGGCGCAGTTGCGCACGGACGGCTTCGTCGCGCTCGCGGGTCTCGGCCATGATGATGAGTCGTTCGCTGCCGGTGGTAAGGTCAGCACTCCCAAACACGGCGACACAGCCTTTACGGATGCCCTGCACATTGCCGATGGCTTTTTCCAGATCGTATGGATACAGATTGCGGCCGCCGCGCTTGATCACATCCTTCACACGGCCGGTGACAAAAACCTCGCCTTCTGCCATATAAGCATGATCGCCGGCATCAAGCCATCCGTTGTGGAACAGGCGAGAAGTCGCCTCCGGATTGCGATAGTAACCGGAGGTCGCCGATGGACCGCGGAATTCCAAACGGCCGACGCAGCGTTCAGGCAGCTCGACACCAGCATCATCAACGATTCGAATCTCATGCTTTGGCAAGGCGCGTCCGCAGGAGGGGATGGCAAGAGTATCCGGTTCGGCGCTCGACGTCGGTATCGCCAGACGGTCGCGACTAAACGGGTCACGTTGGATGATATCGATCCGAGGCCCGCGTCCTGGAGGGGGGAATGCGAGCCCGACTGAGGATTCCGCCAAGCCGTACACGGGTGTCAATGCTTGTCGATGCAGGCCGCATCGTACGAAACGGGTAGCGAATGCTTCCAGCGTGGCAGGACTAACCGGTTCCGCACCATTGAGTGCCAGTCGCCAGCTCGATAAGTCTAACCCAGCCAAGGCAGCATCGCTAACATGCCTTACACACAATTCGTAGGCGAAATTCGGTGCGGCGGAAATGGTCCCATGATGGCGCGTTATGGTTTGCAGCCAAAGTGCCGGCCTCGCGAGAAAAGTAAGCGGCGACATGAGTACGAGTGGAATGCCATGGTAGAGCGAACCGAACCAGGTGCCGATCAAGCCCATGTCATGATAGAGCGGCAACCACGATACGAAGACGTCATTCGCCGAAGCTTGCGACACGTGACCCAACGCGCGGATATTGGCGAGCAGGTTGGCATGCGTTAAAACAACCCCTTTGGGATCGCCGGTGCTGCCGGACGTGTATTGAAGAAACGCGATGTCGCTACCTTGCAGACGATAACGCGGCAACGTCAATACCCCCGGCGCGCCAAATAAGTCGGATGGCGTGACAATTGCCTTGAGGCTTGGTACGGTAGATTGCAGTACCAGGGCGACAGGTTTGGCCTGTTCTACGGTGATGATCAATGCGGCATCAGCATTGGACAAAATGCGTGCGTGCCGTTTTAGATGATCCTCGATTTGCGCCATGCGCGCCGGCGGATAGATCGGTACTGGAATGCCACCGGCGATCAGTACCCCAAAAAAGCATGCCAGATAGTCACGCCCAGTAGGCAGCATCAGTGCGACAGTTTGCCGTGGCTGGAGTCCTTGCGTGACCAAACCGTTGGCAATGGCTTGTGCTGTATCGAGCAGATCGCGGTAGCGAAGAGAATGTTCTTGAAGCTGCTCGTCAAGCAACAGAATGTGAGTCCGATCCGGCTGTCGTGTGACATGCCATTCGAGAACGTCCAGCAATGTCTGTGCCTCATCGGGGAGGTCGATGGTTTGCGTGCCAGGCAATGTAGACATCAACTCCGCCATGGGTGCCTGTGCCGCCATTCTCAGAAAGCGCAGCAGTGCCAGCGGTGTATCGGCCTCCGATAGTGCTTCACCAGGCAACTCCAGGTCAAATGCCTTTCCTACACGCTGCATCAACTCCACGCGTGCCAAACTGTCCAGTCCGAGATCGCGTTCGAACGAGGTGTGCAGGGTGACCGCAGTAGAATGTCCTGGATGGGTTTCGCGTGCTAGCTGCGTCACGATGGCCAGTAGCTGCTCGGCGGGGTTTTCTCCGGCGGTGGCAATGGCGTCCTTCACTGCGATCCTTGCTGAAATGGCTCGCTTCACGATAGTTCTTCACGGAGGTGTATCTTTGTTGCGGATCAAGCTTGCGGATCGACCCGCCCAGTAATCTGAATCTTCCTGTCTTATTCCTTTAACGAAACGTATTGATTACATGACATGTTCTGGATAACAAGCACCGCTGTACCTGAGGCAAAGGGTATTCTTGCTCCCGGTGTTTCCCGACGGGAGGCGTGGGGTTGGGCCATGTACGACTTTGCCAACTCCAGCTATACGACGGTTGTTATTACGGCGATCTTCAATGCTTACTTTGTGACGGTCGTGGCAGGCGGGAAGGCATGGGCAACGTTGGCATGGACGGCTGCGCTTGCTGTTTCTAACGCGCTGCTCATGCTGATCGGGCCGATGCTTGGTGCCTTTGCTGATTTGCGCGGCAACAAAAAACGCCTACTTCTCGCATCCACGACGGGCTGTGTCGTTTCTACGGCCGCGCTTGCGTTGGCTGGTCCAGATACGTTAGCCCTGACGATGTTACTATTGGTGCTGTCTAGTATTTTCTTTGGGATTGGGGAGGTATTGGCCGCTGCGTTCCTCCCTGAATTGGCTACCCGTGAAAACCAGGGCAAACTTTCTGGATGGGGATGGAGCTTAGGCTATCTGGGTGGATTGTTGGCATTGGGGATTTGTCTTTTCTATGTCAATTGGGCCTCTGCGCAAGGACAGCAAGCCCAGCAATTTGTCCCGATCACAATGTTGATCACGGCCGTTATGTTCGGCATGGCGAGCTTGCCTACCTTTCTGTTCCTGCGTGAACGCGCACAGCCGCAAGGAAGCGGCACTGGCATGATTAGACAGACTCTGGCACGTTTATGGCAGACGCTGCATAGGGCGCGCCATTACAAGGATCTACGCCGCCTTCTGTTCTGCATCGTCGTATATCAGGCGGGCATTCAGGCTGTGATTGCCCTGGCGGCCATCTATGCGCAGCAAGCGATGGGGTTTACGACGCAAAACACCGTGTTGCTGATCATCGTGGTCAACATCACTGCAGCTATCGGCGCATTCGCGTTCGGCTATATACAGGATCGTCTCGGCCATGTCGCCACGATTGCAGTCACCCTTGTGGGCTGGATCGTCATGATCCTCTTGGTTTGGATGGCACAAGGCCCATTGCTTTTCTGGATCGCTGCAAATATTGCTGGCTTGTGTCTTGGCGCGAGTCAATCCGCAGCGCGCGCATTTGTTGGCGTACTCAGTCCCGCATCAAAACGTGCTGAGTTTTTCGGATTGTGGGGAATGGCGGTACGTCTGGCCTCGATTGTTGGACCTTTGACCTATGGCATGGTTACTTGGTTATCGCAAGGCGACCATCGACTGGCGATGCTGATCACCGGTAGTTACTTCGCCGTCGGTTTATTGCTGCTCACCACTGTGGATGCGGCGCGCGGTGTACGCGCTGCGCAGAGCTAAGGCGCCACGCAGGAATAACTTGTGCAAGTTATTCCTGCACGGTGCCTAAGAGGCCGCATGTTGCCGGAACATGCAACATGATTGAATGGGCCATTTCGGCTTGAATTCATGCAAGGTTTGTACGGCAAATGCCCTCATACCGGCCTACCTTTGCGGTAGATCATTTATTTTTCGTTGGGCGGTTTCTAAGCTGAGGTGATCTCGTATGCAGCGGAGGCGATCATGCCGGATGCCATCTTTACTGAGCCCATTGCAGAGCAGGTATGGAATGCCAAATACCGCCTGTATGACGACGGCCGTTCGAGTGAATCCGACATCCAAGCAAGCTGGTCTCGCGTTGCTTTTGCATTGTCCAAGCCGGAGCATCATCGGGATGCATGGCGCGACCGCTTCATGGACGCACTTGCCGGATTTCGTTTCTTGCCGGGAGGACGCATTCTGGCCGGTGCGGGGACGACGCGGCATGTCACCTTGTTTAATTGCTTCGTCATGGGGCAACTGCATGATTCCATCGAGGGCATTTTTTCGGCATTGGCTGAAGCGATGGTCACAATGCAGGCAGGCGGTGGTGTCGGATGCGATTTTTCCACCTTGCGACCCGCAGGTATGGCGGCAACCGGTTCCGGCAACATTGCCTCCGGGCCAGTGTCCTTCATGCAGATATGGGATCAGGCGTGCGACACACTGATGTCTACCGGCACGCGTCGTGGCGCCATGATGGCAACACTGCGCTGCGATCATCCGGATATCGAACGCTTCATTTATGCCAAACGCCAGCCAGGCGCATTACGCCATTTCAATTTGTCGGTGCTAGTGACCGATGCCTTCATGCGCGCGGTGGAGCAGGATGCGCCCTGGCACTTGATGTTTCCCCTGGCGGGCCATCCTGCGCCGGCGGGCGCCATGGTGCATGAAAGAGTTTGGTCCGGTTCGATAGCGCCGAAGCGCTGCCTCGTCATGAAAACCATCAGTGCGCGTGCCCTATGGGAAGAGCTGCAAAGGACCGCAGTCGAGTGCGGCGACCCAGGGGTGATATTCATCGACCGCATTGAGCGCGAAAACAATCTCTACTATACGGAGACAATCAGCGCCACCAATCCATGCGGTGAAGTCCCTCTGCCAGCCCATGGCGCATGTAACCTCGGTTCGATCAATCTGACGCAGTATGTCGACGATCCTTTTGGTTCGCATCCCAAGCTTGACTTGCAAGGGATTGCTGGCACGGTCACTGTCGCGACAAGGATGCTGGACAACGTTTATGAGGTATCTCCTTTTCCCTTAAAGGCGCAGGAAAAAGTGGCACGCGCTTCACGTCGCATTGGGCTGGGAATGACCGGCCTGGCGGACGCTTTAGCCATGCTGGGGGTGCGTTATGGGTCGAGCGCATCAATCGATATCGCGGACAAGGTGGCTGAAACGATTTGTCATGCTGCCTATCGTACGTCGATTGAACTTGCTCATGAGCGTGGCGTGTTTCCAGAATATCGCCCGCAGAAATACCTGGAAAGTAGCTTTATCCGGACCTTGCCGCCGGAGATCATTGAGGCGATTCGTCATAAAGGCATCCACAACAGCCACCTTACCGCGATTGCCCCTGCTGGTTCTATCAGCCTGCTGGCAAACAACATATCGAGCGGCATTGAGCCGATTTACGCGTTGCGCGCGCATCGGAGCATAAGAACCAGAGATGGAACGATCAAGCGAGTGCCGGTGCGTGACTATGCATGGACACTGTTTCGCAAGCGACATGGAGAGAATACGCCGTTGCCAAGCTATTTCGTTGAGGCGCGTGATGTCGATCCGCTGGATCAATTGAGGCTTCAAGCAGTTGTGCAAGCGTATGTTGATCAATCCATTTCCAAGACGATTAATCTGCCTGCCGGGGCGGATGCGGAACGCTATCGCGATGTCTTCATGCAGGCGTATCAGTTAGGCCTGAAAGGCTGCACGATATTTCGTCCTAGCCCTAGCAAAGGCGGCGTTTTATCTTCCTGACCGCCACTTAGGTGCGCGCCTCTTCTTGTGCATGGGCGTATTCTATTTATTGAAGACTGGAGGTTTCTATTATGTCTCAGGTCCAACTCATGCTTGGGATTGCAAGAACGGCCTTTTTGGCATTGCCTATCGTGATTGCCGGTAGCGCCTCTGCGCAAGGCGGCAAACCGTCTTCAGATCGTCCAAACAGCCAAGGTTTATCCATTCCCTCTTCTATTCAGGCAGAGCATAAAGAATTACATGCGCATCTCGCCAAAGTACGTCAATCGGGTGGGTCAACAGGCGATGCCGCGCGGGAAGTAGAAAAGCTGCTGCAACCGCATTTCGTCAAGGAAGAGCAGTTTGCTATGCCGCCTCTTGGATTACTCTCTGTTTTAGCTTCCGGAAAAATGCCCGCTGATCCGGCAAGTGTCATCAAAATGACCGATCGTCTGAAAATGGAAATGCCCGAAATGCTGAGAGAGCATCAGGAGATTATGACGGCCCTACAGCGTTTGCGTCGTGCTGCGCAGAATGAGGGAAAAAATGATGCAGTTCAGTTTGCCGACGAGTTGATCGCCCATGCCATGCAGGAGGAACAAATTCTTTATCCAAGCGCGATTCTGGTCGGCGACTATTTGAAGTTAAAACGATAAATTCCATCGCTATTTGTCTTCGCCGATGCGTAGCGTCGTGTCATGCAAATAAGCGTATTGCGGCACTTCCAGATTGCGCGGTGCAGGAACATTCTTGAATACGCGTCCTGCAAGATCGAATTTCGACCCATGGCAGGGACAATAGAAGCCGCCCGGCCAATCCGGACCGAGATCGGCTGCGCCCGGCTCCGGCCGGTAAACAGGTACGCAGCCCAGATGCGTGCAAATGCCGACTGCTACAAAGAAAGGGGGACGGATCGCGCGTACGGCGTTGGTGGCGTAGGGCGGCTGCTGCGGCTCTGATGATGCCGGGTCAACAAGCAGGTCGTTGTGCTGCGGAAGGTTAGCCAGCATGGCGTCGGTCCGATGCAGAATCCATACTGGTTTGCCGCGCCACTCCACGGTGACAATCTTGCCGGGTTCAATGTTAGTGATGTCCACCTCGACCGGTGCCCCGGCTGCCTTGGCGGCTTCGCTTGGCGCCATGCTGCTTAGGAATGGTATTGCCGTTGCTGCTATACCTGCGCCACCTGCGGCAGTGGTTGCGGCGAGAAGGAATTTTCGACGGCTCAGGCTTTGGTTGATATCTGTCATGCCGAACTCCTGCTTGCTTAAAAACGTAGCCGATGCATAGTGCATGCCTGACTGCGCGGACCGGATGATGGCACCTTTGGTGAGAAGAGATCGATCAAGTGCCGTTGAGGTCTTCATGTTTTCCATGCAGCACTGCTATTTCGAGCAGGCGTACAGCCTCTTGTTCAGCCTGTGTGTTTTCATCGGCTGCGGGGGCAAGCAAAGCGTCAACGTCTCTGGTGCTCTCACATCCTAATTCATGGTCAGTATGGAGGCATGGGGCGGTGAACGGCAGGGATATATTGAAGGGGCTCATCACTTATTCCTTTCCATTAATAAGAATTATTCAGAGCCAAATACCAGTGGTTAAATTAAATTATAAAGTTTTACTTTATTAAGGCAGGTAACAATTTATTTTGAAAATAGGATATTTCAGGTTTTAGAGCAGTTTAAATGCGTGTGCAAGGGAGGTCAGGTCGGGTCGAGAAGCGCAACCATAGGTGAGCTACGTGAGCATCGCAGGCCCGAGGTGGCCCCCTTTCACGCGTATTCAAATTGCTCTAGAACTGACGCTGAGACGGAGGCGGCCACTATTGGGATTGCAGGAAATAGCGAAAGGGAAGCAGGACGAATAGCCAAAATTACAGGATTTCTTGAGTAGTGATAAGGCGAGTGATTGCTGCGCGCTGGAATGAGAGGAGGGATGCACCTTTGCCATATTTTGTGGTCAATAGGATAGATTTCCTTTTCATTGGTTTGATACTATTTGTAACATGCTGTATGCATGTACAGTATCGCGTTACCTTTGGCAACAAAGAAGTAGAAATTTTTACTGTATCTGTGTAGTCCAATTTCTGCAAAGAATCCAGCTGGGACATGTTCCAAGCAAAGGAGTGTGTATGCCAATCATATTGACCCAACAAGAAACTGAATCAATGTGGTTGGAATTTTTCAATATGTCGGCATCTGATCAAATTTCTATCTATGGAATGATTCATGACCGAGCGGCGGCTAATAAACAGGTAGTTAAGAGTGAGGTAAATGCACCTACAAGTTCATCTTTTTTCAGCACGCAGAGCAGCATTAAGGATGAATTCTCTACCGACAACAGTTGAATCTTTGTAGAGTTGAATAAGCGCAATCAGTTTATCTCCATCCAGATAATGCGCATCATTTTCGGTAGACGCTAGCAGTTTATCTTCAGGTGAAGAGGGAATCGCTGGCATGAAGTGGGCTAATGGAACCTTAACGACATTTGCAAAAACAGGCAGTAATTTTTTTGAGATGGTGCCTGTTTTTTTCCAGCCGATAACGGCCTGCGGGGAAACCCCGCATCGCTCCGCTACTTCTTTGCCCTTTAAGCCACTTGCTTGAATTGCATATGCAATTTTTTTTGCCAGCTCAGCGTTTGCTTCGTCTTTGGGCTTTGATCGCTTATAAACCATTACTTGATAATGGACCATTGCATTTGATAAATCAATGCTTGCTTTTGTAAAGTGTTGCTTTATTATGAAGGTGTAAGCAGAACTTTACTTGTTTCGACGGACATTAATGAAAAGGGGCTAAAGCCAGTGCCATGGCGTTCGCGAGGAATTTTCAGAAGCATGCTGTGCCAGGAGGTGGCCTGCCCAGCAAGCCGGGCACAGGACAAGCTACCCGGCTGCCACGATTACACAAGAGGGGGTGAACCATGGACGGCGCCTTACTCAGCGCAATCGATGCTTAGTAAGCCGGCGATCATTTTATGAGAAAGAGAGGCCGCAGATGCGTGGAGAATATGTCGAAGGCGATGCGGGAAATCTATCGAGCCAAAAAATACATACGTATTGCATGGCTTGGCGATCGTGGTGTTACACGCGTAGATTCTTCATTCGCCCTGGAGCAAAAAACATGTTGGCTCGGATGCAGCCCAGTCGGGTCAGATTGCCGCCTGACGCTCTTATGTCGAGTGAACTGAGTTTTTTAAACATGGCAATTCACGCATTGATTGATATGGGTGATGGCGATGCTGAGTGCTTCCTCGCCTATTACTGGGAACAATCCAAGAACATCAAGAAGGTAGCGGCTGACATGGGAATTCACCGAGACACTTTCTATGAGCGGAAAAACAGATTTGCGCGCAAGGCATATTCGATGTCTCTGAGTCTGAGGCGCTTACATGAAGGCGCATTCAAATCAATACGGTCTGCAGAAACCGTAGATTGAGTGTGTCGGAGTATAGCCCTACAAAATAGAGGTTGATTACTCCCGACACTTCTTCCTAAAATGAACCTTAATTAGATAAGTTGAGACACTGTCACTTCAGGCCGCCGCGTGCGGCCTTTTGCATTTCTGGAGGCTGCCATGCAATGCCATACGCGACCCACGCGCAATCAGGTGCGTAAGCTGATGCGCTATCTGATGCTGCGTCGTGAAAGAAAAACATCGGGGCATCGTGATCCCGCATGGATACATGCTTACTGGCGACGCATTGCATCATGAGCCGTAACGAGGAAATTCGACGTCAGCTTGGCATGGGGATGCCAATGGCACCGCGTAGTCTATTGGACATGCAGTGCCGCGTCCGTCGGATAGTGGCGCAGAAGCCGGACCCAGGTATTGATCAGCAGTCTTGCGACTGGAAGGAGGTGGTACTGGAAAAAAGACCGACGGTATGAATATGTTCTTTTGACTCTGAGGGATAGCCTCATTGTGAAATGACAGGTCGGAATAGCACGGCCAATATTTCCGCCATGAGCAGTAAGTACTTCCTCTGTCGAGGAACGCTGAACCAAGTGGCAATTGTGAGCGCCTTTTGGCGTGGGCCCGCCAATCCGCATGGATTGAGCGGGCATTTTTTATGGTGCGATGCTGAGATGACACCGGTTTGCCTGGCTACTGGTTTTGAGTCTCGGTGATATGGAAAGGAAAAACATGGCTAACTACTTCAGCCCTGCGCTAAATACCATTCTATCCGGCGCGATTGACAAGATCGACTGGTCTGCCAAGTTGATTACCGCACTTGGCAAAACAAGAACGCTTGTCATTAAGCACGACTCGAGTGCTTCATCAAACGCAACTGCGGCTCAAGTCTGGACGTCTGGCACGACTGTTTATAGTGCCTCCCTCACCGGCGATATGACGGCATCATTAGGGAATATTACCGGGTTTGGCTATACGTCACTCGAAACGGTAAACAGTCCCGCTGACTTGAATATCGGCGCTGCCGTTATTCGAGTCACTGGCGAAAATACAAACCACTGGTGGCAAGCAACG
>CBHCMF010000075.1:0-19911 GCA_965974465.1 uncultured Noviherbaspirillum sp.
GAAAATCATTGAACGTCTTTAAGAATTCATTTATTGGTGACATGCATCGCGATTAGTTCTCCTCATGTCTCCCGAACATTGCCCACAGAAAAACCGTCTGTTAGCGGCGTTGCCACCGCCTGAGTTTGCACGTCTCTCATCGCACCTGGAATGGGTGTCCATGCGTCTTGGTGACGTACTGTACGAGTCTGGAAGTCGACTGACGCACGTTTATTTTCCGGTGACGTCAATCGTATCGCTGCTGTATGTGCTTGAGAATGGCGCGTCTGCCGAAATTGCGGTCGTCGGGAACGAGGGGATACTTGGCATATCCTTGTATATGGGAGGTGAAACAACGCCGTGGCGCGCGGTTGTGCAGAGTTCTGGGTATGGATACCGTTTAGAAGCGCAGCTGCTGAAAGATGAGTTCAATCGCGCAGGTCCGATGTTGCACCTGCTGCTTCGGTACACACAGGCACTGATTACGCAGATGGCGCAAACTGCGGTGTGCAATCGGCATCATTCAATCGATCAGCAATTGTGCCGTTGGCTATTGCACAGCCTTGACCGCCTTTCGTCCAATGAACTGAGGATGACACAAGAACGGATCGCAAACATGCTTGGCGTGCGCCGTGAGGGAGTGACAGAAGCAGCGGGAAAGTTGCAAGCCGCCGGACTGATCCATTACAGCCGAGGCCACATCGCTGTAATCGATCGTCAGGGATTAGAGGCTCGGGCGTGCGAGTGCTATGCGGTCGTCAAGAAAGAACTCGACCGTCTCTTGCCCAATGTCATAGCAAGCTAAGTATTGTTTTGGCTTGAGAATTTTTTGCAATGATCGGGCGGATTATGCGCTGGTTGTCAGGGGAAGGAAAGTAGTCACTTCATCATAATGGTCCAGTGCTGCCTTAAAAAAGACCATGGCCGATTTTCAGACGGCGCTTTCCACGACATTCACTCACTTTTCCGAATTGGAAAAGTCGAGCGGCATCTCCCTGATCCTCTGCACACTTGTTTCGCTTGTTATTGCCAATTCGCCCGTAGGATCAGCGTGGGGAGTCACCTCGTTGTCGAACCATGTTCCCGCAATCGCCAGCCGCGGAAAGAACGCCAGGAAATAAAGCAGGGCGGCTCTTGAACCGGATGAAAGCGTGAGTGTCACACATGAAAACCAGCGCCGTAGAAGACGGAATTGAGACGGAATCCTTTCTTGACACAGTCGATCAGCGCCCTGGCGTCAATAGGGGGAATTCAAGAACGAGCCGTCGGCGCGTTGTTTGTTCGCGGTCTTCCGGTTTCAAAAAGCGCGGCAGGGCCTGTGGAGCTCTCTACGTGAAGCGCCGTACTGGCGCGGGGAAGAATGAGAGCTGAAGATGAAGTACGATGACCGGAGGCAATAATGGAGCAAGCAGAAATATTGACTTTCATTACAGAAGTACAGCCCGAGGAAATCGACCTTATGGACTTGGCCGAAGCTTACGCAGCGATCGTTGATGAACTGCAATCGAGCATTTCGGAGCGAGAACTGAGGCAACTGCTTCTCCTCGGCGCGGCCATATTCAGAAGCGCCCTCAAGGGAACATACACGGAACTGCAGATGCCGGTACAGTCAGGCGAAGACAGCCCAGACATTGGAGACGATGGACCGTTCAAGGGGCTCCTACATTGAGGCGCACCACAGTTTCGATCTTCACGCATGGATGTCCCGGACGTCGAACTGGCGATGTCGCTACCGTTCTCAGGAGGGTTGATGAGCTCGAAATACTGCATTATGTCTCTGATGATGCGCAAGGAGAATTCAGCTTGTGAGGTTGATCCATTCACATTTTCTGCACAGATGGCCGAACTCCTGGCGAAGATCGCTTTTAAACTTGAGCCGGAAGAACTTGCGTTTTTGATCAGAGCGGGCGGAAAGATTTATGATTCCGGCGTAAAGGAGGCAGGAACTGGCGTTCCCTTGGAGGATCTGTTCCCCGCCGAGGAAAATCTGAATCCATGGTTGAACCGGGGTGGGTACAGAAAGAAATCCCACCGCTGAAAGCAATGAATTGAGCTACCAGCCTGAGCATGTTGTTCGGTATCGCTATTGCAGACTCGTCATGCTGGGGGCATTTGCTGCCCTGAAAAATTGTCCAAATTCGTCTGCCGGTACAGCAGCGCTAAAAAAATTCCCTTGGCCTTCGTGGCAGTGGTGAACATTGAGGAAACGAAGTTGGTCCTGCGTTTCGATGCCCTCTGCAATGACCCTTTGCCTAAGGCTCGTGCCCATGCTGATTACCGCATCCACAATGATGCCGTTATCACCATTGGTTGAGATCCCTTGCACAAAGGACTGGTCGATTTTCAATGTGTCAATTGGCAGCTGGCTAAGGTAACTCAAACTCGAATAGCCTGTGCCGAAGTCGTCGACGGCAATCTGCACTCCTATTTGCTTCAGTTCAAGAAGAATGGCGCTGCTTGTGTCAATGTTCTGCATGAGAACGGTTTCGGTCAACTCAAGCTGAAGGTATCGTGGGGCCAGTCCTGTTTCCTGTAGAACTTGGCGTAGGTTCACTAGAAAATCCTGATCTCGAAATTCCATGGATGACACATTCACAGAGACAGAAACAGGAGTGATTCCTTCCTTCAGCCACGCCATTCCCTGTGCGCAAGCTTGACGCAAAGCGGTCCTCCCAATCGGAATAATGAGTCCCGAATCCTCAGCAACCTGAATAAATGCGTCGGCGGCAACGATGCCACGTTGAGGATGTATCCAACGAATGAGCGCCTCCGCTCCGGTCACTTTTCGAGAGTCGAGATCGACCTTCGGCTGGTAATGCAATACAAACTCGTCATGGTCGATTGCACGACGCAGCTCTGCCTCGGTTGATTGGCGTTCAACGGCGCGCGCGTTCATCTCATGATTGAAGAACTGATAGTTGTTTCTTCCCATTTTCTTCGCATGGTACATCGCGGTATCGGCATTCTTGTTCAACGCTTCGGCATCCTCACCGTCGGCAGGAAACAGGCTGATCCCCATACTCGTCGTGATATGTAGTTCGTTCCCAGCAATATGATAGGGCGCGGCTAACGCCCGCAGTATTTTTTCGGCCGCCACGGTGGCGTGCTCGGCATGCCTATCTTCAAGAACAAGTACAACGAATTCATCCCCGCCTTGGCGGCTCACGGTATCTGATTGGCGAACCTGGGCGACGAGGCGTTGTGACACTGACTCGAGTAACTTGTCACCCACCGAGTGCCCCAGCGAGTCGTTGATATGCTTGAAGTTGTCTAGATCCAGAAACAGAATGGCAAGGTGGGTCTGATTGCGCTTTGCGTAGGCAATTGCCTGCGTTAGCCTATCTTGCAAGAGCAAGCGATTCGGCAATCCCGTGAGGTAGTCATGCTGTGCAAGGTGCGTCATTTTCCGTGCTATTGCTTGGGCTTCCGATACATCATGAAAAGTGACAACGGCACCGGTGACTTGGCCGGTTCTATCGAAGATCGGTGCTGCAGAGTCTTCAATTGGCGATTCGTATCCGTCACGCCGTACCAGCACGGCCTTGGTGTGAAGCGCCCTGTTCTTTTTATGCTCGATGACCATTTCGACAGGATTTCGTGCGCACTGCCGAGTCTCTTCGTCGATGAGATGAAAGATTTCTGCAATTGGACGGCCAAAGGCCTCCTCACGTGACCATCCGGTCATCCGCTCTGCCTCTGCGTTGAGATAGGTGACGTTGCACGACACATCCGTGCTGAGCACCCCGTCACCAATAGATTCGAGCGTCACACGTGCCCGCTCCTTCTCGATGAACAACGCTTCTTCGACCTTTTTTCGCTGAATAATGCTTCGCAAGGCTTGTGGAATCAAGGCATTTGAGAAGTAGCCTTTGGAAAGATAACCCTGAGCCCCACGCTGGACAGATTCTATCGCGGCATTCTCATTTTCCTGACCGCATAGGACCATAATCGGAACAGGCGGCACAAATTTGAATAGCGCATCAAAGGTTTCATGGCCTTGGCTGTCCGGGAGAAATAGGTCAACCAAAACAATGTCTACTCCGCCTTTCCTGAGTCGCGCCAGTCCCTCTGATAACAGTCGAACACACTCTGTTCTATAGGGGCCATCTCTCGCTGCTGCAAGCGTCACCTCAAGCAACTTTGCCTCGTCGGCATCGTTTGTTATTACCAGAACGGTGGTAACAGTCATATTTGTCCGCTCTCTTTCGACAATGAAATGCTTCACGCCGACGCCCGAACGTTCCGTAGCCTCAGGTAAGCAAATAGGACAAGGACATTTCCTCCCGGTTCGGGGGTTTCGCTAGGTATATGCATGGAATGGCCGCGCGTTGAACGACGAACATGCTAGTCCTGCAGCCATGTCATGCGTGGACTTACTGGCAGCAGGAGAGCAATGGTCTCTGCCGCCGGTGGTAAAACAGGTCATCGGCAGTTGCAAATGAAATCCTACTGCGCGCTGTCCATGGGCTCCTGAGCTGTAGACGAAAAGAGATCCCACGCTGCAATAAATAGTGCCGCAATCACTGGGCCAATAACGAAGCCGTTAAGGCCGAAGAGCACCATCCCGCCAAGTGTTGAGATAAGCACTACGTAGTCCGGCATTTGCGTGTCTTTCCCAACCAATATCGGACGCAACACGTTATCAACGAGCCCGATCACAAGGATGCCAAAAACGATTAACGTTACGCCCTGCCAGATTGCTCCTGTGAGGAGAAAATAGAGCGCTACCGGTCCCCAGATCAATCCCGCGCCGATTGCGGGAAGCAATGAAAGAAACGCCATTACAACGCCCCACACGAGCGGACTCTGGATGCCCAGGAACCAGAACATTAGGCCACCTAACGCACCTTGCGTCGCCGCGACAACGATGTTGCCTTTGACGGTGGCGCGAATGACGGTGATGAACTTGTCGAATAAATGCCGCTTGTGCTCTGTACTGAGCGGTATCGCCTGTTTGATCTTCGCTGACAGATTACGGGCATCGCGAAGCAGAAAAAATAGGAGGTACAGCATGATGCCGAAGCTGATGAGGAACTCAAATGTGTTTTGTCCAATGTTGAGTGCCTGCGTTGCGATGAGTTGGCTGCCCTGGGCGGCTGCGGACGACAGCTTCTCCTGTAGCGCCGAAAGGTTGCCTACATCAAACCGGTGAAGCAGATTGACGATCCACGATGGCAAGGTGGTGAGGATTTGCTGAAAATAGGCACCAAAATCCAAGGCCCCCAACTGGATTTGGTTATACACGGCGGTTCCTTCCTGCACTAGTGCGGCGGTAATTAGGGCGACTGGGAAAATGACCATAATCAGCGAAAGCAGCAGCGTCACGAGCGCAGCCAAGTTTTGTCTCCTGGGCATCGCGAGGAGCAATTGGCGATGGAACGGTTCAAATAAAATGGCGAGTACAGTCCCCCAGAAAAGCGCTCCATAGAACGGCCAAAGAATCCATCCGAATGCTAAGGAGACCGCCAACAACAGGGCAAGAAAGGTTTTTTGGTGAAGTTCAGGGTGATTCATCGATGCCTCCTGTTCGCCTGGAAGGCACCATGCACAAAATGTGCTAACGCGAAAATCACGCTAAAAAGTGATCAATGCGGTGCCGCGTCACGAAAGAAGCATGCATGCGAATATCTCATCCGCCCGTGGGTGCTGAAGAGTGGGACAAGCTGTTCACCTAGGTCCTTACCAACGACTGCATGGAGGTGCGCAACGAGAATATTGTCAAAGTAGAGAATCCGCCGGGTAAGAACCCAAACAAAAAGGGCTCACGATCGCTCGTAAGCCCTTGAATTCTTGGCTCCCCGACCTGGACTCGAACCAGGGACCTGCGGATTAACAGTCCGTCGCTCTACCGACTGAGCTATCAGGGAAAGGAGCGCGCATTTTATTAGGACACTGCCAAAATGTCCAGTTTTTTGCATGATTACTTGGTATGGGCTATGGTCTTCGGTGTTGATAATTGCAAAATTGATAGCAAATGCAGAACGCCAGGCACCGGTCACCGTGGGCTTGATGCGTATCCAGCACCGGGAATTCAAGACGCGATAGCGTAGTCAAGGAAAAGATAGTCGATGTTCCAGCAACCGAGCGGAACAAAGCGTAAGCACGTTGTTTCGCCCATTTCTGCCGTTTCCTATAAGGAGGCAACTATGTCTCGAAGAATCCTCGCCGCAGAGGAACTCAATCAAATGATCCGTTCAGAAATGCATAAATATGAAGAATGCGCCAAAGTGTCGCTCAGATCGGTTTATTGGCATGCGCCCGACAATACTGGCTGTAATTGGGATGTGAATATGTGGGAAGGGGATGTGTCTGATGCGCTTGCCTGTAAGGAACGTATTGTGGCGGTGGTCAGGGACCTGCGTGCTCGCTTCAATGTGCCGGAACCGAGTTGATATAGCGAAGCGGTGAGCAGAGTATGCGCATTTGACGGCGATCAAATGCACATGTCATCCAGCATGACGTGATGTTGTACTCTGCTTAGGCGTGACTCATAGTAAAGGAGGGAGGCAGGGACAAAAGGGGCGTTTTGCGGCGGGTGGCGGAAGAAAAAGCGGGCGAATTCCGTTCGTATTTATCCCCTGCGCCGCAATATTCCCAAGGAGGGACATCATGGCAAAGGCAAACTGGCGTATCGAAGGCGATTGGATCAAGAACTGCAGTTGCGCTTTTGGTTGTCCATGCGATTTCAATGCAAGGCCCACAAATGGCGAATGCAAAGGTCTTGCGGGCATGCATATTACCCAAGGACAGTTCGAGGACATCCGTCTTGATAACTTGAGTTTTTTCGTGGTGGTGCATTTTCCCGGCCCCCTTCATGAAGGAAACGGACAGCTGCAGCCGATTATCGATGAGCGAGCAGATCCTGCACAGCGCGATGCCTTGTTCAAGATCTTGTCTGGAGAGTATTCAGAAGAGGGAACGCTGTTCCAGATCTTTAGTTTGATCGTCACAAAAATACATGACCCCATCTTTGCAAAAGTAACGTTTGAATTTGATCAGGATGCCCGTATTGCGTCGGTACGCATCCCCGGTGTGCTGGAAACCGAAGTCGAGCCAATTCGCAATCCCGTGACCGGGGCACCTCATCGCATTCGGGTCGTGATGCCAGAGGGTTTCGAGCACCGAGAAGGCGAGGTTGCCTCCGCCAATATCCGCAGCACAGGGGCTATCCCGTTCGAGACGACGGGCACGCATAGCACGCTTGCACATGTCGTTCAAACACCGGAAGGTGTCGAGGCATAAACGGTGGCGCGAGCGTTTTACATCTGCTGTCGGAGCGAAAAGTAATGGCGAGTGCTGTTCTGGAAGGCGGGCTGCGGCGTGATCGCACAGTCGTGGTGGGCGGCTTGCTGATTGTGGTTCTGCTGAGTTGGAGCTATTTACTGACCGGAGCGGGAACCATGGAGGAAATGGGCGGCATGCTGATGCCCATGAGCGCTGCGCAGTGGACGCCGAGGCATGCGCTTCTGATGCTCGTCATGTGGGTTGTGATGATGATGGCAATGATGTTGCCTGCGGCTGCACCAATGATTCTGCTTTACACGGTCATTGCCCGTAAGCGCCATGTGGGTGTTGCTGCACCCGGCGCATTTGCGCTGGGATACATTGCTGTGTGGTCGCTGTTTAGCGTGCTTGCCGTGACGCTCCAGTTCGGACTTGAAAAGGCATCCTTGCTATCGTCAATGATGGAGATGACAAGTGTTGTGCTGGCCGGAGTCGTATTGATCGCTGCAGGCATTTACCAATGGTTGCCGTTGAAACAAGCTTGCCTGCAGCGCTGTCGTTCGCCGCGTGACTTCGTATTGATGCATTGGCGTGAAGGAAGGGGTGGCGCGTTCAGGATGGGGGTACAGCATGGCATGTATTGTGTCGGTTGTTGCTGGGGGCTGATGCTGTTGCTTTTTGTCGGCGGCATCATGAACCTGGCTTGGATCGCCGCCCTTGCGTTTTTTGTTTTGCTGGAAAAAGTAACACCTATGGGCTCTTGGCTGGCACGCGTGGCCGGCGTGCTCTTGATTGGATGGGGGAGCGTGGTGCTATTCACCGTATAGGATTGTCTGCCGTATCGGTTCTTACGTTGAGGTAGGAGCAGTATAGGGAATAACCCGCTCTTGTTCATTCGCATCATTACGCGCGACAACAGCACGGGCAGGGGAGGTGTCGCTCAAATTGACTGCCTCATGCGGTACACCGGGAGGAATGAAGAGAAAGTCACCCGCCTCACTGATCACGGATTGCGTTAGCCCTTCGCCGTACCGGGTCTGAACGCGTCCCTCAAGAACATAGATGGCAGTTTCATAATCCTCATGCCAGTGCGCCTCTGCTCGGGCACCGGGCGGAATCACGACGATGTGCATTGACAACCCTTTGGCACCTGCAGTATTGGCGGAGATGCCAACAAAATAGGGAAGGCGCTGACGGGTCAGGATTTCCTGCTTCGGGCGCAGCGCGACAAGCTGTTGGACGGGGGCGGTGGCTGACATAGGCAACTCTCCGATGAAGTGTATACAGTTGCTTCATCGTAGTCCAATTGTGTGGGCGAGGTTTAGAGCAGTTTGCTGATCCGTGTATGGGCCTCGCCGGCCGCGGCCAATCTTGGGCCTGCGGTGCTCGGTGTACATCACGTACACGTCCGCTCCTCGGCCCCACCTTGGCTCTCGTAGACAGACCCTCAAACCGCTCTAAGCATTTCCTCGAATGCTTCTCCGTGGTCTTGCTCTAGAAAACGTGTATCAGTCGGTGCGGAAAGAGCGTAGGTGCGAAGCGTCCTGTCCGGTTTCGCCGAGACGTTCATATTCGGCAATGACTTGCGCGCCGAACAAGAGAAGGGTTGCGGCAACTTCCAAGCTGAGCAAGACAACGATCGCGGTTGCCATCGAGCCATAGACGACATTCACTTGCGACAGGGTAGCGAAATACCAGACAAGAAGATGTCGTGAGATTTCCCACAGAAGGGCTGCGGTGATGCCACCAAGTAGTGCATGCCGTAGCGACAGGTGACCAACCGGCATCACGAGATAGACGGAGGTCAGTACGAGAATTTCCCCCACCAGTCCAAGCAAGTAAAGCAATACGCCCGATACGCCGCGCAAGGACCAGTGTCGCCCGAGAAGATCCACGCTTTCTTGCCCCATCGCCTGGAGGCTGCCGGACACAAGCGTTACCAGCAGCAAGCCAAGGCCGAGAAACAGGATGTAGCAATATGGCAGAAGCGCCGATACGAGGAAATGCCGTCGGCGTATGGCGACACGATGAAAAAAGATGACCGACATCGCATTTTCCAGCACCGTGAACGCAAGTGAACTGAAGAAGAGGAGTGTGGCGAGCAAGACCCAGCCGATCACTTCACGATGCGCCATGAAACTCGCCAATTCGGCTACGACCGCTTTGGATTGACCGGGAATCAGCCATTCAAGGTAACGTCCCAGTGTCTGTAATAGTTCTGCCTGGTCGATGACGTGCGACAGTACGATGACAGTAACAATGAGAAGAGGAACGATGGACAGCAGTGCATAGTAAGCCACTGCACCTGCCAGCAGAAGCCCTTGATTAGCACGAAAACTCTTCAGCGTTTGTAGAGCAAATTTGGCGGGATGTTTCAGAACTTGGCTGGCTTTGGGATCAACGATGTGCATGGAGGCGGAAGATAAAGAGCATGACTGCTGTGTCGCCGAGCCACGCTGTCCAACATTAAAAAATCACGCTGTTCGGGAAGAAGACGCTCACATCATTGTAGGGCATGCCAAGTTGTCACTTCTTTATCGGCGATGGTGTTTTATTATTTTTGTGTTGAGTGGGGCACTTTGTGCTTTATGTCACATTGGCGTCATGACCTGCTTTCTATAATTTGATGTACTGGATTGGGATATTGTCAGCATGGGAGGAAATGATGGGAAGGTCCTTGCACAACAGAATTCGCCTTAAGGGCCGGCTATCTTTGTTGAATACTGACAGGCTGGGGGTAGCAGCACTCAAGGCATGTGCTTCGATCGGAAAAATTTTCCTTACGATCAGATCAGGCAAGTAGAGGGCTTTCCTGGTAAGAGAGGCGCGCATTGCGTGCTCTCTTACTTCTTCGTCTCCTTTTCCGCTTCGTTCTTTGTCACCGATTTCGATTTGACAACCAGTTTGCGCGGTGCGGGGGCGCATACGGTTTTGAGTAGGCGTTCTTCGATCGAATCCGGAAATGCTTCTTTCATGTCCACCTCCTTCATGCTGCTGGTTCCAATAATGACACCGCGTGCGAATCGCTGCGAATAGTAGGCCTGTTCTGACAGAGCAAGGGTCGAGGCCTTACAGTCGATGAGCATGCGGCCTCTGCTGGAAAGATAGGTCTTTTCCTTTTCCAGGTATTCCGCTGTGTGAAACTCATGATGCGTCCACACGGAGAGGCGTCCGTTGTCAGCCTTTTTGACGCCGTGATGAAAGAAAATCGCGGCATTGTGCGTCTTGCCGAGGCCACGCCAGTCCGGCGCCATTTCCCGAGCGCCTTGTTCGTAAAGCAGGTTCAGTGGTTGGTCACTAGTGAACTGTGCGAAGGTTTGTCCCGAATGCCAGACGAGAGACAGGACGAGGCTGCCAGTTAGAAATTTGTTCATGCAGATGACTCCCTGATTCGATTTTTTCTATCAGCATGATAGTAGCGACTTCGCTGTCACTTTTCTATTACATATACTGGCAGAGAAGTACGCTGATGCTTGCAGTGCCGCTTCAATGGCATGATCATTTTTCGCACTACGCACACAGTGTAGTGTAGTATTTGCTATCCCCAATCCCCTCCATCCCTACAAGGGCGTTCCCGAGCCGGCCACGAGCCGGTTTTTTATTGTCTATCTGGCCGCTTACGCCCGGCGGAGAGCGTGTCGCTCCAGAGCGGCGTGTGTAGGCAAAATTCGTGTGGTGGCGGCTTGTTCTCAATAGAAATGTCTGAGGCAAGATAGAGCCTCGCCCAAATGTTGATGCATCGCGAGATATCTTTTCTGCTGAGCTTATCCGGGATGCGATCTGAGCCTTCTGGAGGCGCTCCGTTTCGCCCAATACGCATGGGGGAAATATTATGCGACTCGTCATTGATGAGCGGCCTATGCTTTGCCGGTGATCGTGTCTGAGATTTTTCCATGGTGGTCTCTCTGCACACTGTACTGCACACAATAATTCGGAAAACGGACAAGCGCTTTTTGTTTGCTACAGGCATTCACCTGTGTTGCTACCTTCCGTAGCGCTTCGTTCTTTTCGTCTTGTTGGCAACATCCGTGTTCCGAATAAACCAAGAGGTATGGGATGCGACGTCTTTTGCCGTCATGCATGTGCTCACGTTGCGCTACCGACAAACAAATGCACGTGACTTAACGGCACTCAATAACTGTGTTGACGAAACGATAGAACATAAACGTCAAGCAAGGACAACGTGGCATCGCTCGGTTGCTGTCCTCGCTTTGTATTGGAAGCGCAATTCATCGAACTGGTTCCATGGATCGATGGAAGTGCGACAAGGTAGCGTCGACATGCTGCATCACGTGCGCAAGGTGACGCAATCGCAACACACGAAATGAAAGGTGCGGGATGAAAAAGATAATCGATAAGCAGAACAGGATGGTAAAGCGAATTCCAGTAGCACAGGCTCTTGAACACGCTGTGCTGAATGCAGGTGGCTTGGGCTTGCTGCCGTTTAACTTAAAGCCGATTGGCGCAGCGCTGCTCACTGCTACCGTGTTAGCGGCTTGTGGCGGAGGAGGGGGAGATAACGTAACAGGGGCAGGGATCACCAAACCTGGCACAAGCAATTCTTCGGGGGGGAACACGCCGTCATCTGCCACTACGCCAGCTACGGCGACACTGCCCGCCGCGGTGCCGAACGGTACCGTGATGACGATGTCCTGTGTCGATGGGCCCGAGTTCCAGTGCAGCGGCAGCAGCATCGTTCGAGTCGAGAACGATGTCACCTTGACGAGCTCTGGGGTGCAAGTCTATGGCAAGTCCACCAACGATCTTGCTACACCGATTGTCGTCAAGACGAGTGCTACCGGCTTCACACTGGATTCCGGCGGTTTGGCTGAAGTGCGTGTTGCCAAGAATGCGGCCGGCGCTGTGACAACGCCTGCCTTATTGTTGAGCAATTTAGGTTTGTCGTGGGATGGGAAAAACGAGCGTCCGCTGATTATCGAAACGTTCCGTACCGCGCAGGGACGCGTGCAACTCGATGCCAATGGCGCACTCACCTTCACTGCTTTACCCAGTCCAACCGACCTAGCCTTCTATAATTTTGCTACGGCTGGCACTGGCGGCACGCAAGCCCACTATGCCAATAACAGTTATTTCCCGCGTGTAGGCATTCCGCCGCGTTGTCCGGCGGACCTCAACCCGTGCCCAACGTCGGAATCGAGCGGTATAGAAAATACCCAGGGTGATTGGCGCACCGGCGGTAGCATTCCAGACTGGACAAGTGTGGCGCGTCTGCATGAGGACGGTGACATTCACGCTGGTAATGGCATCCCGGGCGCTGGCGGTGTTGCGACCATTCTGCCAGGTGGTAGTGGCATAGGTGTGCCATTTCCTGGTTCGAAAGGTTATCGTCACTTTTCTAACCTGGGGCTGCAATATGCCAATCTGGCTAGTTGGACTACGCAGGATACGGTGCTGATCGAGGAGTGGGCAGCACTGGGTAACGAGCACAACAAGAATCGTCGCGGCATTGTGGCGTTCGGTGCGGTGACCGATCCAGCGACGGTGCCCACAACGGGTACTGCAACCTACTCCGGTATCGCTTACGGCTGGTATGGCCGTGGCGCGCTAGAAGACCCGGCGGTATTCCGTGGTGCGGCGACAGTGACAGTCAATTTCGCAACGCGTCAGGTCAGTGTGGCGGTCCAGAATACGGCGACATACGATGCCGCGGCAACCGCTGTCCCGGCGACGTTTACTGCGACGACAGGCATGGGCGCTGCGGGCACAAATGTGGCGAATTACTTAACAGGGAAGATTACCAATGGCGCGTGGGGTGGGGGCGTGAGCGGCCGCTACTTCGGGCCAGTGATCACTACCGGTACAAGTGGTGCGGGGCCAGCGGAGCTTAGTGGGGCATTCCGCATGGCCGGCACGGATGGTGCAGCGATTATTGGCGGCTTCATCGCACGCAAGCAGTAATTCCTCTCTTTGGATAAAGCCATGCACGCCGTTATATTTGGCGAGCATGGCGACATGCCATACCTCCTACTGGACGATTTTTTCTGAAAGAGGAGGTTCTGGTACGGTTGATGTAGTGTGTCGGCTGAGCTTAGGGACCGTCAGGAATAAGGTGTGCATGTTGCTGGCCGTAGCATGCGCGCTGCTGCGTTGCCCGTCGCTTGCAGTGCTCGCACCGCGGCACAACGGGCGCCTTACATCGCATCTTGCTACAACCGCCAAGATGCACACCTTATTCCTTGGCGGTCCCTTCGTCAGATTTTTCCGAACAGCTTGCGGGAAAAGTGATCTAGGAGCATGCGCAGCTTGTGTATCACTCTCTGCATTGAGGGAGAGGATATATGGCGTGTGCTGTAAGAGCGAGAACTTCGTCGGTGACGCGATTTTTTCGACGCCGTTTGATGGGGGCGAATCACACTGCATTCATGGAAGCCCGGCGCAGAGGTGCTGCGATGCAGCGCTTCGGTCCTCTTGATCCACTCGTCATGCTCACGTCGTTTGGCGGGATCGGAAAGCACCGTATAGGCTAAATTAATGAGTTGAATAACGCGTATCGCATCGGCACTGTTGCCATTGCGGTCTGGATGATATTTTTGCGAAAGCGTTTTGTAAGCAGCGCGGATCACTTCAGGCGGTGCATCGCGTGCGACCTTCAGATTGTCGTAGTGCGTATGAATCCTTGCCATCGGCGGCCGTCCGGGAAAAGGTCATGTTGATGATACGGCGCGCTGCTTGACGTGCCCCATGCCATGGTAAGCCGAGAACAGCAGAAGTCATTGCACTTTATCAAGCGGGGTGGCGATATATCGCATTAACTGTCGTCGTTAACATGGTTGGTACCTAGGCATGTTCCCGATTGCATGTATGCAGAGCCGGCGCGACGCGCCGCATCGATGGCTTCGTCATAGTTGGCGCAGGGCGCCTTAGCAGCGCGCCTCTTTTCCAGCACACATATGAAGTCTTGCACCGTGTCGTCGAATTTAAAAATGGCGACAAAAGGATCCCATCGACCATCAGGCAATTCAATTGCGATGAGATGGAGTTGATATTTGCCGACGGTTTCTATTTGCATAGGACGCCTCTTTACTGTATTGGCATCGTAGCAGTGAGGTGTTAGGCACTCTTGATACGCGTCACATCGGACCAAGCGAGACTGAAGAGGAATCTTGTCTTTACGGCAGGGCAGAAAACAGGAAATGGATAGAGCAGTTAATCCCTACGATTCCACCAACAGCCGAGCAAGCCTGTCATATAGGTTGCTGCACCGACCGTGATGGAGATTGTCGCGGCAATTGGCGTGTCAGCAAGAGCAGCGACGATGCCAACTGCGAACACGACGACACCGAGCAGTTGGATGAGTTTGTACTCCATGAGACTTGCACGTGCGGTATCGGGGTCTTCGCTCTCCATGATGGCAGGCACGATCACTGGATAGCCGCATGCCGGGCATGAAACCGCATCAGAGGGCAGTGATGCGCCACATTCACTGCACCGCATCAAGGAAGTCTTTTTTTTACACTGCATACAGGTAGAACGCGAACAAACGGAAAGTTTTAGTAGAGCCGCAATTAAACACGTTTGTGGCTTTTCAGCCTACCCATATATATGGGATTGTCATCAATAAGTGCCGTGCAGTCCTTCTTTATTTTCAACTGCTGGTTTGTCATAGAGCGAGTCCCCAGCCTGACATTGTTTTCGTGCGCTACCGCAGGATGAAAATATCAGTGCAGCCATCCTTTGGGTTTCATCGGTGCGTAACAAAGCTGCTTCAAACTGTGCTTACCGTACTCGTTGATGGAGCGATGGGGAGCGATCATGTATATCACTGAACAAATGGTCGATGCTGCCATGAGAAAGGCCATTGAGGCAGGCTTATTACCACGCCATGCGTGTGGATCCGAGGTGGCCGCTAACCAAGAGCTAATTCGTTATATCCTTCAGGCCGCATTGGAGACGATTCCCACTGCTGAGTTATATTGCAGTAAGGAAACTCTTCGTCGCCCTGTTCGAAAAAAACCAGGATTTAAGTTGCCATGTGTTAATGGCGAACGGTAAGAGTCTGTTCAGTATCCACAGGTAGTGTGATTAACGCTGTGGACAAGTGAGGAAGAGATTTTCTATCTTACTGATATTAAAGGAAAAAATGCCTCTGCTGAAAATCAAGGCAGGGACCTTTTGGCAGCATAGTCTGCGCGGACAAGGACATTGACCTGTTTGTTGTCCTGCTGGCGTCAACTGGAGCGTCTGTCGTCGACTGGATTGTGATCAGGGACCGGATCTTCGTCAGGACTAGGGACTTGATCTGGGGTCGGCTCGTCGGCGGGAATTGGCTCCGGGGGAACCTGATGTTCGTCTGAAATGGACATCTTTTGCTCCGGTTGGCGCATGCAAAAATGATATGCCGCGGATGCTGGAATTCCCTTGACCAAGATCATGTGTATGGGCGAATGTGCCGCACATGATAGCGCTGTAAATGAAGCGGGAATGACTGACCGCGGGATTTTTGCCCGAAGGAGCTTCCTAATAAGATTCATGCCTGCGAATGCTTTTTGCATTCGCAGGTTACGACCACCTCGACCATGTCACTCATTGATTTCGTCCCGCGGATTTTGGCTGTTGCGAATCATCGCCGATTCGCCTCAATCCATTAGGAGGGACTATTGGGTGGTGTTTTCGGCTTGAATTGCTTGTCACTGATCCTGAACTTGTTGCGACGGTCACCCATCAAGTGGCGTAGATCCCTGATGCTCAACTCTGACACTTCATGCATGCGAATCAGCAAGGATGCGCCAACAGGTAGGCGGCGGTGACGAATCTTGCTGATCAGCGGTGGCGCCACTTCGAGTGCACGTGATAAGGCAGCGTCGTTTTTTAGGTTCAGCTTTTCAATCAGCGATTCCAACAGATTGTTCGGATCATATTGAAATTGCTCAGAAGCATTTGTCTCTTTAATTTCATTCATCTGGCTTTATCCCCGTTCGTGGTTCGGTCTGGGTCTTATTCTGATCAATCGCCAGGATGTCTTTTTGATAATTCTCAGAGATGCTTATTTCTATGACGTCATCTGCGAAGTGTGTGCTTGCATTGGCACTGTGCCTGTCGGTTTTTGTGGGCTTATAGATCAAATAAAACCCGCGCTATCGCGCTATCACCATCACGGTATGCGCAGGCCCTACGCCTTGAATCAGATGTCGATTCTGTTCGTCGGCGTCGGACCTAGGTCAGGCACTTAGGGAGTGTCCAAGAATAAGTTGCACATTTTTGCTGGCCGTAGCGGGCGTGCTGCTGCGTTGCTCATCGCTTGCAGTGCTCGTACTGCGGCACAACGGCCGCCTTGCATCACCTCCCGCTACGTCCGCCAAAATGCACACCTTATTCCTGAACGGCCCCTTAGAGCGATTTACCTGTGCGTGAAAGGGAGCCATCTCGGGCCTACGATGCTCATCGTAGCTTGCGTACGGTTGCGCTTCTCGGCCCGACCTGACCTCCCTTTCACGCACAATCAAATCGCTCTAGACGAAATAAGAGGCACCCAATACCAACGGCGATCCGCTAACGCCTGCCACGACGAGTCTGCGGGCTACACTGTGGATCTGGTCTTCAAATGCGCGATAGGTTTCCATGAAATCGAGCTGTCCTCCTTTTATACGGCGCAAATGTGCCAATGCATTTTTCGATACCAGGCATTCGCGGTCGGCAAAACCGACCTCGACAGTGAAAGTCACGCCGTCCTCTGCAACGCGCGGCTCTGCTGCTGTTCTGATCATTACTGTCTCCGTACGTGATTCAACAATTGAAAAAAGCCTCAGGTGTTGTTGATAGTAATAAGTCAAGACAGCAATGTTTTGACCGTTGTCAATGAGCGGAAGATCTCCTCAGAAAGTGTGAATGCCGGAAAGAGAGGCCGGGAAGAATGCTCCACTTTTCCAGAAATGAAAAGCGGTATGCACTGAGGCCGTTTTGGGGAAACGTGATTGAGATTTCACCATGCATTAATGGCGTGCAATCCCTTCATGTGCATTAGTCTATCCAGCGCAATGGACTTACTTGGACGCTGGGATAAGAGTGATGACATTCGTGCTGGAAATCTGATCCTGCACTTGTTCAATTTCTGCTAGCAAACTCATCAATGCGCGCAGCCAGGGATAGCGGCTAAATCGCAGAGTTCTGTTGGATACTTCCAAATCGGTGATGAATTGCGGTGTGATGACGTGCGGGTGGCGGGTGCTGCACACGCCACCGTGGACTTGGGCGCGCTTGCCTAGATAGGCTATGGCGCAAGCGCGTTTGTAGGCAACAACGCTGCCATATCGCTCCAGAATGGCCTTGTTTTCATTGCTACGCGAAATACATTGCAGGTAAGCCTTCCAATCACCTTCACGAATTTCAATAGCCCCCGTCTTTGGGCTGACGCTGGCAACCATATTTTCTGACTCGAGAACTGCTGACACACTACCTCCCAGGCGCGGCGATATACGGGATTTTCCCCTTGGTGAATTCGTCTACTTTGAGGTGACAGCAAGGAAAAAAGTTCAATAAGGAAATTTATGTCCTTACACATTTGCGGTGATGTGCAAGCGGATGTGCTATGAGCAAATGATTAAAATTTTTGTCTCCCTCTTTTTCTTCTGGGACGAAGATGCGTCTATACTTCACGCATTGTCCTTGCCCGGCGGGCGCATTTCATTTGGTACTTTTGTTGGCGGCTGAATCATGAATGATGCAGACCAAATTGATGACTGTACTGAACCTGGAAAGCAGAAAGGTGAAGTGCTACCCAAAAATGCGGCAGCACTGAAGCCCAAGGGCGCCTGTTGGTATTGCAATCAACCTTTGGACAATGTGCGACGTTTTTGTAGCAAGACGTGCGCTGACGACTACCGTATCGAAGAAGAAGCCTTCAACAATCCGCCATCCTGACGTCAAGGATGACCTTCACGTAAAAATTCCCTTCTGTTTTCTGCCTGTTCGGCGTGGCCCTCCTGCGATGGCGCAATAAAGTTTTGATAAAACTTGAGCCGTCACAAGCATCCTATGCTTGAGCGTTCAGTTATCTCAGTGCGTCGATAGATTGACCAAGCTATTTTGGTGTCTTCGCTCAATTTGCATATCGCTCGCTGAAAATGAGCTTCAGGAGTAAAAGATGACCCCGGACGAAATAGTGAATGACCTCAATACGAAAAATCGCGACGTGCTTTATTCACGGAATGATTTCCACGATCTGACGCATGAACAGGTATTGGCCTTAATGGATACAGCGGCTATGCAAGGCTTTAGATTGGGCAGTAACGTGGCCTTGTCGATGGTGAAGGGGGCGCTGTTGGTACAGCTGACGCGTACACATGGTACTTAGGAACGTGCACGGAATAATTTCCCGATTTGTTCCACGCCTGACGGGCGCACTGCGGCGTTGCTCGTCGCTTGTGTGGCCCGCCGCACAGCGCTCCTCGCGCCTTGCAGCACATCCCGTCCGCACCACGCCAATGAGATATCTTTCCCGGAAATCGCCTTAAGTTGGCGTCGTTCTGAAGCTTGCTCCGCAGCGATATCTGTCACCGTACCGGGATGCTGTCAAGGGAACAATCTTGATTTTGTCGAGTCAGCTTCACAAGTTCAACCGCAAAAGCAGCTTCCCCAGCATCAACGATAGGAACAGGTTGAAGCATTCCTTGTTCTGACAGCATTAATTGGCGTTATCACAGGCGCAGCTGATTGTGCTTGCGCCAAATGAATTTTGACGTGCAGTCAAGGGATATGCCTGGCGCAATTTTCCTTTTCCAATCCCATATTCCCGGTTATGAATTCATCTCCTCTGAAAAATCATTCCCCACCCATTGGGCAGAATTTGCCACCGCTCGAACTTTGGGGCGGTATTGAATGCACCGTGGCGCGCATACAGGACAATTATCGAAATCAAATCGCAGAAACAGGGCATGTCGATCGTATCGACGATCTCGACGCGATTGCCGCACTCGGTATCAAGACGTTGCGTTATCCGATCTTATGGGAAACCATCTCACCCGACTCGCCAGATCAGGCGGATTGGCGTTGGCACGACGCACGTTTGCGTCGTCTGCGAGAACTAGGCATTGCACCAATAGCCGGTCTGGTGCACCACGGAAGCGGTCCACGATACACCAATCTACTCGATCCGAATTTCCCCGAACTGCTTGCGCGGCATGCGCGACGCGTGGCGCGGCGCTATCCTTGGATCAAACACTTCACACCGGTGAATGAACCACTGACAACGGCACGCTTCAGTGCCTTGTATGGACATTGGTACCCGCACGGAAAAGATATTCGCCTTATGCTTCAGGCGTTGTACAACGAATGCCGCGCTGTCGTGTTGGCAATGCGTGCCATCCGCCGCATTACGCCTGATGCCGTGTTGGTGCAGACGGAAGATATGGGAAAGACATTCAGTTTGCCGCGGCTGCAGTATCAGGCGGACTACGAGAACGAGCGACGCTGGCTTTGTTTTGACCTGCTGTGCGGCCGCATCGATGCGACGCATGCTTGGTACAAGGAATTTCTTGAAGCCGGTTTTGAGGCAGATCAGATGGCTTTTTTTGTCGATGAGCCTTGCTTACCTGATATCGTCGGCATCAATCATTACGTCACTAGTGAGCGATTTCTCGATCATCGAAAGCGCGACTATCCGTCTGCAAGTCATTGCGAGGGCGTTCCCTATGTGGACGTCCATGCAACACGAGTGACCTTCGCAGACGCCCTGAATGGGCCAGAAGAACG
>CBHCMF010000076.1:0-19649 GCA_965974465.1 uncultured Noviherbaspirillum sp.
CTTTGGCACATTTGATGCCGTTACGAGTGGGGGCGTCCATCCCATTGCTCTAGGTTTCATAGTCCATCTTCTTGGAAACCGGGGCTCCCATGCGCACGCGGCGCAACAGCAGATACACCACTGGCACCACAAACATCGATAGCAGCGGCGCAGTGAGCATCCCGCCCACCATCGGCGCCGCAATGCGCTGCATTACTTCCGAACCCGTGCCGCCACCGATCATGATCGGCACTAGTCCGGCGATAATGACTGCTACCGTCATCGCCTTGGGCCGCACGCGCAGCACAGCGCCCTCCCGTATCGCATCGACCAGATCGGCTTCGGTCGTTTTGCCAGCCGCGATCCGCGCTTCCCATGCATTCTTCAGGTACAGCAGCATGATTACGCCAAACTCCGCAGCAACCCCGGCCAGCGCAATGAAGCCGACGCCGGAGGCTACCGACAGGTTATGTCCAAGCAGCCACAGCAGCCAGACACCGCCAGCCAGTGCGAATGGCAGCGTCGCCATGATCAGTGCAGCTTCGTCGAAACGTTTGAACGTCATATACAGCAACACGAAGATGATGAGCAACGTAGCCGGCACCACGATCTTCAGCTTGGCCGTGGCGCGCTCCAGATACTCGAATTGCCCCGACCACGAGACGGAGTAACCGGCGGGCAGTTTCACTTCCTTCGCAACCACCTGCTGCATCTCGCGTACCGCTGAACTTAGGTCGCGTCCGCGAATATCGATGTAGACCCAGCCCGACAGACGCGCATTCTCGCTCTTCAACATCGGCGGACCGTCGTTGATGCGGATCGTCGCCACGTCGCCAAGACGGATCTGCGCTCCCCGCTCAGTCAGCACCGGCAGGGCACGCAGCTTCTCGACTGAGTCGCGCACTTCGCGCGGATAGCGTACGTTGATCGGGAAGCGCTGCAAGCCCTCCACCGTCTCGCCAATGTTCTCACCACCGATGGCCGCCGACACGATGCTCTGCACATCGGCGATATTCAGTCCGTAGCGCGCGGCTGCATCGCGATCGATCTTGACATCGATATAGCGGCCGCCGTTCAGGCGTTCTGCCAGAGCCGATGATACGCCTGGCACCCTTTTCACGGCACGCTCGATCTCGCCCGTGATGCGGTCGAGTTCCGGCAGATCCGTGCCGGCGATTTTCACGCCGACCGGACTCTTGATGCCGGTGGCGAGCATGTCGATGCGGTTGCGGATTGGCGGCACCCAGATGTTCGACAGGCCGGGGACTTTCACGATGCGGTCGAGTTCCTCGATCAGCTTGTCGGGCGTCATGCCGGCCCGCCACTGGTCGCGCGGCTTGAACTGGATCGTGGTCTCGAACATCTCCAGCGGCGCCGGGTCGGTCGCCGTCTCGGCGCGTCCCGCCTTGCCAAACACGCTGGCGACTTCCGGCACGGTCTTGATCAAGCGGTCGGTCTGCTGTAGGAGTTCAGCCGCCTTTCCGATACCGATGCCGGGCAAGGCCGACGGCATGTACAGCAGATCGCCTTCGTCGAGCGGCGGCATGAATTCGCCGCCCAGCCGCGACATGGGCCACAACGGCTCCCTCGCCTGGGGAATCACTGCGGGCCTCATCGGCCACGGCGAGCACTGTTTTCGGGAAACGCAACACGGTATCGAGCAGCGGCCGGTAGGCGGTAATCAGGAAACGGTTGAGCGGATTGCTTTGCTCATCCGGAATGCGGCCGCGGATCAGGTAACCCATCAGCACCGGGATCAGCGTGACAGCCAGGCCGGCCGCCGCGGCCATCGCATAGGTCTTGGTGAAGGCCAGCGGCGAGAACAGCTTGCCCTCCTGCGCTTCCAGCGTGAACACCGGTACGAAGGACAGCACGATGATGATCAACGAAAAGAACAGGGCCGGTCCGACTTCGGCGGCAGCATCGCCAATCACGCGCCAGTGGTCCTCGCCCGTGAGGCTGCGGCCCGGATTGGCATGGTTCCACGCCTCGATATGTTTGTGTGCATTCTCGATCATGACCACCGCCGCATCGACCATCGCGCCGACCGCGATCGCGATGCCGCCGAGCGACATGATGTTGGCATTCACGCCCTGGTAAACCATGACGATGTAGGACGCCAGAATGCCAAGCGGCAGCGAGACGATTGCCACCAGCGCCGAGCGGATGTGGAACAGGAAGATTGCGCAGACCAGTGCGACGACGATGAATTCCTCGACCAACTTGTGTTCGAGGTTGGCCACCGCGCGCTTGATGAGGCTCGACCGGTCGTAGGTCGGCACGATCTCGACGCCTGCTGGCAGGCTCGGCTTGAGCTCGTCGAGCTTGGCCTTGACCGCATTGATCGTCTCCAGTGCGTTCTTGCCCGAGCGCATGACGATCACCCCACCGGCGACTTCGCCTTCGCCGTTCAATTCAGCGATGCCCCGCCGCATTTCCGGTCCCACTTGAATACGTGCGACATCGCCCAGGCGCACCGGCACGCCAGACTCGCTCGTTGTCAGCGGGATCTTACGGAAGTCATCGAGCGATTGTAGGTAGCCGGAGGCGCGCACCATATATTCAGCTTCGCCGAGTTCGAGCACCGAGCCGCCGGTTTCCTGGTTCGCCTTCTGCACCGCTTCGATGATCTTGGCATGCGGGATGTTGTAGGCGCGCAGCTTATCGGGGTCGAGCTGGATTTGGTATTGCCGCACCATGCCGCCGACACTCGCCACTTCCGACACGTTCGGCACCGTCTTCAGCTCGTACCTGAGGAACCAGTCCTGCAATGCACGCAACTGCGACAGGTCGAGATTGCCGCTCTTGTCGATGAGCGTGTACTCATAAACCCAGCCGACACCGGTTGCGTCTGGTCCCAGCGACGGCCGGGCTTGCGTCGGCAGGCGTGACTGCACCTGGTTCAGGTATTCCAGCACGCGCGAACGCGCCCAGTACGGATCGGTGCTGTCATCGAACAAAATGTAGACAAAGGAATCGCCGAAGAAGGAATAGCCGCGCACCGTCTTTGCGCCCGGCACTGACAGCATGGTCGTGGTGAGCGGATACGTGACCTGATTCTCGACGATCTGTGGCGCCTGGCCCGGATAGGTCGTGCGGATGATGACTTGCGTGTCCGACAGGTCGGGAATCGCGTCGAGCGGCGTCTTCGACAGCGCCCAGATGCCCCAGGCGGTTAAGACGAGCGTCGCCAGCAGCACCAGGAAGCGGTTGCTGATCGACCAGCGGATGAGTTGCGCGATCATTTGGCTCCTCCCGGCGTGCCGGCTTTCTTGTCGGCCGTCGGCGAGATCGTCGTGATCTGGTACATGCCGTCGTTGGTCTGGCGGATTTCGAACGCGACCATGTCGCCTACTGCGACGTTCCTCGGCAAGCCGCCAGCCGGCGGCTTGAAGCCCATCGTCATCGGCCCCCACTGCAGCGACGGAACCGGACCGTGCGACAGCGTGATTTCATCGGGGCCGATTTCCTCGACCCGCCCGGTGCCGCGATGCGTTGGCCCCGCCGCCTTGGCATTGTCTGTCTGTGGCGTATCGTTCATACGCGCGACCGTGCCTTTCAGGCTTGCTTCGGAATCGACCAGGAACTGGCCGGAGACGACCACCTTTTGCCCGGCTTCCAGGCCTTTGAGGATCTCGGTCTGGCCGTTTGCTTCCACACCCGTCTCGACCTCGACTGGCCGGAATTTGTCGTCGCCGTCGGCAACGAACACGACGCTGCGCTTGCCAGTCTGGATCACGGCATCACTCGGCACCAGTAGTACCGTCTCGCGCGCGGACGGGGTCAGGTTGACGGTGGCGAACATGCCGGGCACTAGTTGCCCGGACGGATTGGCCAGTTCGATACGGGCTTTCAGCGTGCGTGTGGCAGCGTTGATCTCGGGCAGCAAGGCGCCAACCTTGCCCTTGAACGTCATGCCTGGCAAGGCCGGTGTGCGAGCTTCGACCACATTGCCAAGGCGTACCTGGGCTGCGACGCTTTCCGGGATTTCGGCGTTGACCCAGACAGTGGACAGGCCATTGATGCGGTACAACAGTGCACCGCTCATAACGGTCATGCCTTCGCGCGCGCCGAGTTCGGTGATCACGCCAGAAACCGGCGAGACGACCGTGATACGCGGGTAAATCCTGCCGGTCGATTCCACCCGGCGAATCTGGTCATCCGTCATGCCGGCCAAGCGCATGCGCTGGCGCGCGGCATCGGCGAGACCGTCCAGCCCCGCACTCGGCATGCGGCGCACGGCGAGATAATCCTCCTGCGCCGCGATCCAGTCAGGCGCATACAATTCCACCAGCGGCTGGCCTTTTTTCACCGGATCGTACGGCGCGCGTACATAGAGCCGCTCGACATAGCCGTTGCTGCGTGCCTGCACCACGACTACATCGCGCTCGTTGTAGGTGACGCTGCCGACCGCTTCAAGTGCCGTCATCAAACGGCCTTCTTTGACCTCGGCCGTTCGTATGCCGAGGTTTTGCTGGATGCGTGGGCTGATCGACACCTTGCCGTCGTTGCCGGCTTCATCGGCATATACAGGCACGAGCTGCATGTCCATGAAGGGTGACTTACCCGGCTTGTCAAATTTGGGGCCGGGCACCCTCGGGTCGTGCCAGTACAGCACCTTCCTGCCGGTGGCCGGATCGATCTTGTCGCCGGCAGCGACCGCAGTGAAGTTACCGCCAGACGATGCATACGTGCGCATGCCATGCTGCATGCCGGCCCAGTACAAGCCGCCGCCAGTAACAGTGAGAATACCGACCGCGGACAGCGCGAGAAGAATCGTCTTGCGTGTCATTTCATGTCCCTGTTAGTGGCGACGCCGGTCGCGGCCGTACTGTATGTCGTCGGAAAGAGGAAATTCAATTGCACCCACAATTGGGCTGTGTCGGCTTCGAGTTGCAGCGCCGACAGGTGGACGTCGAGTTCGTTGCGGCGCGCGGCTAGCACGTCGGTCAGCATTACCTGGCCGCCTCGATAGGCCGCCAGCACGGCTTGGGTGCGCTCTTGCGCAAGGGGAATCAATTCATGGGCATAGCGCGACAGGCGCTCGCGATTGTTCTGCCATTCGGCCAGCATGATGCGCGTTTCGGCCACATGTGCGCGCAGTATCTCGTCGCGCTCGGCCTTCGCCTGTTCGGCCATCGCGAGTTTTGCGGCCAATTCGCGGTCCTGGCGGTTCTTCTGGTCCCATTGCAGGGGAATCGAGACGCCGACCGAGACCATGTTGGAATAGGCCGGGCCGCGTTGCTGGTAGGCCAGTTCCACGGTCCAGTCGGATTTTTTGCCGGCTTCGGCCAGCCTGGCTTCAATCTGGGCGATGTCTGCTTGCCTGGTCAGCACGGCAATGTCCGGGTGGTGAACCAGTTGCGTATCGAGCGCGTCCGGATCGAGCCGGATTGAGGCCATGTCGGGCGTGCCGGCGAGCGGTCGCTCGGACGCCTCGCCGATCCAGCGCGTAAGCATGATCCTGGCATTGCGCACCCGACGCGCGACGTCGCTGATACGGTCGTCGAACTGAACGACGGCGCTTTTGGCGGCCAGCAAGTCGGCCTGGTTGCCCCGGCCGGCGCGATAAGCGCTTTCCGCCGCTAACAATTCGCGCTTCGCTTGCTCGCCTTGCTCCGCAATGACCATTGCCATCGCTTCGGCATAGTAGCGATCGAGCCAGGCCAGCGCCGTCTCGCGCTCGATCACCACAATTGTCTTGCCTTTTTCGGCCAGATTCTTTTCCGCTTCGTGTGCAAAGCGCTCGGCGCGCAAGGCACGCTTGTCGGCACGTGTGATTTCCTGCATGACACCAATGCGGCGCATCGTCATGAAATCGGCCGTCAGGCTGCCGCGTTCGGGACCGTTGACAGACAGGTTGTCGATGCCGACTTTGAGTACGGGATCGGGCAATTGGCTGGCGGCTACCGCCATTTCGCGTGACGCGATTACGGAGGCATCTTGAGCAACCACTTGGCGCGAGCGTTCCAAGGCGAGCTGCTGCGCTTCGGAAAGCGGCAAGGCAGCGGCCGCTGCGAGAGCGGTGTGGGATATGAATAAGCAAGCCGTTAGGAACGTGACGGCAAGGTGTTGATTCCGGAAACGCGATGGAGCACGCCGGTTTGGGCGCACGGAAAACAGAAAAGTCATGAGATCTCCTCAAGGCGTTGAACAGCATCACGCAAAAGCGCGATGAGCAATCAAGCGATGCAGAGTGTCAAATACGGAAACAGCAGAGGCGGATCGCCAGCGGCGGTGCCGTGGCGTGGGTAAGAGAGAGGGTGTCTGATGGCCCGGTCACGACCGGATCAAGCGTGTCGAGGGGCAGCACGGCCAAGACTGGCCCGACTGCCACGAAGGGGGCCACTTGCGGTAAGTCTGGCTTGTCGAGCGACTGATGGTCGGCATGGTGATGCGCATGGCACAAGCTCGGTTGTTGCATATCCATGCCCGCGCAACTCGTCATTTCCTGCATGCTGTCATCGGGCATCGCAGTAGCCATGGCCGGGCACACGTACGACGCCAGCGCCAGCTGCGCAAACAGCAGGCTGACGATGGTGACCAGCACAGCAACGAGGCGGGTGGAACGGAGCGGTTTCATGGTTTGAATGGCATGACTTCCTTTTCATGGTCGCAGTGCGCCATGAAGCTGTCAAGTTATGAACCGATGTTACACAGTCTTTGGCGTGCAACCACTCACCATATGTAGTGGTTCAGCTTGGCAAACCGCCCCAATATTCAGGGGCTTTGCGTAAGGTCAATTCTTAAGTCGCTCGGGAATCGGCTCAAGTAACCAAAGTAGTGTTTCCTGTCATAAAGAATTTTGTGGCAATTTCGCCTGTATATTGATCAGGCAACTGACACACATAATTCAAAACGATCAACCATCTGGCGGTGAGCCGTTCCCTTATTCCACCGTTACCGATTTCGCCAGATTCCGCGGCTTATCCACGTCTGTGCCGCGTGCCAGGGCTGTGTGATAGGCCAACAATTGGAGCGGAACGACGTGCAGGATTGGCGATAGCAGGCCATAGTGTTCCGGCAGGCGAATCACATGCACGCCCTCACTCGACGAGATACGTGAATCAGCATCGGCAAAGACATAAAGCTGACCACCACGCGCACGCACTTCTTGCATGTTGGATTTCAGCTTTTCGATCAGCGTGTCGTTCGGCGCTACGGTTACCACCGGCATTTCGTTTGTGACCAGCGCAAGCGGGCCGTGTTTGAGCTCACCCGCAGGATAGGCTTCAGCGTGAATGTAGGAGATTTCCTTAAGCTTAAGTGCGCCTTCTAGTGCAATCGGATAGTGCAGTCCGCGCCCGAGGAACAGGGCATTTTCCTTGCGGGCGAATTCTTCTGCCCAGGCGATGATTTGCGGTTCCAAGGCCAGCACGGCACCGACGGCGACTGGCAGGTGGCGCATGGCTTTCAGATGGGCCGCTTCCTGTTCGTCGCTGAGGCGGCCGCGTACTTGGGCCAGCGACAGTGCCAGCAAAAACAGCGCAGTCAGTTGCGTGGTAAATGCCTTGGTAGAGGCGACACCGACCTCCACGCCGGCGTGGGTAATGTAGGCCAGCATACACTCACGTACCATGGCGCTGGTGGCGACATTGCAAATGGTCAGCGTGTTGACCATGTCTTGTGCGCGCGCATGTTTGAGTGCTGCCAGCGTATCAGCGGTTTCGCCGCTTTGTGAAATGGTAACGACCAGTGCGTTCGGATTCGGTACGCTGTCGCGATAGCGGTATTCACTAGCAATCTCGACATTGACCGGAATGTGCGCGATCGATTCGATCCAGTATTTTGCTGTCAGGCCGGCGTAGTAACTGGTGCCGCAGGCAAGGATCAGTACAGAATCGATTTTCTTGAAAACGCCATAAGCCTTGTCGCCGAACAGCTCCGGCATGATGGCCGACACACCGTCGAGCGTATCGCCGATAGCGCGCGGCTGTTCGAAGATTTCCTTCTGCATGTAATGGCGATAAGGACCCAGTTCGGCCGCGCCGGTATGCGCGTGCACGGTGCGCACTTCGCGTTCCACCGCCTTGCCGTCGTTATTGACGATCCAGTAGCGTTGCAGCTGCAGGTCCACCACATCGCCTTCTTCCAGATAAATGATCTGGTCGGTGGTGCCGGCCAGAGCCATCGCGTCAGAGGCCAGGAAGTTTTCTCCTTGGCCGACACCGACGATCAGCGGCGACCCCTGACGCGCACCGATCACGCGGTGCGGCTCATCGCGGCTGAACACGGCGATCGCATAGGCGCCATGCAGACGCTTGACGGCCTGCTGCACCGTCTCGAACAGGTCGCCGGAATACATATGGTCGATCAGATGCGCGATGACTTCCGTATCGGTTTGGCTTTCGAAGACGTAGCCCGCGGCAGTTAGCTCGGTACGCAGCTCATCATGGTTTTCGATAATGCCGTTGTGGACGAGCGCAATACGTTCACGCGAGAAGTGTGGATGGGCGTTGTGCGAGGCCGGTGCGCCGTGGGTAGCCCAGCGAGTGTGAGCGATGCCGGTGAAGCCGCTCAAATTCGCTTTCTCGACCTGCATTTCCAGATCGGCAACGCGCGAAGTGCTGCGCGAACGTTGCAACGCGCCGTCTACGTGCAGCGCGACGCCGCAGGAGTCATAGCCACGATATTCAAGGCGTTTCAGGCCTTGCAGTAGGATCGGGGTGATATTGCGTTGCGCGACGGCGCCGACGATGCCACACATAACTTTTCCCTTCAAGACGGTAATGGACGCTTGTATCGTAGAAGAGTGGTAATGAAATAAGTTTGCGAAATTTAAGGAGAAATGAATTAATATTTCTCTTTGTGATAGTGGTGCAATATAATTTCAAAAATATATCGTTTTTATTATTTAAATTCATGCCTGAAGCTGACTTTGTCTTGGATGAGCTCGACCGCCGCATCCTTAATGCGCTGCAGGTAGATGCGTCGCAAACCAACAACGAGCTTGCGGCCAGCGTCCACGCCTCACCACCGACCTGCTTGCGCCGGGTAAAGCGCCTCATCGAGGCCGGCATTATCGAGCGCCAGGTTGCCATCGTCGCGCCAGAGAAAGTAGGTATGCCGCTGACAGCGGTAGTCGAAATTACGCTCGATCATCAGGCCACCGAAAAAATGGCCGAGTTCGAAGCGGTGGTCGCCCATGAAGTGGCGGTGTTGCAATGCTATCGCGTGTCCCCCGGCCCCGACTTCGTGTTGGTCGTGCAGGTGGCTGATATGCCCGCCTATCACGCGCTCGCCCATCGCTTGTTTGCTTCGCATGTCAATGTGCGCAATGTGCGCAGCTTCTTTTCCATCCACCGCAGTAAGTTTGAAACGCGTGTCGTTCTTTAAGCGTCGAACAGGAAATGCCGGTATAGTCCCCTGTTGCCTTCAAGTGACCTCAGCATGCGTGCCATCGTCCGCCTTATCTTCATCCTCGCCTGTAGCCTCCTGCAGCTACCACCTGCCATGGCAGATAATGCCTCCGAATCGAAAGCCCATATTGACCGGGCTGTCGCTTCCTGTCACGGCGATGTGCAATGCGAAACGGTGGTCCGCAAACGCGAAACCCTGGCGGCGGAAAAACGGCAACACCGCGAAGCAGCGGACCAGGCATTGAAAGAGCGCAGCCCCGTTCGCTATTATCTGACGCTGTTGGGCAGATTCTTGGTGGCCGTCGCCATCATCGGTGCCGCAGCGGGACTGTATGTGTTGGTCATGCATATCCTGTTTGGCAAGCGCAAATCAAGCTGAAAACCTATCTCTCCTTCCTTCATCGAATGTCATGCCTCTTGAAAAAAACAATGCAGCAACAGTCACCCTTCCTGTCGTCCTGCGGGCGCGGATTCTCCCGCTCTTGTTGTTGCTCTCGGTGGCGCTGATCTCAGTCGGTGTGGCGGTGTCCACAAAAGAGCGCTACATGGAGTTAGCGCTCATTGCTGTCATTGCGGGGATGATCGGCTTGCTGCAGCATTTTCCTGGTCTAAGTACGCTTACCCTCAACGACAAGGGCTTTATCGTGAAAACGATTTTCGGCACTCGAGTCGTTGCGTGGCATGCGGCGAGCAATTTTCGCCCGACCAAAAGGCGGCGTATCGACTTGGTGATGTGGGATGAAGGCGATGCGGCAACGCGTTCTTCGCGTGGGCGTACGCAAATTTTCGCCTATTGGGCGCAATACGATGCGACAACGCTCGCCGCCCTGATGAACCAGATACGGCAACAGGCCGTCGGAGCCAGTGCTGAGCGCTCTGTCTCCTAGTGGCCTGTCGGTTTCAAGCTGATGTGGCTAAATGAAATGGCCGCTGAGGATGCTTACTTCTTTACCTTCACCGGCCGTTTCCATCCATCGATGGTCATTTGCTTACTGCGGGAAAGGGTGAGCTTATCTTCAGGCGCATCCTTGGTCAGGGTCGTGCCAGCACCAATCGTAGCGCCTTTGCCGACGCGCACTGGTGCCACCAATTGCGTATCACTCCCAATGAAGACATCGTCTTCAATGACCGTGCGGAATTTATTCGCGCCATCGTAGTTGCAGGTGATCGTGCCAGCACCGATATTGACACGCGAACCAACGGTAGCATCGCCGACATAGGCAAGATGGTTCGCCTTGCTGTTTGCAGCGATCTGGCTGTTTTTCACTTCGACGAAATTCCCGATATGAACATCCTCAGCTAGTTCAGTGCCCGGTCGTAGGCGGGCATAGGGCCCGATCATGGACATGGCACCGATCACGGCATCTTCGATATGGCAGAACGGTTTGATGTTCGCCCCTTTCGCAATGCGTGCATTTTTGATGACACAATGCGCGCCGATCGTTACACCGTCCTCCAGCTCAACCTTCCCTTCGAATACGCAGCCGACGTCAATGCTGACATCGCGGCCGCATGACAAGCGACCTCGCACATCGATGCGCATTGGATCTGCAAGGGTGACGCCTTGTTCCAGCAGTGCGTCAGCGATATTGCGCTGATGGATACGCTCCAGCTCCGCTAGTTGGACCTTGCTGTTGACGCCCAAGGTTTCCCATACTGCCGACGGTTGTGCTGAAACGACCTGCACGTCGTCGGCTACTGCACGTGCGACGATATCGGTTAGGTAATACTCCTTCTGCGCGTTGTCGTTCGACAACGTGTTGAGCCATTTTTTGAGCTTTGGGGTCGGTACAACCATGATGCCGGTATTGACTTCGCGAATGGCACGCTGCTCTTCTGTTGCATCCTTTTGCTCGACGATGCCAACAATGCTTCCTTGTTGCCGGACAATCCGACCGTAGCCGGTAGGATCCATGAGTTCCACGGTCAGTATCGCCAACTTATCGTGGCCAGCGCTGTCTAATAGTTGCTGCAGGGAATCGCGTGTTGTCAGTGGCACATCTCCATACAAGATCAGCGTTGGGACATCATCCTGCAAATGCGGGACCGCCTGCATCACGGCATGGCCCGTGCCGAGTTGCGGCTCCTGTTTGGCGAAATAGATATCCGGTGCTTGCATCGCTTGCGGCACGACTTCCCCGCCGTGACCGTAAATAACGCAGAGTCCGCTCGGCACTAGTGCGCGTGCGGTATCGATGACGTGCGACAGCAGCGGCTTGCCAGCCAGCGGATGTAGCACCTTCGGCAGTGAGGATTGCATGCGCTTTCCCATGCCGGCAGCGAGAATGACAATATTCATGGAAGATCAATTGAAGTGGTGCAAAATTTTATCACGCGTTCCTCTCCCGCCCTTTCGCTGACAATGAGCTTGCTTCTGTTTGTTTGTCTGTTGGCCGGATGTAGTGCGTTGCGGTTCGTGTATGCGAATGGCGAGACGTTCGTTTATTGGTGGTTAAACAATTATGTGGATTTCACGCAGGAACAGAAACCATGGGTCAAGACCCGCATTGCTCATCTGTTTGAGTGGCATCGTCATACGCAGCTTAGGGACTATGCGCAATTGTTGGAAAAAGCGCAGCAAGATCTCCAACGCGGTGCGATCACCCCAGCAGAAGTGCATGGCAATTTTCTTGTGCTCCACCAGCGCGCTGTACTGGCCGCCGACAAAGCCATCCCTGCGCTGACTGAACTGGCGCTCAACCTAGATCAAGAGCAGATCGCGCATCTCGAAAAGAAATTTGCGTCTAACAACGAAAAGTATCGTAGAGAATATTTACATGGCTCTCTTGAGGAGCGTCAACGGCTTCGCTACAAAAAAGTCCTGAGGCAGGCCGAGTACTGGTTCGGTAACTTTAGCGACCAGCAAGAGGCGCAAATCCGTGCAGCGTCCGATGCACGGCCGCTGAATGAGGATTTATGGATGGCAGAGCGGCTGCGGGGGCAGCAAGAAATGCTCCAGATGTTGAAAAAAATTCTGTCCGAGCGCCCGCCGCACGACGTTGTCGCAGCGATGCTGCAGGACTACATCGACCGCCACTTGAAGAAGCGCTTCCCCTATACGGAAAATAAGGACTTCTTCGGTGCCACGATAGACGGGATGGCGCAGCTGGTGACCGTCATCGTCAATGTTGCGACACCAGCACAGAAAGAGCACGCAGCGAAGCGCCTGCAGAATTGGATTAACGACTGCCATGCATTGGCAGAAAAAAGGTAACGCACCGATAACCGGGCTACACCAGTACTAATTAATCTTGATCATTGAGATTGAACTGCACGACATTCGCAGAAGGCGGTGCGCAGGGCTCCTCATCAAATGCAATATCTCCGTTTGGCGATGCTTCTCCTGTCGCTTTCAAATCCATGAAATTGAACAGGCTCTTATCCATCAAGTGTGATGGCACCACCGTCGACAAGGCCGAGAAAATATTCTCCACCCGGCCTGGATGCTTCTTTTCCCATTCGCGGAGCATGCCCTTGATTTGCTTGCGCTGCAGATTTTCCTGGCTGCCACACAAGTCGCAAGGGATGATCGGAAATTGTTTGACTTGAGCATAACGCTCCATATCCGCTTCCTTCACATAGGCCAGCGGACGGATCACGATGTGCTTGCCGTCATCGGATTGCAATTTGGGTGGCATGCCTTTCAGCTTGGCGCCGAAGAACATGTTCAGGAAGAAGGTCTCCAGAATATCGTCGCGGTGATGGCCAAGTGCGATCTTGGTGGCGCCGAGTTCGTCAGCAACGCGATAAAGAATGCCGCGACGCAGCCTTGAGCATAAAGAGCAGGTGGTTTTCCCTTCCGGGATGAGGCGCTTGACGATGCTGTAGGTATCCTGGTTCTCGATATGGAAAGGCACGCCGATTTTCGTCAAGTACTCCGGCAAGACATGCGCGGGAAAGTTTGGCTGTTTTTGGTCGAGATTGACCGCGACGATATCAAAATGAATCGGTGCGCGTTCGCGCAAGGTCAGCAGAATGTCGAGCAAGCCATAGCTATCTTTGCCGCCGGACAGGCAGACCATGACCTTGTCGCCCTCCTCGATCATGTTAAAGTCGCCGATCGCTTGGCCGACCAGGCGGCACAGGCGCTTGTGCAGCTTGTTGTTTTCGTAAGCGGTCTTTTCTGCTTTCTTCGCGCTGACCACGTCATCTGTCTGCTGCGCGTCAGCAATCGCAGGGAAAGGCATAACTTCCTTCATTTGCAGCTCCATCTTCAGTCCTTGATGTGGATGACTTCCACGCCGACGCCATCGCAATCCGGGTAGGCATCCGGCTTCTGGGTCGCAACTCTTACTGCACGCACCTTCGGGTGCGCCAGCATAGCGCGCGCCACGTCATCGCATAGTGTTTCCTGCAAGTGGATATGTCCTTGCGCCATGCGCTTGGCGATAGTGTCCCGCATGAAGTCATAATCGACGACCTCGTGTAAATGATCTCCCTTCGGTGTTGATTCCGACAGCGGAATAAACAGGTCCACATCGACCAGCACGCGCTGTTCGCCTTTCTTTTCGAATTCGTGAACGCCGATGTTGATCATCACTTCGTAATTGCGCAGAAAGAGACGGCGGCAATCGGCAAGGCTAGGGTGCGAGAGGGAAGAGAGCATGATGTCTGAATTATTTGGCAGCGGACTGGATGTCGCGTTGCGGAGGAAGTAAATGCTGGCCACCATCGACCAGCAGGGTGGTACCGGTAAGCGCCGGGTTATCAACAACGAAGCCTACCGTGTTTGCAATATCGTCCTGTGTGCTGGTAAAGCCAGGTGGCGCCACATGGGTCTCGGCAGCGCCTGCGTCGGTTTGGCTACTCGACACGAGCGCGATGCCAGTCGCGATGCCGACCACGCGTACCTTTGGCGCCAAAGCCTGCGCCAGCATCGTGGTCGCAGTATGTAAGGCTGCCTTCGACAGCGTATAGGACAGAAAATCGGGATTTAGGTTAAATAGCTTATGGTCAATCAGATTAACGACAACAGACTGTTTACCCGTCGGCGTTGCGTTGTACAGCCCCTGCGCCAGCAGGATCGGCGCCCCCAGATTCACGTGCATGTGCTTGTTGAAACCGGCGAGCGAGAAGTCGGCAACGCTATCGCGCTTCAATAAGGAGGCGTTGTTGACCACACAGCAGACGGGGCCAAGAGTCTGTGCCGCTTGCGGCAACAGAGCCTTTACACCGTTCTCATCAGCAAGATCGCATGGCAATGCGATTGCGCGCCGTCCCAATCGCTCAATGTCGCGGACGGTGGCCTGTGCTTCTTCTTGTAACTCCTGTAACTGTTCGTAATGCACAGCCACATTCCAACCACGTTGCGCAAGCGTCAGCGCTATGCTGTGTCCGAGGCGCTTAACACCGTTGGTCACTAGTGCAACTTTCTGGTTTTCTGTGGTCATAGAATCGTTGTGGTCCCTGTGGAGGTTGTCATTTATTCCACGGCGTGAATCGAACCGCCCGGCATGGATTTGTTTTTTACAAGCGCCGAGCCGATTTCAATACAATATCGAACATGCAACTGCAACTGCCCGAACCTTCTCCCGACGCCCAAAGTGCGTCACGCGCTTTGCGCAACCTGATTGCCAACGATATTCGACGCAATTCCGGCTGGATTTCCTTCACACAGTACATGGAATTGGTGCTGTACGCGCCGGGCCTCGGCTATTACAGCGGCGGGGCGGCAAAACTTGGCAAAGACGGAGATTTTACAACTGCGCCAGAAATCTCGCCGCTTTTTGGAGGCGCCCTCGCACACGTCGCTGCCGACCTCATGGCACAAACCGGGTTGCAAATTTTGGAGTTCGGTGCTGGCACCGGTAAGCTTGCACGCGACATTTTGACTGAACTGGACGCGATGGGCGTGTCAATCCATCGCTATTCGATCGTCGAAGTTTCGGGCGAATTGCGCGCGCGCCAAGAGCAAACGTTGCGGAATTTCCCGCAGGTAACTTGGCTTGATCAGTTTCCCCCCTCGTTTGCCGGTGTCGTGATCGGTAACGAAGTGCTGGATGCCATGCCAGTAAATCTTGTTGTGAAGACGGACCAGGGCTGGAAGGAGCGGGGCGTCGGCCTGTCCGACAAGCATTTTGTGTTCCGTGACCGCCCATGCGATCCGGCGTTGATCACCCAAATTCCAGACGCCGATGCACTACCGGTAGGCTACCTGACAGAAGTGCATCCAATTGCTGAGGGATTCATGCGTTCGCTCGCAGCAATGCTGGGCGCTGGCTACGATGAAACAGGCCGCGGCAGCGCCGCGATTCTGGTCGACTATGGTTTTCCCGCGCATGAGTATTATCTTGGTCAGCGCTCTCAGGGTACCCTGATGTGTCATTACCGCCATCATGCGCATCCTGATCCATTTTTCCTCCCTGGCTTGCAAGACGTCACTGCCCATGTCGATTTCACCGCGATGGCACGTGCTGCCGTTGACGGTGGTCTGGAAATGCTCGGCTACACCAGTCAGGCAGCCTTTCTGCTCGACGCCGGCATTGGCGACCTCCTTTTGCGGACTTCGCCCGACGACCAGAAACGCTATCTACCGCAGGCAAACGCCCTTCAAAAGCTGATTTCTCCTGCAGAAATGGGGGAGCTCTTCAAAGTCCTCGTGGTTGGGAAACACGCCGCACTGCCCGACAAGTTCGCCCGTAATGACCGCAGCTACCGGCTATGAGGAAGAATTTTAATAAAATGACAACAACCTTCTTGTAAGCCAAGTATGATCCGTTGGGTTCTCGCGATTTTCCTTGTCCTGATCATCTTTTCCGCCACGTTGCCATGGCTGGAAAGGCTCGGCATCGGGCGCTTGCCCGGTGATGTGCGTTTTACGCTATGGGGTAAGAGGTTTTCCTTACCCTTTGCGTCGACCTTGCTGCTGTCGATGATCGTCGTCACAGTGGGGCGTCTGCTGCGCTGAGCTAGTAGGCTGAGAAAGGAAATCCATGATCCGCTGGGTTGCTGCCATCTTCATTGGGCTGTTGGTCTTCTATCCACTGTTGCCATGGTTCGACAAACTGCGTGTCGGGCGTCTTCCAGGCGACTTACTTTTCAAGTTGTGGGGCGTTGTGTTCTGCTTGCCGTTTGGCTCAACGGTGATCTGGTCGGCGGCGGCTTTCGTGATTGCTGAACTGGTTAGCTGGTCCTGTCTTTTTTGCTGAGCGCAATTCAACGGAATTCACACCTCACCTTTCAGGGCGTTGGCGCTCGGCCACGCAATGAGGTTTGCTTTTCGGTCTGAGAGGAGTATTTTGTCGTTAGGAATCATTGGGCGGCGGCCTGTCGTGGTTTGTGGCCCCGCATAGACCAATATGCGACGTATGGAATACAGATGACAGTGCTTCGCAGTTTGACCGCATTGATCGTTGAGCCCCACTCTGGTATGCGCGCCAGCGTTCACAATATGCTCAATCTCTGCGGTATTACGAAAATCGACCACGCAGTTAGCGCCGGTACCACGATCCGACCGCTGAAAAACAAGTCCTACGACCTCATTCTGTGCGAGTACGATCTGGGAGATGGCCAGGACGGTCAGCAACTATTGGAAGATCTGCGCCACAACAAGCTAATTCCCCTGTGGACCGTTTTTATCATCGTTACTGCCGAGCGCGCATATGAAAAGGTCGTCAGTGCAGCCGAACTTGCTCCTACCGACTACATTCTTAAGCCATTCACCGCTGATACGTTGATGGACCGCATCGCGCGCGCGATCGAAAAGCGTACCGTCTTCCTTCCGGCCTATCATCTGATGGAACACGGTAACCTGCCGGAAGCCATTGATATCTGCAAGATCGGCGAAGTCAAGTATCCCAAATATGCGATCGATTTCATGCGCCTGCGGGCCGAGCTGCACCTGATTCTCGGCGAGGCTGCAGAAGCGGAAAGTATCTATCAACATCTCCTCGCCACCAAGGCGGTTGCCTGGGCGCGTCTCGGTCTTGCGAAGACACTGTTCATGCAAGGTGCATACGGCGAAGCTGAACAATTGCTGGCCACGCTCGTGGCAGAAAATCGCAAATACATGGACGCTTACGACTGGCTGGCAAAAACGCATGAAGCAATGGACCAGCTGCCGCAGGCAAAAGACGCACTGGCTGGTGCAGTCGCCATTTCGCCGCATGCTGTGCGCCGCTTACGTAAATTAGGTGATGTGGCGCTGGAAACTGGCGACGTCGAAACGGCGGAAAAGTCATATCAAAAAGTTATCGCCAAGGCGAAGTATTCTGAGTTTCGCGACCCAGAAGACCATGTCCGTCTAGTACGCGCACTGGTGGCGAAGGGGGACACGCAGCAAACGGCGATGGTGATTCGTGATCTGGAGAAATCCCTAGGTGGTCTGAATAAGACACCGGCTTGTAAGGCACTATCCTCTGCTCTGTTGCAAACAGAATTGGGCAATGCTGAAAAAGCGGCTGAGGAATTGAGCGCGGCGGTTGTTGCTTGTCGCGACACAATCGGCATCTCGAACGACATGAAGATGGAACTGGCCAAGAACTGCTTGCACCATAAACTTGATGATAGGGCCTCAGAAGTCATGCGCGATGTGATGAGCAACGCCGCCGACGATGCCTCTCTAGCAAAAGCGATAAGCGTATTCGAACAGGCTGGTCGCCCCGAATTGGCAGAAGTGGTTGTTAAAGAAAGTCGCCGGCAAGTTGTTGAGCTGGTCTCCTCCGGCGCCGAACGAGCCAAGCAGGGCGATTACCACGGCGCAGTCGAACTGATGACGGCCGCCGTCGAAAAGCTGCCAAATAATCCGCAAGTCGTGTTCAATGCAGCAGTCGCCGTTCTCAAGTACCTTGAAAACGTTGGCTGGGAGAACAAATTGGGCGACCAAGCGCGAAGTTATATTGAAGCCGCGCGCAGTCTTGATTCGGCCAATCCCCGCTTGGCATTACTGGCAGACCTTTACCAAGTCATCCTGAAAAAATACGGGATCATGCCGAAGGGCGCCTCCTGACGGACAACGCCTCCATCGTCGCGCTTGTAGTATTAGTTCAACAATTCGCGCAACGACTCCGGTGGCCGGCCGATCATGGCACGTCCGTTGTAAACAACAATCGGACGCTGCAGCAATTCCGGATGTGCCGCAATTGCTTCCAATAGTGTCTTATCGTCCGCCTTTTCCAAGGCAAGATCAGCATATTCCTCCTCATTGCTTCGTGCCATGTCGTGAACATTGCAAGCGAGCTGCTTGTGCAAGGTGGTAAGTTGCGCAACCGTAAGTGGGGTTTTCAGATATTCCACTACGTTAATGGCCAGCACTCGGGAGGCGGCGAATTGTTCAACCAAGGCAAGTGCTTCGCGTGACTTGGAACAGCGGGGATTATGATAAATCGTAATCATTGGGAGCAAATTGAGGGATTTAGGTGAACGAAGCGGCATTATATGGTCACTGGAGACCATTAGTGGCCTTGCTGTCGGGGTGGAGGGAAGGATGGAACGTGTCGGCAAGAAATAGGTCAGAGTCAATGTTCCTATGCTGCTTTCTGTGTAATTAGTCAATTATCTGTTCTTCTAGGGACTGTTGACCTATTACCGCAGACTTAACGTATTTCTATGGTGATAACTGCTGTTTAACCAATGTATGCCTGCAACCACCCCTCAAAAAACAAGTCCTCCTGCTTTTTCCAATGACAACGGGCTTACAGAAGCCCCGTCTACTCAGGAACCGCTGCCTAGATCTCCGCAATATGAGACGTCATGGGCACAAACGCAGCGCGTCATATCTGCAAGAATCCGTGCCTTTTCAGACCGCCTTTTGCGGCGTCTTACGCAAAGGACACTGAAAATTGGGGTATCTGCGCGTATCTTCCATCCAGAGCAAGGCGCAAAAGGGCTGCGCAGCAAGACACTGCAGTACTTGGAGGAATCCATTGCGCAGTGGGTCATGTCACGCGATGTGATGGTTTTCATGATTCCCACCGTCAACACGGATGGAATGTTGCACCCAAGTAATATACGCCTGCGCGATTATGCCAAGCATTTAGACGGATTGGTGCTTCAAGGAGGGGCAGATGTCTCTCCGCAAACTTACTCGGAAAAGGCGACTCGGCCTGAATGGAGTGGCGATCGTGCGCGCGATATGTACGAATTAGAATTGCTCCACGAATTTATCGAGGCTGGGAAGCCAATTCTTGGCATTTGTCGTGGTTGTCAACTGATTAATGTCGCTTTCGGTGGCACCTTGTATCAAGACATTGCAACCGACGTGCCCGCAGCGATTGACCACGTAAGTGACCTTTACGACAGTCATTATCATATGATTCACTTCCCTTCTGGCTCTGTGTTGGGGCGACTATTTCCAACGCAGCAGAACGCATT
>CBHCMF010000077.1:0-19590 GCA_965974465.1 uncultured Noviherbaspirillum sp.
AGATTAAGTGCATATACGATTTCTCATATCGTGCAAGAAGTCGAGTTAGAAACATAAACCAGCTCAATGTTCCCTGTAATAACCTGAAAATTCGTAGGATATTTTCAGCAGGAAAATAGATTTTTTCCTACGGTGCGATAACACTGCAGCGAATACGTCAAACTACAGACTAGAACATATTGAAAGGCATTGCCATGGATGCGACTCATACCTCTCGTACCTTGCAACGCGTGATCGAAAGTCGCGCCACCTCCGATGGTGCTGGCGTCAAGTTGCGTCGCAGCTTGGGGCAAGGGAAGGACACGCGGCTTGATCCTTTTTTGATGCTGGATGAGTTTTCTTCGGACAATCCAGACGACTATATCGCTGGCTTTCCGCCCCATCCACATCGCGGCTTCGAGACCGTCACTTATATGCTTGACGGCCACATGCGGCATGAAGACCATCTCGGCAATGTGGGCGAGCTCAAAAGCGGTGGCGTGCAATGGATGACTGCCGGACGCGGCATAGTGCATTCCGAGATGCCGCAACAAGAAGAGGGCCGCATGCGTGGCTTTCAGTTATGGATCAACCTGCCGGCAAAGGAAAAAATGAAACCGGCCCGCTATCGCGACATTCCCTCATCCGACATCCCTGTCGTTGCACTGCCGGAAGGTGGTCATGCCAAGGTCATCGCAGGGACGCTGGACGTGGATAACAATAACGTTTACGGCCCGATACAAGGCCTAAGCACCGACCCCCTGTATTTCGATATCGAGCTTCCGGCGGGTGTCGCGTTCTTGCACAAGGTGAACACGGAACACAATGTATTCCTGTATCCCTATGAAGGCAGCTTGAACATTGGCCCAGTCACTGCATCTCGCTCGCTCCAGACCCAAAACGCCGGCCTGCTCTCACCCGGCAACCAGATCGAAGTCCGTGCAGGGGAAGAGGGGGCACGCTTTCTCTTGCTTGCTGGGAAACCGTTGCAAGAGCCCATTGTGCAATATGGCCCTTTTGTTATGAATACCGTCGAAGAAGTCGAACAGGCCGTCGCGGACTTCCAGAGCGGAAGACTGACCGAAGCCAACACTTGAGGAGAGTGAAGAAAAGGAAGGAGAAAGAGACATTTCCCTTCTTAGAGCAATTTGCAATTTGAATACGCGTGAAAGGGGGATCTCGGCCGGACCTGACCTCCCTTGCATGCGCACTCAAACCGCTCTAGGCACCGCGCAGGAATAACTCGCACAAGTTATTCCTGCGCGGCGCCTTAATGCACAGAGCCGTGCTTGCAAAGACGCAAGCCCTTACAATAGAGGTAAATAGACAGTGCGCGTCCGGCAGCTCCATGCATAACAAGCGTGCAGAAGTTTGGCAATGTGTCGGACGACGCGGAATGACTACCGTTTTCCGCAGACGGCAAAAACGCCGGTCATGCTTTTTAGGATTACCTCATGAATAACACCGGAGATGACAATACAGCAACAACCGGCTCCGACAAGATTTTCGATCACGTCGCTACCTCGCTACTTCCGACCAAGCATGGTGAGTTCCGCATACACGTGTATCAGCCAATTGGGGAAACGGTTGAGCACGTCGCGATCGTCAAAGGCGAGCTCAGCGGTCAGGAAAAGGTGCTGGTGCGTGTGCATTCGGAATGCCTGACAGGCGATGTACTTGGCTCGCTACGCTGCGACTGCGGCGAACAACTCGATGCCGCGCTGGCAATGATCGCCGCCGAAGGGAAGGGGGCCGTGATCTACCTGCGCGGCCATGAAGGCCGCGGCATCGGCCTGGCAAACAAAATCCGCGCCTACCAATTGCAGGATCAGGGACAAGACACGGTCGAAGCCAATCTCGCACTCGGCTTGCCGGTCGATACCCGTGACTATCAAGTCGCGGCACAGATGCTCGTCCACCTCGGCGTGAAAACCATCCGCCTGATGACCAACAATCCAAAGAAGATGAAAAAATTGGCGGATTATGGCATGCACATTGTTGAGCGGATCCCGGTGCTGACCGCGCACACGCCACACAACGTTGGCTACCTACGCACGAAACAGCAGAAGCTAGGACACATGCTCGACTTTGAATGAAAACATTTGGGGCAAGGGAATCACACCGCCGCAACAAAAAAGCCGCATGTTACATAAGCCCCAGCTTCAATACGGTGACCTGACTGCAACGCCCCTCGACCGCTAGCGCCCCCACATAATCCGGACCGACAGAAAGATCAAGAGTGGTCCATGCATCGCGCGCGGTATTGAGCGGTGCCAGACGTAACCATCCGGATGACCTGGCGTCGCAATCGACTGCATAAGCATGCAAGGGCAGCGACAAACCCATTCCGGTTGCCTTGGAAACAGCCTCTTTGCGGCTCCAACAACGCATCACTGCCGTTCTCTTGTCGGCGATCTCGTTCAAGGCAGCGATTTCCTCCGGATGAAAGGCGGACGTGATATCGCGCACATCGTGTACCGCATTCGCCCGCTCGATATCAATGCCGATGCGTTGAAATCGGGATAGTGCGACCCATACTTGCGTCCCCGCGTGACTGATATTGCATCCTACCGTGCAACCCGCCAGTTCCGGCTTACCCCACGGGTTGGTCTGTATCGTCTGTGTTGGATCGGCGCCACCGTAATGGGTAGCAATCCGGCGCAGCATGGCACGGCCAAGTAAGTGACGCAGACTGTCTTCTCGGCGCAGAAAACGTGCTGCCCTGGCATGCTCGTCAGGCTGCGTGTGCTTTAACGCGTAGGCATACAACGTCGTTTGGTGACCTACGTCAAACGAAAGACCGATGCAGATGGCGCCAGTGTCAGGCAAGTCTGGATAATCGAATGTCAGCGGTGCGTTCGCATCGACCGTCAGCTCAAGCGCCGCTGTCAGGGATGGTGAAGCAAAGGCCATGTTTTTTTGGGGCTCCAAGATGTGCGGAGCGCCAATCATACGCCTTATCTGTTTCGGGGTTTGGATTCTTACGGCTTAAAATGCTCTCTCATGCAGCTTCTTCTCTCCAGGTTTTTTTCCCCTCGGCGAATGGCGCTCGATCACCGCGTTGACTTCCGCGCCGAATAACAGAACTGCGGATGAAATGAACAGATATAGCAGCAGCACGATGATAGCGCCGATGCTGCCATAAGTGGAATTATAGTCAGCGAAATGACTGACATAGTAGTTGAAGCCAAACGACACCAAAAGCCAGACGATGACGGCCAGCACCGAACCGGGAGTGATGAAGCGAAAATCCTGTTCCACATCCGGCGCGACATAATAAATTACCGCGACGGCCAACATCATCAACAGCAGCGCTACTGGCCAGCGTAGCCAAGTCCATAGGTTCACGAAAAGCTGCTCCATCCCGACCTGATACGCCAGCCACTGCATCGCCTGCGGCCCGATGATCAACAACGCCGACGCTACAATCAGCATGCCAGCGATGCCAAGCGTGTACAGAATAGAAAGCGGATAGAGCTTCCATGCCGGTCTTCCCTCCTGCACGTCGTAGGCGACGTTCAAGGCATGCATGGTCGCCCGTACCGCCGAAGATGCCGTCCATAACGCGACAATCACGCCGAAGGAAAGTAGTCCTCCTTTCGGCTGCTGCAGATCGTCGATGACCAGATTTACTTGTTGCATGGCTTGCTCAGGAAGCACCATCTGCGCATGCATCCGCAGCCAGTCAAAGAAGTTCGACAGTTGCAGAAAGCCGAGCAACGCAATCAGAAATATGATGAAAGGGAAGAGCGAAAAGAAGATTTGGTAGGAGAGTGCCGAGGCATAAGTTGTCATATCGTCGGCAAAAAAGTCTCGCACCGAATCTTTGATTAATTTCATCGGCCCGAGTCCGCGCAATCCCAGCACATGAATCTTCATTCGCTCCTCTGCCGGTCGACAAAAAAGGACGGCTCAACCCATAAAGATAGAGAGGGCAGCATGCACGCCGCTGCATTTGCTGCTATTCCCATTCGGGATAGGCTACTGACGTTTGCTGTAGCTCTGTCCTTCGAAGGCGCGCCGCGCCAGATAAGTGCCTGCCAGCACAGCGCCTGCAGCAACCAGCATGGAACTGGTCGGGAACCCGCGCACTGTATTCACGGCGATCTCGCTCGCATGCGATGCCGTCAATTGCACGCGGCGCTTCGTCATTTCTGCACCGAGTTCGCTGAGGCGATCACTGAGCGCTCTTTCTGCATCCGGCAACAAGATGGTTTCTTCATCCGCGATATGATGCAACACGTTGCGCATCAGCCGCATGAAGGTTTCATCGTATACCGGACTGGACGGCTCCATTGAACGCAGCATGCCAATCAGGCGGCGCATCTCATTATGCTCTGGTACGCTCTTGTCGAGAACGGCACTGTCGGAAACGATGGGGCGCACAGCCGGATAAAAAATTTCTTCCTCCAGCTGGGTATGGATTTCCAGTGCAAGACAAGCCGTATTCACCAATGCCTTCTTGGTCTGAGGGCTGGAATCCGCCTCGTATTGGTGAAAAGTTTCAAGAACAGCGGTGTGATCCATGCGGATCATGTTGGTAATGGTAGGCGATAACGTGTTCGTGATCGCATTCCTGATGGATTTCTTGGGCATGACATCCTCCTTGGTTCAACTGCAGAGACGGATGCAAGACGCTGCAAACCGCATACCAACTGACTGAAAGAAAGCGTCTTGAGCAAGAGTGGACGGACCTTGCTTAGTTAACCTCCCAACGTTTGATCCTGCTGTGCAAACCACGCTAAGGCTTCATCCAGGTGGCGTAGCTTAAAATCCGGCCAGTAATCCTCGATCACGAAGATATCCGCATACACGGATTGCACGGGGAGAAAGCCACTTAATCTCCGGCCGCCGCCCCAGCGCACTACCATATCCAGACGTGACACCTCTTTTGAACGAATCTCCCCGTGCTTCAATCCAGCAAGATCCCATTGCCATCCGTAATTCACCAGAAAATTCACCCGGATACCGTTGCCTCTACGTTCACGGAACAGCCGTAGTTCCGGCGGAAACTGCTCAGAAGTCTCATCTCCCACCACCAGTAATGCGGCTCCGCGCTCGTACAACTGCTGTGCAAAGGTTACGCACGCAGCACGAAACGCCATGGTTTGTTCTGCGGGGCGCTTTACGTTGTCTTGTGTAAAACCATATACGGAAACTTCTTCGATACCGTATTGCTTGCATTGCTCATAGAGAGCGAATCCGGGATCGATGCCGAACGCATACCCCTCTTGCTTGTGCATACCTCGGCGCTGCGCCCAGCGCCGATTGCCGTCCGGAATAAATCCAATATGTTTGGGTAGCTTGCGGTGCTTCATCGGCAGCTCAGAAGCGACCTTCCGCCTGGTCCGAAGACGGACGGCGTAAGCGAGTTTCATCGGTCCCTTGACGGTTTGGTTCGGAAGGCGTGGAAATATCTTCCAATGTGTCATCGGTATCTGCCGCATGGCGCGTCGCGATGTCGCCAAGTGATACCATCCCGACCAATTGCTTGTCGCGATCGACGACGGGAATACGACGGATCTGAGAATCACCCATTTGCTGCAGCACTTCGCTGACCGTCTGATCCTCATAGCACCACATCACCTCGTCGGTCATCACTTCTTCTACGCGTACCTCTTCCGGTGGTCTGCCGCCAGCGGTGGCACGGATTGTGATATCGCGGTCCGTAATCATGCCAATGAGTTTCTGTCCATCGCATACAGGCAATGCCCCCACATTCCATTCACGCATCATTTGCGCTGCACGCTGGATATTGTCTTGCGGTGACACGACGGTCACATCGCGGGTCATGATTTCGGAAATGGTTTGCATGATATTCTCCTTATCGGTGGAGTCCTTCCTCCGTTCTTGCACGGAGGCGTTGAGAAGACGAATAACTTCCTCGTCAGTGGTTTGCTTGAAATTGGCGTAGTACTGACCAACTGCCTGAAATCCTTCCGGTGATAACAGACAAACGCCGTCGTCGGCGACATCGTATAGCGCTTCCAATGATTCACGCGGCGCTACTGGCACCGCAAAGATCAGGCGCTCCGGTCCTGTCGCCGCTAAGGCTTCCAAGGCAACGCGCATCGTGCCGCCGGTAGCAATACCGTCGTCGACTACGATGACGGTGCGCCCGCGAACATCGAGCAGGGGGCGGCCCGCACAATAGCGCTGCCGCCTGCGTTTGATTTCTTCCATCTGGCGATGTGTTTCCGCCTCGATGTAATCATCGGAGGCTTGCACGTATCCCATTGCATCTCGATTGCTGACACGGTATCCGCCCTCGGCAACTGCACCAATGCCAAGCTCGGGAAAATAGGGCGCACCGATTTTCCGTACCAGCATCACATCCAGCGGCGCTTGTAACGACTGAGCGACTTCAAAACCGACCGGCACGCCGCCACGTGGCAAAGCCAGCACCACCGGAACGCTTTCTTTCAGATACAACAGGGCAGCGGCCAGCTGCCGGCCTGCGTCGCGGCGGTCTCTGAACGGGAAATGATGAGGCAGCATCAGAATTCTCTTCATAGAAGATTGAACGACAAGATCTCAAATCCCTCGCAAGATGTCTGCCAAGCGCTACCTGAAGCGGGCCGACATTACATCGCGCAAAAACACCGTCTTCTTTACACCTGCCTTGTATAAATTACCTGGTGAAGCAAGCAGAAAATGGCAATAGAACTAAATGGAACTATCTTGAAGCCTGCGCGCCCAATTGATATTCGTATCACCGTGCAAAGGAGAACCCATGCAAGCGAATCAGCTCAGAGAGCGTTTTTCCCAAGTGGAACAATGCGTTGATAATGCGGCACAAATGTGCGAAATGAGCAATGATGTGCCCGAGCGTCTACGCACTTGCCTGAGCGAACTCGAACAGGAGTCGGACCACGCCATGCAAGTAGCAGAGCAGGGGCAAAGTGACGAGCAGATCCGGCAATGCGTAATGAAGCTGGAGAAAATCGGTGACCGTGCGATGCAAGCCTGCGCCCAGGCTGACTATATTGACCAGCAGGTGCAAAATGCGGTACGCCAAGCGCGCAAGGCAATTTCTACCCTGAAACAGCAAATTCACTGATGCGCGTACGCAGAGCCGGTATGTGTGCCGGCTCTTTCCTTTTTCTCCGTCGCGCTCGAGTTAAGTACCCGCGCATACAAAACTGTGAGTGTCTGCGGCCCAGCCCGGCGTGCTGCCGCGTTGCCCTCTCCTAGCAGTGCTCGCACTGCGGCGGGTCGGGCGCCTTGCATCGCATCCGGCCAGGACCACATCCATCTCACAGTTTTTTATACGCGGGTACTTAGCAGGCATATTTTTACATCGGTAACTGGTCATGGCGACCGGCATGCGCTGTTGTATGCTGCTGCATCCCAGCCGCCTCGCCTTCATTCACCATTGCTCGGCAACTCTGCTCACAGCTATGGCATGCTTGCACGCATTCATCCATATTCCCGAGCTGACTACAGCTTTCAGCACAGGCATTGCAAATTTCTGCACACGCACCACAGACATAACCGTGCAGATGTGTTCTCGTCAGCATGAAATGAGCCGCAGTCCGGCATATTTCCGCACAGCCTGTCATTAGGCGAAAATGTTCTGGCTCGATATGCCGTCCGCCCGTCTCCAGGCATTCATTCATCGCGGTTTGCAGGCAGATACGATAACAATGCAAACAATCATCAATACATTGCTGCATGCTAGCGGCTTGGGTGGTTTGCATGGCGCTCTCCTTTCGCGAGGACGTTTCCCGCCGTCAAAGAAGCTGAATTGCCGAATTTCGTGCATACTTCGTGCCACAACAATTTATACCAATCATCCGTTATAACGGATGATTGGTATTAGGGTTACATCTGCTTACGGCACTCCTTATGCATGCCTGTTACAGTTGTAAGCGTTACATTCTTGAGGGAATAGGGGATTGCAGTGCGCCGGAAAGCATTTAGTTCATCGGCTTTGTCTCGTTGGTGGAAACGTCCAGTCAAACAGCGTCTTTTGCAGGCCATACTGGCGTTGTTTGGCGTCGCAGCAGTCGGAGTTGCCGGGTTTGTCGCTTACCTCGTGCTCGTTGTTATCCCTACTTTGCCTTCGCTCGAAGCCCTGACCGATTACCGCCCAAAGATTCCGCTGCGCGTCTATACTGCCGACCAAGTGCTGATCGGCGAATTCGGCGAAGAACGACGCGACTTCGTGCCAATTGCAGAGATGCCAGCCGTCATGAAAAATGCGCTGATTGCCATCGAAGATGATCGGTTCTACGAACATGGCGGTGTGAACTACCTTGGCGTATTGCGCGCCGGCTTGGCCAACCTCGTTGCCAGTCGTTCGCAGGGCGCTTCGACCATTACCATGCAAGTTGCGCGCGCGTTCTACCTCAGTCGTGAAAAAACCTATTCCCGCAAGATCAACGAGATCGCACTGGCCTACAAGATCGAACATGAACTAAGCAAGGATCAGATTCTTGAGCTGTACATGAACCAGATCTATCTCGGTGAACGCGCCTATGGTTTCGGCAGTGCTGCTCGTATCTATTTTGGCAAGAAGGTGCAGGAACTGAGCATCGCCGAAGCCGCCATGCTGGCTGGCTTGCCGAAGGCGCCCGCAACCGCCAATCCGGTGGTCAATCCCACACGGGCCACACAGCGCCAGCAATATATTCTCAAGCGCATGCGCGACCTCAAATACATCACACCGGCGCAATATGAACAGGCTGCCAAAGAGAAACTGACGGTACGGAGCAAGGGTTACCGCATGCAAACCCATGCGGAACATGCGGCGGAAATCGTGCGCCAATACATGTTCGAACACTACAAAGAAGACATCTACACCCATGGCTTCACTGTTTATACCACGCTCAACAGTGCGGACCAGAACGCCGCCTACAATGCAGTGCGGCGTGGTGTTCTCGATTACGACCGTCGCCATGGCTATCGCGGTCCTGAAGCCTTCATCGAATTGCCCGAAGATGACGAGGAGCGTGCCCAAGCCATTGATGAGATCCTGACGAAGCGTCCGGATAGCGATGACCTGCTGTCCGCTGTGGTGTTGTCTGCTTCGCCCAAGTCGGTCCGCGTGGAAACGCTGTCAGGGGAATCCATCGAGATCACCGGTGAAGGGCTGCGTTTTGCCGCATCTGCCTTGACTGGCAAGGGGAAAAATAAAATCAAACCTGGTTCCGTGATCCGCGTGACCCGTGATGCGAAGAAGCGCTGGATCATCACCCAATTGCCCGACGTGGCAGCGGCCTTCGTCGCGCTGAATGCGAATGATGGCTCGTATCGGGCGATGGTTGGCGGCTTTGACTTCAATCTCAATCAATTCGACCATGTGTCGCAGGCCTGGCGTCAGCCGGGGTCAAGTATCAAGCCCTTTATCTACTCGGCAGCGCTGGAGAAAGGTCTTTCGCCGGCAACCGTCATCAACGACGCGCCGCTGAGTCTCAATGCATCCGATGCCGGTGGCCAGACATGGGAGCCGCAAAACGATGACGGCAAGCATGACGGCCCGGTAAGCATGCGCACTGGTCTGAAGCGATCGAAGAACCTGGTGTCGATCCGCATTCTGCAAACGATCACCCCCTCGTATGCACAGGAATATCTGACACGCTTCGGCTTTGACGCGGACAAGCATCCGGCGAATTTAACCATGACACTCGGTACCGGCTCAGTGACACCTTTGCAGATGGCAAGCGCCTATGCTGTCTTTGCCAACGGAGGCTTTCAGGTTGCACCTTACCTGATCCAGAAAGTCATCGATGGTCGAGGTAAAGTTTTGATGGAAAATAAACCGGTCGTCGCTGGCGATGAAAACGTACGCGTACTGGATGCGCGCAACGCCTTCATCATGGACACCATGCTGCGTGACGTTGTTAACTCTGGCACAGGGGCGGCGGCCAGCCAGAAGCTCGGACGCCGTGATCTGGCTGGGAAGACCGGTACCACCAACGACGCGATGGATGGCTGGTTCGCCGGCTACGGCGGGGACATCGTTGCTGTGGCGTGGATGGGGTATGACACGCCGCGCTCTCTCGGTGGCCGAGAATTCGGTAGCACTGTCGCACTACCTATCTGGGCGGACTACATGCGTACAGCATTACGTGGCAAGGAGGCAATACAACGGCCGGCACCGCAAGGATTGGCATTCGTCGAGAACGACTGGATGTACGAGGAATACGTGAACAACAATGAAAATGCAGTCCGCTCCATTGGAGAGGAGGATGAACGCAATTTCTGGGATCGTCTGTTCGGAGGTCGACCGGCGCAGCCGGCTCCAGCTGGAGCGCAACCTCAACCTCAACGTCAGCCACAACCTCAGCCTCAGCCTCAGGATGACACGCTGTACCGTGGTGGGTGATGAGATTGGAGGTATTGAATTAACTTCATGTTGTAAGTGACTATTTATAAAGGATTTATTCTTACAATCTCATTCATTACATTAAGAACGTAACGCCGGTAAATTGATTAAAATATACTGATATTTTGAACAGTACTGTTGTTTTATACAGTATATGTGCTAGAGTAACGCTTCATTCAATGCAGTTCCACCAGAGAGGAGTAGCTATGGCACACCTGAATCATTCCCTCGGCACACGTTTTGGCCTTGAATATGCACCAATGTCCTTTCTCATTCGCGTTGGACGGCGCGAGGCATTGGTCTGCCGAGATTTCCGCAAGCGTTATTACAAAGTCAACCCGATTATTGATTGCAGCCCAGGTGTCGAGCCCGGCCATCTGGAGTTGCTTGTGCTGCGCAAATGGCTGGTAATTCTGTCAAAGGCCCGTTGAAAAGCGAGGGAAGGACAAGTAGCCTGCGATGCCTCGCTTCTTAACAGTGCTTTCGGCGCGGCGACATTCGTCAGCGGAATACGATCAAATATTTTGTCGCTGTCCGCCAGTTCAATTTTCTCAATTGCTGGAGTCACCATCGGCGACAGGCTGAATCTTCGGACCGGAATCAAGCCATCACGGGAGATATTCCAGTGATAGGTTTTGCGCCAGTCGGGGGTAGTGCCGGAAGTGTTTTAGGGGGGCACGGCTTTCCGGCAAGTTGAAGAATGCGCCGGTGGACCCGCTGCAGCGATGTACCCTGACAAAGCGTGTAGACCTTTTGCCCCTTGCATTAAGGCGCCGAGCAGGAATAACTGCACAATTTTGCTGGTCGTATTGGGCGCGCTACGGCGTTGCTCGCCGTTGCCATAGCCCCGCTATGACTCCTCCTTACGCCTTACATCGCATCTCGCTACGAGCGCCAAATTACACAAGTTATTCCTACGCGGCGCCTAGGTGCGTTGCATAGACGTGCGCAGTGCTGCAAATTCTTTGCGCTTCTCGGCATTCTCTTCCTAGTCCGTCGTTGCTGGTCTCCAATGTCGTCCACGAATTCTACCTGCTCCAACGAGCCGCTATCCTGTGATGACGATATGCAATTTTTCTCGCAAATCTGATAAGACTCTCGTAATATTGCTCCGTAGTAATAAATTTGCTCTTCATCGGGCAATCGATATTCCTTGTCTCTTCAAATCTTCATTAAGAAAGCGAGAATATGAAAAATCTATTTAAGGCAATCGTATTTGGTTTCTGTGCACTGGCCTTCCATTCCACGACGCTGGCCGCCGAAAAGGGCACCGCCGACGAAGCGATGGCCATGGTGAAGAAGGCCGTGGGGCTCATCAAGGCGCAAGGTAAGGAAAAGGCTTTTGCGGAATTCAACAACCCCAACGGCCAGTTCATCAAGGGTGACCTGTACGTGATGGCCTACGACATGGAGGGCAATAACAAGGCACATGGCGCCAATGCTAGACTGGTCGGCAAGAACCTGCTAGACATCAAGGATGCGAATGGCGTATTCATCGTCAAGAGCTTCATCGAACTCGCGAAGACTAAGGGCAAGGGCTGGGTCGATTACAAATGGCCCAACCACATCACCAAGACGGTCGACATGAAATCGACCTATATCGAAAAAGTGGACGACGTGCTGATCGGCGTCGGTATCTACAAGTAAGCAATCAATCCATCATCACCATGAGCGCGCGGCAGCCAGGTCGCCGCGCTAGCGATTTCCCTGCCGAGAATTGAATCCATGATGAATCTGAGAAGCTTGCGTATCGGTGCCCGTCTGAGAATAGGCTTCGGTGCTATCCTGGCCCTGTTGGTGGTGGTGCTGGTCACCGACAATATCGTCAGCCTGAAGAACCGCGAAAGCCTGTTCCGGGGCATTAAGTCTGCTAACGCCAAGGTCGAGCTCACCACCCGCATGAAGGCGGCGCAGCTCGAAGGCATGGTCGCGATCCGCAGTATTGGTTTGCACAGCGACATCGGCGCGATGAACAAGGAAGAAGCGAGGCTCAAGGAGCAGCGCAAGAATTTGCAGGAGGCGCGCGCGCAGCTGATTGCGATGGGCGTGTCGGAGGCCGGCAAGCAAATCTTCGCCAACATCGAGCGTCTGGAAAAGGAACTCGAAGCACCGACCTCGGACGCGATTGCATTCGCGCTGGCGTTCAGTCCGGAGGGCGTCGCTAAAGTGATTGCGACCCGCATCGACCCCTTGTATCGACAGGTGCTGGATGAACTGAACAAGCTGGTCGATCTTCAACAGAAGGAAGAGCAAGACATGCTGGAAGCAGCGGTCACCTCGGCAAATCAGCTGATGTATCTGCTGTTGGCAATCGGCTTGATTGCGGTCACGATCGGCGTCGCTCTGTCCCAGTTCATCACGAAGAGCATCACGTTGCCGTTGACCGAAGCAGTCGACGTCGCCCGATCAGTAGCCGGGGGTAATCTGACCAGCCGCATCATGACCGGTTCGCATGACGAAACCGGCCAATTGTTGCAGGCGCTGAAGGACATGAACGATAGCCTTGTGAAAATCGTCGGCGAAGTGCGCAGCGGCACCGAAACCATCGCCAGCGCGTCGAGCCAGATTGCCTCCGGAAACCTCGACTTGTCGTCCCGCACCGAACAGCAGGCCAGTTCACTAGGCACGACCGCTTCCTCGATGACGGAGCTCACCTCGACCGTGAAACAGAACGCGGACAATGCGCGCCAGGCAAAACAGCTGGCCGTATCGGCATCGGAGGTGGCGCTCAAGGGCGGCGAAGTGGTATCGCAGGTGGTTGATACGATGGGTGAGATCAACAGTTCGGCCAGGAAGATTGTCGACATCATTAGCGTCATCGACGGCATCGCCTTCCAGACCAATATCCTCGCATTGAATGCCGCGGTGGAAGCAGCGCGTGCCGGCGAGCAGGGCCGTGGCTTCGCCGTGGTCGCAACCGAAGTGCGCAACCTCGCGCAGCGTTCCGCCGGCGCCGCCAAGGAAATCAAGCAGTTGATTGGCGACTCGGTGGAGAAGGTCGAGAACGGGGCCAAGCTGGTTGGCCAGGCTGGCGCCACCATGGACGAGATGGTCGAAAGCGTCAAACGCGTGACCGACATTATGAGCGAAATCTCCGCAGCGACCCAGGAGCAAACCGACGGCATCGAAGAGATTAACCGCGCGATCAGCCAGATGGACGACGGCACCCAGCAAAACGCCGCGCTGGTGGAGCAGGCCGCCGCCGCAGCGGCGTCGCTGCAGACCCAGGCCGGTAACTTGGCGCAAGTGGTCAGCGTGTTCCAGATAGAGCCGGCGCTGACCGGCCGTCCTGCCGCGGTAGCCTCACCAACGACGCTGGTGCGTGCCGCTCTGCCGGATACGCCAGCAGTGAGTGCGGCAAGCCGCAAGCCGCCGACCAAGAAAATCGCGAATGCGCGCGCCAACGTCGCGCTGGGCGAAGAGTGGGAGGCGTTTTAGCACGACTGCAAACAGTCTTTGGCCTCGGAGCCGGTGTGGGGACAGCCGGTTTCGTTTGGTTTCTTAAAGCCTATTTGAAAACCTACTGTTCAGATCGAGCGCAGCAGTATGCGTCGAGCGCGTCGCTTAAAAAATCGATTTTCAGTGTCTGCGGCCACATCTTGGCGTACCCTCAATAGACCTGGCGCGTTATCGCTTTGGCCAACAGCAGCGCCGCTAATGCCATGCAGACTTTCTCGTCTGCATAGAAATCCCTGGGTTCTTCCTGGCTCTTAGGAATGTGCACAGAATAATTTCCCGATTTGTTCCACGCCTGACGGCCGCACTGCGGCGTTGCTCGTCGCCGCCATAGTTCGCTATGACGCCTTCTCGCGCCTTGCATTGCGTCCCGTCAGACGCGTCCAAATCGGGAAGTTATTCCGGACTCTTTCCTTACGTATGCTGCGGCAGGGTGTGGTTAAATCCGGAGGCAATCAACATTGGGAGGACAGCATTGACTCGATCACAGCGCTTATTGGCCTTGATCCATTTATTGCGCAGCCATCGATTTCCGGTAACAGGTGCGCAGCTAGCCGAAGAACTCGGCATTAGTCTTCGGACACTTTATCGGGACATTGGCACGTTGCAGGAACAAGGTGCCTGTATCGAGGGCGAGCCTGGACTCGGCTATGTGCTGCGTCCTGGATTTATGCTGCCACCGTTGATGTTTACGGAAGAAGAAATCGAAGCGCTTGTGCTCGGATCGAGGTGGGTTGCTGATCGAGCGGACCAGAGACTATCCAATGGGGCAAAAAGCGCACTCACCAAGATTGCCGCTGTTCTGCCCCAGGATTTGCGAGACGCGCTTGATACGACAGCGTTACTTGTCGGTCCGCCATCCCAAAAAGTGACTGAAACAGCAGATGTATCGCTCATCCGCCAGGCTATTCGCTCAGAGCGAAAAACAACGATCCGATATCGCGATCTCAAAGAAGTCGAATCAACCCGCGTCATTTGGCCATTTGCGCTCGGCTATTTTGATCATGTCCGCGTGCTGGTGGCTTGGTGCGAAGCGCGCGAAGGATTTCGCCATTTCCGCGCAGACAGGATTCTGTCCTTGGAGGTCGAGCAGCAGCGCTATCCGCGACGTCGGCAGGTTCTACTGCGAGAGTGGCGGGAATTGCAGGGGATACCTTCTCCATAATGGCGGCCTGCTGACAGAAACTGACAGTAGCTGCTGGCACACTGATGTCTCTCTCGCAAGAGACAAATTTTCTTCTTTTCGTTTATTAAGGAGTGCCAGCATGACTCACCCGAATTTCGTCATTTTGTATGTGGACAACCCATTGCGTAGCGCCGAGTTCTACGCCAGTCTTTTGAAAACGCCGGCCATAGAGACATCGCCAACGTTTGCCATGTTTGCTCTTGACTCTGGCGTGATGCTCGGGCTGTGGTCCAGGCATACGGTTGAGCCCGCAACGAATACAACCGGAGGAGGGGGAGAAATTGCGTTCTCCGTGCCAAGCAATGATGTCGTCGAGGCGATGTACGCTGATTGGACGCAACGCGGGCTCCCTATTGCTCAGGTGCCGACAGAGATGGACTTTGGGCGTACCTTCGTGGCACTTGACCCCGATGGACATCGTCTCCGCGTTTTTGCCGCGAACGCGTCATGAGCCGTAATTGGATTGCAGTTGCCTCGGCAGAGCATGTGCAGCGAGGCAGAGCAGGGGGCTTCATGCAGGTCTGTCACGGCAAAGTAGGTCCTTTGCGCCGCGTTGCTCCTGGCGACCAAGTGGCATATTACTCACCAACCGCCGAGTTCGGAGGCAAGGCCAAGCTACAGGCATTTACCGCCATTGGAATAGTCAAGCCAGATGATCCCTATCAATTTGATATGGGTGAGGGGTTTTGCCCTTTCCGGCGCGATGTAGCCTGGTATGACGCTCATGAAGCCTCTATCTTGCCGCTGCTCGATACGCTTAATTTTTCGGCGGGGCGACAAAATTGGGGCTACCAGTTTCGTTTCGGGATTTTTCAAATCAGTGACCATGACATCAAGGCCATTGCCGCAGCGATGGGAGTCAGCCCTAAATATCAGTCAGGTTGAATGGGGCGGCCCATCAGAACAGGCGCCGCCTTGCTGGCGCTAACGATGCAGTCGATAGACTGTTTTGTCGGCAAGATTCACAAGCGGCGCGCGGTTGGGGCTGAGCACTTGTTCTGATCCAACCACCACTTCACAAAACTACTAAGATCAGCGTGCTGAGAGTGGGCCAGCGCCAAATCACTCCCGATATTCGGTGATCCATTGGGCTCTCGCAGAACAAGGGCCGCATGGATGTCTGTGGGAATCCCGCGCAGGTAAGGCAGAAAGTCATCGACAAAAGCCACAGGCTGAAGCGCTCGTAGTGCGGCCGCCTTGGGACTCGTATCGACACTTGTATTGGCCGTAGCGATAACGCGCTCAATGGGAAAACCACAATCGCGCAGATTTTGCAGACGTGCCGCCTGATAGCATTCTTCGATGGCACTAACACAGACCAGCTCGTAGCCGGCCACAACCAGTGCGTCACAGGCGTCGATTGCACCCGGAATTGCCGGAATCGTTGACCAGTATTGGTGATCGAAACAGCTGCGGAATGTCGTCAGTTCCTCGCCTTCGAGATGCTTGACCTCCCATCGGTCGATCGCCCAATAGGCCTGTGGATCTCGCAGCGCCGGCAAAGCCCCGAAAGCCTTCGCCCAAGCTCGGCTATAGGCATGGTGATAGTCGAGAAGAACACCATCGGCGTCTAAAGCAATGATTGGTTTCATACGCCCCTACTCATGTTTTTGAATGATTTCTGCGAGTTTTATCGCCCGGCATCGCTGGCCATGCTTGGAAGCTTGCCATTCTCAATGATACCTGTTTCATCATGACGCAAGGTTGCGGCATCATATCCTGACCGAGGGAAGTGAAACAGCGTGGACGTTCGGAGACGTACCGGACGTCTTACAGTGCGAATGTCGTTGCTTTTTGAGAAAATCGCGGAGATTCAGGGACACGTGGGCCGCGAAGATGCCAAGTGCGGTAGCGCTTTTCTCGCTGCTTAAGACCTATCAAGACATACTGGGCGGTTCTTCAGTCTGTAAAACAATAAGTGGGATTATTCAAAAATGACGAAAAAACAAGTCTTCTCTTTGCGCTATTGCCAGTCCCTAGCAGTGGTTGCCGGGTTCTTTCTTGCCACGACCGGGGTGTCGGTGGTTTATGCTGCTGGCGGGGCGCCGGATGCCATAACGCCCGATGGTGGTCGATACTACGGGCCTCTGGTAGAGGGAAAACTTCATGGGAAAGGAAAAGTCGAGTGGCATAACGGCGCTCGTTACGAAGGTGGTTTTGAGAACGGCTTGTTTTCTGGTGAAGGGCGATACCAGTCGGGTTCCGGTGTGGTCTACGAAGGACAATACAAAGACGGAATCATGACAGGCCGCGGACGTTATGTCCTGCATGATGGTTCTGTATATGTCGGCGAATTCCGCAATGATGATTTCAACGGCTTCGGGCGTTATGAGGTTCCAGACGCTTATGTATACGAGGGCATGTTCCGTAATGGCGTGTTTGAAGGAGAGGGCAAGCTCACTAATTCAAAAGAAGAGTATCGGGGGCAATTCAAGAAAGGGCAGTATTGGGGAAAAGGAGAATTGAAGTATGCCGACGGTCGAAAGTACCAAGGGGAATTTGTCGAAAATCAGTACCATGGATTAGGACGATTTGAATCCGCGAATGGAGAGGTTTATGAAGGTGAATTCGTCAACGATGAATTCACCGGCAAGGGGACATTTAAAGGGAAGAATGGCACGGAGCACAAAGGCCAATTCCGAAATTGGAAACAGCACGGCCCTGGCAAGTTCACCGATAGCAATGGGAATGTATATGAAGGCACGTTCTCCGATGGCGCATTGAACGGTAACGGCAAGCTGATCGGAAAAGGCGGGAATCGCTATGAAGGCGAATTCCAGAATTGGAGATTCCATGGCCAGGGTGTCGTCCATTATGCGAATGGCGACGAGTACAAAGGTGGCTTCGCGGATGGCATGTTTGAGGGTGAGGGCACCTATACCTATGCCACGCCGAAAGAAGATGGACGCACCAAAGATAGCGGTATCTGGCGCTACGGTAGACTTGAAAACAAGGAGGCTGAAAAACAACTGCGTGCCAATGTCGAGTCGGCCTTATACAACCAACGTGCGCTGCTTGATAAAGCGTTGGCAGAACTTCTTCCGCACGACCCGAATAAAATCAATTTGTACTTGCTCGCAGTGGCAGGAGACGGTTCACAAGAGGTTTTTCGCCGTGAGGCAGAGTTTGTACAAAAACAATTTGACCGCGACTTCAACACGCAGGGACGTTCCCTCACATTGATCAACAGCCGCAACACAGTGAATCAAACGCCGATGGCGACATTGACCAGCATCCGAGAAGGAATCAATGCGATCGCCAAGCAAATGAACAAAGAGAAAGATATCTTGTTCTTGTTTTTGACCAGTCATGGCTCCAAGGAACATGAATTGACGCTGGACCAGAACGGGGTGGATCTTCGTAGTCTCGAAGCGAAAGAACTCGGTACGCTGTTAAAGGAAAGTGGCATCCGTTGGAAAGTCGTTGTTGTATCTGCTTGTTATTCAGGCGGATTCATTGACCCAATCAAGGATGACCACACGCTAGTGATAACCGCATCGCGCCATGATCGCACGTCGTTTGGCTGTGCTGATGAAAACGACTTTACCTATTTTGGTCGTGCCTTCTTTCAGGAGGCGCTATCCGAAAGCAAATCCCTGGACGAGGCATTTCAAAAAGCAAAAAAACGCATCGAGAAATGGGAGACGGAAGACTTCAGTAGGGACAGTAGTCAAGAAAAGGACGCTCACTCCGAACCGCAAATTCATCGTCCGGCGCCGATTGTGCAGTATTGGAAAAAATGGTTAGCGCAGGTTGGCGCGACCAAGCCGCTTTCACAGGCAAAAGAGGATGAGGCGGCGAAGAGAAAATAAATCGTTTTTTAACTTTTATGCAGGACTGACACGCTAGCGTGTCAGTCAACACAGCGTCATCCATTCGGAGCAAGGAATGAGCAGATATCCAATCGCCATGAACCCAGAACTTGTTGGAGAGTATCCCGCGATGGTCAAGTCCGGAGGGGGCTACTTCTTTGATGACGTTCTTGAATACCGCGTATGGTGTCATCCTGAGCGTGGCGCGCCTGATGAAGACGGCGGAGATGATTACTACTACGCGTTCGAAACCTATGAGGAAGCATTGGCGTTTTCAAAAGAAACGCCAGGTGCGGAAGAACCTTTGGTGCTGATTCTGCAACGTGAGTGGATAAATGAACCGAGTCAAGGCCAGTTTATTCCCATGAAAGGCGAACGTCTTACCGAGTGGAGAGTGGCCTGGCTGGAGGATGGTGCGCGCAAACCTGGTGACATTGAGGCATTTATTGCTGAGCGCTCAAATGATTGACATGCCATTTTGGCGCTCCTCCAAAGTACAAGAAGCCGATTGGTGCGCCTCGTGTTTTCTTTAAGCTTGAATCGCTTCTGCATTAGGCTCGGCATGTAAACGTTTTCTGTAAACCCATAAGGTGGCTTATGCTCGCTGTTGCCAAGACGGAACGAGCACGGTATATGGACATTGCATGACGCTTGCCGACTTCCGGACGACTGATCGATATTGATGGTGATTCGTCGCAGGTCCGCGCGATGACGCTGAGTTAGAGAACACATTCTATGTGCCTTGATTTTAATCAGTCAGAAAATTTCCTTATGGATCATTCGGTTAGATAACGTTATACCGGCTTATCCACAGAATTAACCACAGT
>CBHCMF010000078.1:0-19394 GCA_965974465.1 uncultured Noviherbaspirillum sp.
GTCTTTTTGAAAATTTGCACCAGAGCCGTTTTAGAAGCTGTCTTGAAACCTATCAGCGCAGTTTTGCAAGCGTTATTTTGAGCATGGCGATGCGGATCATGTTCTCGGCCGTTCCCGTCAGGATTTCGACATCTTTGGACAAGCGTCTGAAATTGCCCAGCCATGCAAAGGTCCGTTCGACAATCCACCGCGTGGCCAAGACGGCAAAAGTATCCTTGATCTTGGTCGAGATATGACATGCCAAGCCGAGTCGCTGCTCGACAAAGTCAACGGTCGTACCCCGATAACCCGTATCCGCGGAAAACGCTTGGATGCTCGGATGTTTTTCAGCGGCCCGCTCCAGCACGTTGGGGGCCGCCTTGGTGTCATGCACATTGGCCGCATGCACGGCCACATGAAGTAGATACCCAGGGTATCGACGACGATATGGCGTTTGCGCCCTTTCACTTTCTTGCCCCCATCGATGCCGATCTCGTCACTGGCCGCAACCGTCTTGGTGCTTTGGTAGTCGACAATGCCATAGCTGGGTGTGGCTCTTTTTTACCTGGGTGCGATGTTGCCGGTTCAACTCGTCCAGCGCTTGCTCCCAAACACCCCGCAAATTCCAGCGCCGAAAATGGTCGTACACGGTCTGCCACGGCGGAAAATCCTGCGGCAGCAGGCGCCATTGGCAGCCGCTTTTCACTACATACAACACTGCATTCACAATCGCCTGCTTGCTGTGCTTCGGCGGCCTCCCGCCCACACCACTCGACTCAAAATAGCGCTCGATCCGCTTCCCTTCCTTGTCCTTCAAATCACTTGGGTACGCCACAGTTCTCTTTTTTCGTTCGGGAACTGGATTTTCCTCTATTTCTAGTTTTCAGACAGCTTCTAATGCTGCCTATACTGTCTATACTGTCTATAGAGTAGTACTCCGAGTGTCGTTCAAGGCATCATCTCCCTGTAATAAAGGGACAGGAGCATGGCATGAAATCCGAAAATACGACAAACACCACCAGCCCGCCAGAAAACGTTTGCAAACAAACAGTGAAAGGATCTTTCGTCGGCAAACCGCTGGATGGCAGCCAATACATTGACGTCATCGAAGAACAGGAATATGCCGAGCAGCGCCCCACACCGGAAGAACAGAAGCCCCGCTTCTCCTACTTGCATGGCGAAAAGCCGCAAGACAGGGAAGAGTAACATTCTGTCCCGGCCGATCAGAGCCAACGCCGCCTTCTGAACAGGCCATTCACGAAAACGCCGCCTTATCAATCTGCGCTTCAATTTGCGCAAGGCGTTTTTCTTGTAGCACACGCAGATTCTCTACGAGTACCGTCCCAGCCTTTTCCGGCGAACCGCAATCAAAAGGGGGATGAGGGTCATATTCAAAAGCTAACTGCAGAGTCTTGGCAACTTCCTCGCCTGCCAGTTCGGCAGCCAACGTCAGACCAAAGTCAATGCCGGCTGTCACGCCACCACCGGAGAAGCGATTTCCATCGCGCACCACGCGCGCCGCCACCGGTTCCGCACCAAAACGAGGAAGATATTTACGCCACATCCAATGGCATGCCGTCTTATATCCTTTCAGTAGTCCGGCCGCACCCAATACCAGAGAGCCATTACATACCGAAGTAACATACTGCGCCATCTCACCTTGCTGCCTCAGAAATGCCAGTGTTTCCCTATCGACGAGCACATCACCAATACCGAAACCACCCGGAACGCATAACACAGTCAGCGGCGGGCAATTCTCAAAAGTACATGTCGGGACGATCTCGAACCCGGCATCGGTCATCACAGCGTCGGTGTTTTTCCAAAGCAGATGCACCTTCGCGTTTGGGACACGACTAAGAATCTGCGCCGGTCCCATCACGTCAAGTTGCGTCACATCGGGGAATAACAGGAAACCAATATGGAGAGGAGATTTCATGATGAACCTTGTGAAGAAAGAGGTTCCATTCTAGAAAATTGTCCAGTTGGCACAAATGACAAATATGCGTTAAATTCTGCCAATGACCTCTCCTCGTCCTATTGCATTGATTGTTTTTGATGGTGTCCAGATCCTGGATGTCACCGGCCCAGCCTCCGTCTTTTCTGCAGCCAACGATGCGGCAGGAAGGGAGTGTTATCGCGTGCATATCCTCTCTTCTGTTGGCGGGAATGTACAAAGCAATAGCGCGGTAACGCTGGCAACACGCGCATTGAAAACGGTCGCGCCCCATACCATCGACACATGGCTCATCGCCGGCGGCAGCCTGCAGGGCCTGTGGACGCTCACCCAACACCGTGCGGCCCGCACCTGGATATTGCAAGCCGGGGCAAAAGCAAGACGCTTTGGATCGATATGTACCGGGACCTTTGTGCTCGCCCATTTCGGATTGGTGGATGGTAAGCGCGTCGCCACACATTGGGAAGCCTGCTCAGAATTAGCCAAGCGTTTTCCTGAGGTGCATGTTGACGCCAATGCACTGTATGTCGAGGATGGCCGCGTCTGGACATCTGCTGGCGTCACCACCGGTATTGACATGAGTCTGGCGATGGTCGCGCGCGATCTGGGCAATCCCATTGCTAACGCGATTGCCAAGCGCCTGGTCCTCTATGCCAGGCGCCCTGGGTATCAATCACAATTCAGTACCATATTGAAAGCCCAAACACGAGCAGATGAACCCTTTGCAGCACTGATTGATTGGATGAAAGAGCACTTGGCAGAGCCACTTGACATACCGACATTGGCGAGCCGCGTCGCGATGTCAGAACGAAGCTTTCACCGGAAATTTGTCAGCATGATAGGTGAGCCTCCTGCGCGTTTTGTTGAAACCTTAAGACTGGACCATGCCCGCAGTCTTCTCTCAGCCGGACTCTCCGTGAAAGAAAGCGCCGCGAAAACCGGCTATTCGACGGCGGCACAATTTTCCAAGGCATTTGATCGACGTTTTGGCATGACACCCTCGCTGTTTCGGGAAATGCATTTTGAAGAAGGAGCGAGCAACGGCAACAGTCGACATTGAGAATATCAAAGTTGGTGGCAAAGCATCTCCGTCAACATAACGCTCCTCTATATAAACTGCCACGTATTTCAAGACGTTCAATGTTAGTAGCGAGTTATCCCAAGTGTTGCCCTCTCTTTTTCCACAAAATACGCCGCCTAAAAATGCGATAATCTGCGCTTCGGAAATTTTCCGAAGGTCAAGAATCTTCATGCTGAAAACATTCTTTCGCCGCGCGCGTGACGCGAAACCTCTTTTCCTTTTTGCGGTCATGATCGGCACGCTGGGCTTCCTCCTTTCATTTGCATTGGCCTGGACAATGTGGCGTGCAGAAGGGAATCTCGCGCTTCTGCTAGTATGGATAATCGCTGTTGTTGCAACGGCTGCCGCTACACGAAAGCATCTGAAATTGCGTGACGCCATCGAACGCATCTACACCATGAATTCCTGCATGCTGCACACGTTCCGGCATAGGCGCAGTCGTCAACGCCCGGAGGTGGAAGACGTTGTCTTCCGCGAGATTCCACATTAATGAAAGCACTCGACAATCCTTTTTATTACCTCGAGAATTTTCACACGGTCATAGAATGGATCGCGAGCCGCTATCATGCCCTGCTGGCGGAAGATGAACGCCAATTCGTCGCTGATTTCCCCTCGCTGCCACGCGCCTCCAGAGCGTTGCTGGTAAGGATGGTAATGCGCAAAGGCACGCTGTTCCGGTCAAGCAAATTGCGCTACGAGGAAATCGGCTCTACGCAAGAAGCGGCGCTGCCGTTGATCGAAGCCGGATGGATTAGCTCTCGCCCTCTTCTGAGCTTGGAGCAACTATTCGATTTGCTGACAAAGGCCGAGATCGCACACGCGTTTGGCGCCGCCTTACCAAAAAGTGCCAAGAAAAAAGCCGATCAGCTTGAAGCACTGCGCAATCACTACGCGGAAGCCCGGCACTTCGATGCATGGCAGGCGGCACCAAATGAATGCGTATATCACGTGCTGGTAAGCGATTTGTGTGACCGCCTGCGCTTACTCTTCTTCGGCAACCTGCATCAAGACTGGTCAGAGTTCGTGTTGTCCGATCTGGGCATCTACCAGTATGAAAAGGTGGCATTTTCCGCATTGTCATTGGGCTTTCAGACACGCCAGGACGTAGATGATTATTTGCATCTGTACCGATGTCGCGAACGTTTTGAACTCGGCGAGCCGGTTGATACTGTTCTGTCGGATATTCCGGCAACTGCGCTCACCAACTTCTGGCTCGAAAACAGACGGGCGAAACTGCTGTTTCGGATCGCACAGCACTATGAACAAATCGAAGCCTTGCCCGACGCGCTCAAGCTGTACCTCAATAACAGCTACCCCGGCGCGCGCATTCGCGCCATCCGCGTAATGGAGCGTTGCGGCGAGTTCGAACCCGCATATGCGCTTGCCACATCAGCAGCAAATACACCGGAAAGCGAAGCCGAGAGCCAGCAACTCTTGCGCATCCTGCCGCGCCTGCGACGCAAACTCGGCCATCCTCCCCTGCCCTCACGTCCCACCACGCCAGTGGAGCAGTTCGATTTGACACTCCCTCGACCGAAAGCCGGTGGATGCGTGGAAGTTCTGGCACGAGAATATTTGATGCGCGTCGATGCCCCTGTGTACTACGTCGAAAACACGCTGATCAATTCTCTCTTCGGCCTGCTGTGTTGGACGGCGATTTTCACACCGGTGCCCGGCGCCTTCTTCCATCCCTTCCAAACTGGCCCCGCAGACTTGTTCGATGCTGATTTTCAGTTACGGCGATCAGCAGAATTCACAGTGTGCCTATCGCAGCTCGACACCACCTGCTACCGGGAAACCATCGTCCGCCACTTCCACCAGAAGTCTGGCATGCAATCCCCATTCGTATACTGGGATATGTTGGACGAAAACGTAATGCAACTTGCACTAGATTGCATCCCCGCCGCGCACCTAAAAAAGTGGTTCGAGCGCATCCTGCGCGACATTCGCGCCAACCGCTCCGGCTTCCCAGACCTGATCCAGTTTTGGCTGAAAGAAAAGCGGTATCGGATGATCGAAGTCAAGGCACCGGGCGATCGACTGCAAGACAACCAGCTGCGATGGCTCGACTATTGCATAACGCATGACATGCCAGTATCGGTGTGCTATGTGCAATGGCGGGAGGGTATTGATTGACTTATCATGTTGCGGTCCGCACCTTGGTCGAATTCACCGCCAAGCAGGGCGACCTCGATCTACGCTTCACGCCTGTCCCCTCCGCGCAAGAAGGCATCGCCGGCCATGCGGTCGTGACTTCGCGGCGCAGGGCCGGTTATCAAACGGAAGTGCCTCTGACCGCCGATTACAAGCATCTGCACGTGCGCGGTCGCGCCGACGGCTACGCCCCCACAAAGAACCGGCTTGAGGAAATCAAAACCTTCCGCGGCGACTTGAGCGCCATGCCCGACAATCACCGTCAGTTGCACTGGGCCCAGCTCAAAATCTACGGCTGGCTGCTCTGCCAACAACAGGGGCTAACCGAAGTATGCTTGGCACTGGTGTACTTTGATATCGGCAACCAGAAGGAAACCGTGTTCAGCGAGTTGCATACCGCTGCCACACTCCAGCAGTATTTTGAAGCGCAATGTGAACGCTTTCTCGTGTGGTCTGAACAGGAACTGGCCCACCGCAACGCACGCGACATCGCACTCGCCTCACTGCCCTTCCCTCATGCCAGCTTCCGTCCCGGCCAGCGGCAATTGGCCGAGGCAGTGTACAGGTCCGCCTGCACCGGCTGTTGCCTGATGGCCGAAGCCCCCACCGGTATCGGCAAGACAATCGGGACCATCTTCCCGCTACTTAAAGCCAGCCCGATACACAAGCTGGATAAGTTGTTTTTTCTCGCGGCCAAGACATCGGGCCGTCATCTCGCACTCGAGGCACTCACCCTGATCCGAAACAGCGCACCAGCCTTACCACTGCGCGTGTTGGAACTAATCGCACGCGACAAAGCTTGCGAACATCCCGACAAAGCCTGCCATGGTGAATCATGCCCGCTAGCCAAAGGCTTTTACGATCGTTTGCCACAAGCGCGCACGACTGCGCTCGCGCACGGTTTTCTCAACAAAGAGGCGTTGCGAACAATCGCCCAGCAGCATCACATCTGCCCCTACTATCTGAGTCAAGACTTGGCCCGCTGGTGCGACGTGGTCGTTGGTGACTACAACTATTACTTCGACAGCAGCGCCATGCTGCATGGGCTGACAGCCACCAATGAGTGGCGCGTCGGTGTCTTGGTCGACGAGGCGCATAACCTGGTTGAACGCGCGCGAAAGATGTACACCGCAGAACTGGACCAAGCGGCCTTTCGATTTCTGTGCCGAACCGCACCCGATGTGCTCAAGAAAAGCATGGACCGCCTCCACCGCTGCTGGAACGAACTGAACAAAGCACAAGAAAGCAGCTATCAAGTCCACGCCGGCGTTCCCGACAAATTGGCAGCAGCGTTGCAAAAAGTCATTGCCGCGATCACGGACTATTTTGCCGATCATCTGACCCAGCCGGATGCTGGCATGCAGCGTTTTTATCTCGATGCCCTGCACTTCTCGCGCATGACCGAGACCTTTGACACGCATTCACTGTTCGATATCACCAAGGATACCGATGAGGGCAACCTGCGAAATAGACCGTCGGGATCCATACTCTGCATCAGGAACATTCTCCCTGCCCCTTTTCTTGCGCCACGCTTTGCTGCAGCGCATGCGACCACGCTGTTCTCAGCGACACTCAGCCCTTGGCATTATTACAGCGATACGTTAGGCCTTCCCGACAATACCGTCTGCGTCGATGTGGAATCACCGTTCAGCGCCGATCAGCTGCAAGTAAAAGTCGTACGCAGCATCTCGACTCGCTATCAACACCGAGAACAATCCCTGACACCTATCGTTGAACTAATGGCACGGCAATATGCCCAGCAGCCGGGCAATTATCTGGCCTTCTTCAGCAGCTTCGATTACCTGCAGAAAGTGTCGTCGCTATTCCACGCCCACTATCCCAACATCCCACAGTGGGAGCAAACGCGCCGCATGGACGAACATGCGCGCGAACAGTTCCTCGCGCGCTTTACCCCAACAAGCCAGGGGATTGGATTCGCCGTGCTGGGCGGCGCATTCGGCGAAGGAATCGACCTGCCGGGCCAGCGCCTAGTGGGCGCCTTCATTGCCACACTCGGATTACCGCAACTCAACCCTGTCAATGAACAAATCATGCAACGCATGAACGACACCTTCGGGACAGGCTATGACTACACTTACCTCTATCCATGACTCCAAAAGGTCACCCAAGCAGCAGGCCGCGTTATCCGGACCCGTTCTGATCGCGGCATCGTCTATCTGATCGACGACCGCTTCGCCCGCCCCGAGGTTCTGCGGTTGCTACCGACATGGTGGACGATAGAATTCCTCTGACTCAGTCTCCAAAGCTGATACCGATGTCTCTCGCGGTCTGTACGGTATCGCTATCCATCGGCACACCTTTCATGCGACCGGCAACTTCTTCCAGCGCTACATATTCCACGTTAGGGAAAGCCAGCGCCACCATGATGCCCGATCGCCCCTCGTCCAACGCCCGCACAGCCGCAGCACCGAAACGCAATGCCGCCAGACGATCAAACGAAGTCGGGCTACCTCCACGCAGCAGATGCCCCAACACCACCACTCTGGCGTCCTTGCCAGTGCGCTCCTGGAGTGCCTTCGCCACACTCTCCCCGATACCGCCGAGCCGCTCGACATGACCGAGCTCAGCCGGCTGCAGCACTTCACGATTGCCACCAATGGGCTCAGCGCCTTCGGCGACCACCACAATGGAATACAGGCGCCCGAGCTGATCACGCCCCCGCACCCGCGCGGCAACCTTGTCTATGTCAAACGGAATTTCGGGGATCAAAATGCTGTGGGCACCACCGGAAATGCCGGCATGTAGTGCAATCCAGCCTGCATAGCGCCCCATGACTTCCACGACCATCACACGCTGATGGCTTTCCGCAGTGCTGTGCAATCGATCCAGACACTCCGTCGCAAAAGCGACAGCAGTGTCAAAGCCAAAGGTTGTGAATGTTTTATCAAGATCGTTGTCAATGGTCTTCGGCACACCGACAACGCGCAAACCCTTGCGGTGCAGCGCTTCAGCGATAGTAAGCGAACCGTCGCCGCCCACTGAGATCAACGCATCCAATCCCTCTTTCGCAAAGTACGCCAGGATGTCGTCCGAGCGGTCTATTTCCTTAGTCGAGCCATCCGGCATGACGACAGGAAACTGAAAAGGATTGCCCTTGTTGGTTGTGCCAAGAATCGTACCACCCAGATGCGCAATGCCGCGTACCTTGTCCCGCGTCAGGCGAAACACGCCCCCATCGGGATACCGCTCAGGGCAAAGGATACCGTTGAATCCATCGCGGATACCATAGCACTCCCATCCCCGATTGGTCGCGGCAAGGACTACGGCCCGGATAACCGCGTTGAGACCCGGCGCATCGCCGCCGCCGGTGCTAATCGCTATACGTCGGATAGGATTGGACACGAAAACTCCTGTTGTGAAAAATGAGAGAACGACATTGCGGCAAACAGAACGTCAGTCGCATGAAGCAAAGTATCCCTGGCGGCAATTCTCAAGTCAATGAGCAGGTGGATATCGCCGAGTCCGTTTGTAGAACGGCGCCTGCATTTTCTTTCGGAAAATTGTGTTTCGGCAGCTATCGCTACGGTCTTCCGCGTCCCGCGTGCCACTGCTCTATAGGCAACCGATAGAGGCAATGCTCCCGAAGCGGGCTGTCTATGGGAACATCCGGATGCGCAAATGTAGCCGCCGCTTCACGCATACCGATCCGCTCCATCACTGCGCGCGATCTGATATTGCAAACAGCGGCATAAGACACAATCTCCGTCAGGCCGAGCGTCTCAAAGCCCACACCAAGCGCCGCGTTCGCCGCCTCAGTAGCATAGCCCTTGCCCCAATATTGAAAGCCCAAACGCCACCCTACTTCAACACACGGGGAAAAAGGAAGCATTGCACTGGGCACGTGCAGGCCGGTAAAACCAATGAATTCTCCAGAGGCCTTCACTTCGATTGCCCAAAAGCCCCAACCGCGTTCTGCGATCAAGGACTCGCATCGATCCGCTATTGCATCACTTCCCTTTCGGGTAAGCGGTGCGGGAAAAAACGCCATGACCTTTGGATCACTGTTCAAAGCAGCAAAGGGAGCACGGTCTGCGGCTCGCCACTGGCGCAAACGAAGTCGCTCGGTTTCGCATTCAATAGGTTTTCTCATTTGCCACCGTCTGTGAAGAAATTCAGCATTTTATGAGATGGAGGATTAGGCGCCGCAACACATACTTGAGCAAACATATCGTTCAGTTAGTTTATCGGTATACTTCTCAAGATCCGGCAGTAATTTGTCCAACTCCCGTCAAGAAGAAATACTCTAGGGAAACCCCACTCATGCGCAAGTTCTTTTCTCACACCAGATGGATTCTGACAGGGCTCTTCATCGCTGTTCTGTCTGCTTGTTCGACAATGAAACATGTCGATTACAACAATGAGGATTTCACCTCGTCCAATACTTACTCACAAGTCTTTCCCGGTTCGGGCGCTGAGGCCTGTGAAGCTGCACGGCGTGCTTTGCTCAGCCAAGGGTATGTGATCAATTCTGCAAACGCCGCGCTGGTCAATGGAAGTAAGAACTTTCAACCGGACAGCAACGTTCATCTGCAGGTTCACTTCCACGTCGTCTGTGCGCCCAACGGCGCAGGAAGCAACAGCACCACGGTGTTCGCCAATGCCGTGCGAGATCGCTATTCGCTCAAGAAAAGCAGCAACTCTGCGAGTGTAGGCGTCGGGGTCATCGGTTCCTTGTCCCTCCCTATCGGCTCGATTGAAGAGTCGTTGGTAAAGGTCGCAAGCGAAACCATCCCGTCAAAGACGTTTTATGAACGCTTTTTCGAACGCGTCGAGAGCTATCTCGACGCAACTGCTATCGACTTGGCGATTGAAGGGGAAAGCGAAAAGCTGTCGCAGAAGGACACGGAAGAGGACTAATACCTCTCACCCTTTTCAATCCCCTGCTTCGCCCAGTTTTCGCAGTTTCGCCAGCCACTTACCAGCGGCATCGACATCCATGTTTCCGGCCATGCCGATCAGTGTATCCCTCACTGGCGAAATGCCCACGAAGCCGAGAATATTCCGCTCAAGTGACTTAATACTGTGCGCGCGAAAATACCAGCGATAGACCGGGGCTGGCATGCCCATGGTCACCACCACGCGTGCCGAGCGACCGGTAAGCCCCTTGTTCGCAAGCGGATTCCTGCCTTCGCGCGAAAACGCGAATCCCGGTCGCGCCACTTGTTCCAAAAAGCCCTTCAGCAACGCCGGCATATCACCGAGCCAGAGCGGAAAAAACAGAACCATATGCTCGGCCCATTTAATCGCTGCCTGCGCCTCATTCAGACCGGATGGCAATGCCCTTTCTTCCCATTCCCGCTGGCTGCGCAAAAGCGGAAAATCCAGCGCCGCCACATCAATACGCTGAACTTCATGGCCAGCGCCCCTTGCTCCAGCGGAATAGGCCTCTTCCAGCGCATGGCACAAATGGTGCTGTGTCGCATCAGGGTGTCCCTGTATCATCAGGATGCGTTTCTTTGTATTCGATGCAGTCCCTAACATGCATATAGGCTGTCATACCGATCTGCCAAAGACTTTGATGCATCACAAGGCGCTCCTACCTATTCCCAGGCAAAAGTCAGTGGCGCCAAGAAAAGACGATCCCGCCGACAATCAACGCAAACGCAATACCATGATAGATATGCGGCATCTCGCCGAGAAATGCGGAGGACATCAAAGCCGCAAACAAAGGCGTGAGATTGCTGAAGAACGCGGCAATGTTTGGTCCAACACGCTGCACGCCGACGCCCCAGAAACGAAACGCCAGAACAGCAGGTCCAATGGCGACATACAGAAGTGCTGCCGCCAGCGGCCAGCCCCATTCAATACGTGCATCAGTTGCCATCCACTCGCCCGCAGCAAAAACGCCAGACCATACGACGCCGAAACTGATCTGTGCCAGGAGAAAGGCCGCCCAGTTTCGACGAATGTCATCTGGTACCTTGGTGCGCGTCAACAGCCAACTGTAGAGCGACCATGCAATGGTCGCGAGAATCATGAATATGTCGCCGGGCACAAGGCGCAGTGCCCGCATCTGATGCCAGTCGCCACGACTGAGGACAAGCAGCACGCCGGCCATCGACAAGATCGCACCAACGATCTGCGTACGTGAAATCGTCGCGCCAAAAAACATCCAGCCAATGAGAAGCATCCAGATCGGCATACTGGACGCGACAAGCGTCACACTGATCGGCGTGGCGCTTTGCAGCGCCAGATACTGAAGCGCGTTATAAAGGCCAATACCGAGCAGGCCAAGCACGGCAAGACTACGCCAGTGCGCCCACAAGTCGCTGCGGCGCCGATAGATGGAGCTGGCCAGAGGAAGAAGGATCAGCAACGCGAGCACCCAGCGAAAAAAATTCAAGGTGATCGGCGGGACCAATCCATTCACCATGCGCCCAACGACGGCGTTACCCGCCCATAGCAAGGGCGGAACAACCAACGTCAGTGCAGTGGCCGGCGTCAGAGCACGATTCATGAAGCACGATCACCGTGTGACTGAGCGCGCCCTAACAACCTATTTTTGATCCTGCGTATCAGATGCTCCAAATCGTCCATGTAGGTAAACACCGCCGGCACCACCAACAGGCTGAGGACCGTAGAGGTAATGAGCCCCCCGATCACGGCAATCGACATCGGCGAACGGAAAGTCGGATCGGCGGCACCGAGACCAAGAGCGATCGGCAGCATGCCTGCTCCCATTGCCAACGTCGTCATGACGATCGGTCGCGCCCGCTTGTGGCAGGCATCGAGCAAGGCGTCAAAACGGGACATGCCATGGTCACGTCGCGCCACAATCGCATATTCGACCAGCAGAATCGAGTTCTTGGTCGCGATTCCCATCAGCATGACGAGGCCAATGAGAGAAGGCATCGAAAAACTCTTTTGTGCGACAAGCAGGCCGACAAAGGCGCCACCGAGCGACAGCGGCAATGCGGCAAGAATCGTCACCGGATGCAAGAAGTCTTTGAACAGCAATACCAGCACAATATAAATGCACAGCACGCCGGTCAGCATAGCCAGGCCAAAGCTCGCAAACAATTCCCCCATCACTTCAGCGTCACCGATCTCGACCACCTTCACGCCCGGCGGCAGGTTACGCACTGCAGGCAGCTTCTGCACCGCGGCAGTCACTTCACCCAACGGCAAGCCCGACAGTTCAATTTCAAAATTGATGTTGCGCGAACGATCGTAGCGGTCAATCACCGCTGGGCCTCCAGCGATTCCCAAGTCAGCAACCTGTCCCAGCATCACCGGGCCGTTCTTGCCTGGCATCGTCAGACGTTCCAACACCCCCAGATCCTTACGTACCGCCTCATCAAGCTTAACAACGATGGGCACCTGGCGCTGCGAGAGGTTGAGTTTCGGTAGCGAGGCGTCATAGTCACCCGCGGTGGCAATGCGCAATGTTTCACCAATCGTGCTACTGGTTACCCCAAGATCAGCCGCACGTGCAAAATCCGGCCGCACAGCGATTTCCGGCCGTACCAGGCTGGCCGTGGATGCCACGCTTCCTAATCCCCGAATGGTTCGCAGGTCCTGCTCAATCGCCAGAGCGGCTGCCTGCAACGCATTCGGATCTTCGCCGGTGAGCACCAGAATGTATTTTTCGCCCGAGCCGCCCAACCCGACCTTACTGCGTACGCCAGGAAGGTTTTCCAACGCAGCGCGAATCTGGTTTTCAATATGTTGTTTAACCGGACGCGTCTTGCGTGCACTCATCTGAATCGTCAAAGTGGCCTTGCGCACCTCAGCCGCGCCTCGCGGCGCGAACGGATCGGCACCAGCGCTGCCGCCACCGATGGTAGTGTAGACGCTCTTGACATGATTCACCTTTGACACCAGCAAGCGCGCCTGTTCTGCCGATGCGACCGTCTGCGCCAGCGTGGAACCTGGTGGAAGTTCAAGATAAACCTGTGTCTGGGAATTATCATCCGGCGGAATAAAGCCGGTCGGCAACAGCGGGATCAACGCAATCGATCCGATAAAAAATAGCGTAGCCGCAACCATGGTTGTCAAACGATGCTTCAGGCACCATCCCGCCCAGCGCATATACAAGTTCATCCAGCGCGGGTCAGCATGCGTACCGACCACCGGCTTCAATACGTAGGCCGCCATCATCGGTGTCAACACACGCGCAACGACCAAGGATGCAAACACGGCAAGTGCCGCGGTCCAGCCGAACTGCTTGAAGAACTTGCCGGCCACGCCGCTCATGAAAGCGGTCGGCAAAAATACCGCAATCAACGTGAAGGTGGTTGCGATCACGGCCAAGCCGATCTCGTCCGCGGCCTCCATCGCCGCCTGATACGGCGTCTTACCCATGCGCAGATGGCGCACGATGTTTTCCACTTCTACAATCGCATCGTCCACCAGAATACCAACGACCAGCGACAGTGCCAGCAACGTTACGATATTGATCGAAAAGCCGAACAAGTACATCCCGATAAAGGCGGGAATCACCGACAGCGGCAACGCCACCGCCGATACAAATGTCGCGCGCCAGTCGCGCAAGAACAGCCAGACGACCAGCACCGCGAGAATCGCGCCTTCATACAACAGATGCATAGAGCCCGTGTATTCTTCTTCCACCGGCGCGACAAAGTTGAATGCCTCAGTGATTTCAAGATCGGGGTGTTGTGCTTTCAGATCGACCAGCGCCTTTTGTACAGCCGCACCCACCGTCACTTCGCTCTCGCCTCTACTACGCGAGACCTCAAATCCCACCACCGGCTTTCCATCCAGCAAAGCAGCCGAGCGCGGCTCCGCAAACGTATCGCTAACAGTAGCGACCTCATCGAGGCGAATGCGGCGACCGTCGGCCAATGGCAGCTCTACCTTGCGCAATTCCTCGGCTGATTGGACGGTCGCCAGCGTGCGAATCGGCTGCTCGCCATCACCCACATCGGCGCGGCCCCCAGCACTTTCGTTTTGCATCTGTCGCAACTGGTGCGAAATCTCCGCGGCAGTTGCCCCCAATGCCTGCATCCTTGCGGGATCGAGCGCCACGCGGATCTCACGATCGACGCCACCGACGCGGTTGACAGCACCAACGCCACGCACCGCTAAAAGTTTGCGCGCGACATCGTTATCGACGAACCACGACAGTGCCTCGCTATCCATATGTGGGGAAGAGATGGTAAACGCCAACACAGGTTGCGCCGCCAAGTCCATCTTATTGACGATAGGGTCGCGCACGTCACCGGGCAAATCCGCGCGCACGCGCGCCACCGCCGAACGGACATCGTCGACCGCTTCCTGCACCGGCTTCTCAAGCCGGAATTCAGCAGTGATCGTCACACCACCGTCTTGCACCTTGGTATAGATATGTTTCAGCCCTTGCACGGTTGCGATCGAATTCTCGATCTTGCGTGCAACTTCGGTCTCCAGTTGCGCTGGCGACGCTCCCGGCAGCGAGACCGACACCGTCACTGTCGGCAAGTCGATGTCAGGAAAATTCTGTACCTTCATCGCATTAAAGGACAGCATGCCTGCAAACGTCAGCATCACGAACAGCATGACGGCCGGTATCGGGTTCCTGATCGACCAGGACGATACATTCATCATGAAAGACGCTCCTTATTTCGCCGTTGACACGGGTCTGACGGCTCCTGCAGCTGCTACAGGCTCACCGTTAACGACTCTGACCAAGTCACCGTTGTTGAGAAAGCCTGCGCCACTAGCAACCACCACCGCATCGGCTTTCACCCCCTCCACCACTTCGACCCTGTCACCGAAACGCCGGCCAGTCTGCACCTTAACCTGACGCACGCGGTTATCCGGCTCAAGTTGGAACACGTAATTAAAGCCGTCACGCAACACCACCGCCTGTTGTGGCATAGTCAGTGCCGACGACTCACCCAGATCGAATTCGCCACGTGCATACATTCCCGCTTTTGCCGGAGGTGTGTCTTCTGAGGGCGGCAGTAAGTCAACGTATACCAAAGCGATACGGCTCTGCGGGTCAACCGTTGGCCCGATCATGCGCACCTTGCCTTTCAGCACCGAGCCATTGGCACCGGTCGCCGTTACCGACATTCCAGGCTTCAGTCGGCCAACTTCGGCCGAGGTCACTTCAGCACGCCACTCCAGCCGTCCACGCCGTATCAAGCGGAACAACTCTGTCCCGGCCGGCACCACCGCGCCGACCGTTGCCATGCGCGCCGAGATGATACCGTTGTCGGGTGCCACGACCTTCACGTGCTTCATACGCACCTGCTGCACAGCCAGCATCGCCTTCGCCGCTTCCACTTTTGCTTTTGCCGTCTGCTCCATGGTCAGATATTGATTGATCTGCTGCTGACTCAATGCGCCACTGCCTTGCAAGGTCCGCGCACGCTCCGCATTGACACGTGCATCGGCTGCATTGGCTTCGGATTCCAGCAGATTCGCTTTCGCCTGTGCGACATCCGCCTCTACCGATTCGCTAGCGAACGTGGCGAGGACTTGGCCAGCGCGCACCTGGTCACCGACATTGACAAACACTTCCTTAAGTCGCAAGCCGTTCGATTCACTTCCAACACTGGCTTCTTGCCACGCCATGATGTTGCCGTTCGCCAGTAATCTGATCGGCAAACGCGATTCCAACGGACGCACGGTCGCGACTGTCAACGCGGGCTTAGGGCCAGCTGCTTCTTTCTTATTCGTCCCCGCATCTGTTGGTGGTGACAACAACATGGCGGCACCACCACCGATCACAACAATAGCAATGAGAATCAGGACAATCGATTTGAGTTTGAATTGCTTCATGTACGTATATCCATCCGTCGTATTCAATCAGAAATGTCTACACCCTTGCCGTCTGCTGCAGAAGGCTCAGCATCACGCCATCCCCCTCCCGCAGCACGGTACAGCGCTATCCACGCCGCACGCCGCTCACGCTCCAGCACGACCAATGCATTTTCCGCGGCAAGGTGGGTCCGGCGCGAATCTTCCAGCTCCACTAGACTAGCTAGCCCGTTCTGGTATCGCTCCAACGTGGCATTAAACGACGCTCGATACCCTTCTGCCGCCGTCCGCGCATCATCACTACGCGCACCAGTACTTTGCAAAAGGACCAGTGCCTCCTCCACTTCACGCACCGCCTGCCGCACGCGAGCGCGATAATTTGTGGCGGTTTCTTCATAACGAGCCAGTGCTGCATCGACATTTGCTGCACGCCGTCCACCATCGAACAGTGGCAAACTCAACGCCAGTGGGCCGATCGACCAAGTAGATAAATCCGTGCTGACACCACCAGATCGCACATTCGCCTTACCGATCGAGCCGCTCAAGCTCATGCGAGGAAGGCGTTGCGCCCGCGCGCCACCGACCTCTGCGCTCGCAGCGGCGACTTCTCGCTCGGCCGCAAATACATCCGGCCGTTGCGTCACCGTCTGCGCCGGCAAACTGGAGATTGCAATCGGCGCTGGCTGCTCTGGAGGAGACACAGCAGCAGCGATTTTCTGACGCAATTCCGGCTCCGATATTGCTGTCAGCGCGACCAGTGCCTTCATATCGATATCGCAGAGGGCGCGTTGCTGCGTGACACGCGCATTGCCCTCAGCAGCGCTGGCACGTGCCAATGCCGCCGTTGCCGGCGACTGGAATCCCGCCTTCGCACTCAGATCCGTAAGACGCGATGTCTCCGCACGTGACGCAGCATCCGATACCGCGATCGTTAGCAGCTTTTCGCAAGCACGCAAGCTGAAATACTGGTTCGCCACTTCCGCGGCGACTGATACCCGCGCATCATGCCAAGCGGCACGCGCACTCTCCCATCGCGCCTGCGCAGCATCGCGATCGGCCCGATTTGCACCGAACAGGTCTATCTCCCATGACGATTGCAAGGCCACCTGCGATGTCGTATTCATTGGCAGGGGTGGCTGCGCACTTGCTCTGCTTACGCTCGCCGTCGCATCCAAAGTAGGTAATAAAGCCGCCCCCGCAGCAATACGCGTAGCACGCGCCTGCTCAATACGCGACTGTGCCGATGCGACCGAGGGGCTAACGGCTTGCGCCGATTCAATGAGCTGCGCCAGCAGCGGATCACCCTGTTGCCTCCACCATTGCGAAAGCTCAGTCAGATTCCCATTGTGGGGCAATGGGGCGTACCACTGCGGCGGTGGGTTCATCACAACCGCCCTAGGAGGCGTTGACGTCGCACACGCGGCAAAGAGAAAAGGCACACAGGTGAACGCAATGCGTTGAAATGGTTTCATGCTTTCTTTGTCTTGTTACATTGAAATGCCGCACGGCGTGCAGCCTCCACGGCGACCATTGCTTCGGCTGCATCAACTAGCCGTGACGCCCACAGATCAATCGCTTGCGCCGAACCAATTAGCCTTGGTCGAATGGTGCTGACCACATCAAGGTTCGCATACATCTGCAAACCCAACCCTGCGATAGAAAATGCGAGCCGATGCATATCGTCGTCCGCCTTGGCAATGCCAAGATGTCGGCACAATACGCGTACCAATGCCGCATGCGCCGGTTTAATGTTGCGGATTTTCTCTTCCCACATGCCGGTAGGCTCAATGATTTCTCGAAAATGCAAGCGAGTGCGCAGACGCACCAACTCCCCTTGCTTCAAGGGTTCAAGAAAACGCGACAGGAATCCTTCCAGCGATTGCCGCAAGGTAAATTCCGGTTGGTCATACAATGAAATATCGTCCGCCGCCTTGCACATAGACTCGGTGAACACTGCCCGATAGAGCCCGGCTTTGTCACCGAAGTAATAACTGATCGCCGCCAAGTTGGCACCAGCAGCCTGCGCAATTTCTCGCGTCGAAGTTTGTTGATATCCGTGCTCGGCAAACAGTCGCAATGCTGCATGCAACAGTCGCTCGCGTGCCTCAATGCCATCGGATCGCCGTTGGCGGTTGCTGCATTGCATGCCACCACTGTCCGCACCAGTTGCACCCTGCAATTTTGCCGATACTTTTCGAGATGTCGTAGCCATGCGCCACTATAACACGCAATTTAAACAATCGTTTTAATTCAATCGGATGATTACATTTGCATTCGCGATCACTGATTATCCTTAGAAATGCCAAGGTTAATTCCTTGAAGATCGACAACTTCACGCAGCGCCACTGCATGCCCGACAAACGGAACACGCTCGCTCCAACCGTTGTTACGCACCGGCACCAACCAATAGCCCTGCTCATCATGAGCAATCCAGTAGTGTGGTTGCCGAGTGTATTCATAGAGCCTAACCAAGAGACCTCCTCTACCAGACAAAAAAGACGCATGGAGCGTATCACGGGCAGTTGCAGCACTCACAGATCGGAACTGACAGCCCTATCCGTCGTACTTTCTCAATCACCCGCCCGAGCCCATTCCACTGATGCTGCATTCCATAGGAACCAACTGTGCAGATATACAGTCTTTTATATTGCACTTGCCAATCCGTTGCACTGGAGGCAGAAATGGATAAACGCACTCAAGAGGAAGCGCAGAACAGCAACATGGTGAAAGCGCCAAAGGATTGGACCACCGGAGATGAGCCCATGACAGGAGCACAGAAGTCCTACCTCAAGACCTTATCGGAAGAAGCCGGCGAGCCAATGGATGAAACCCTAACAAAAGCCCAGGCATCCGAGCGCATCGACGAACTACAGCAGAGAACCGGAAGAGGCTTAAAAGACGACGGACAGAAATAATCCCTCAATCTTTCACTTCGTAACGCCGCGAGCAACTTTGAACAAGTTGCCCACATTTGCTGTGGCCAACTCTGTGGATAACCGGACATAGCCCTCCGTAAGACTATGATCCGTTTAGAAATTTTTCCTTTGAGTAAAATCAAGGCACTTTGAGTGCAAGTTGAGAAATCAAAAATCAAAGGAAGTTGATAAGTACATCAGCTTACGTGCAATCAGCACGTGCTTATGTGGCGAAACGAGCCATATGGCCTTCGCACTTTTATAATCTATAAAGAAGGGGGGATGTGCATCACATGAAAATGACCCATTGCCATCCCATGAAAAATCTCTTCACATCCACCTTTGTCTCTAACGATCAGGCCGCAGAACACCTGCAAGACCAGTCTCTGGACAGAGAATGAAAACGAATGATGAAAAATGTCGACGGAGGACGAGATAAATGCAGATACCAGCCATCACTTGGCGAGAACCACATAAACTGTTTTATTTGGCGGAGGCGGTGAGATTCGAACTCACGGAAGGGTTCCCCCTTCGCTGGTTTTCAAGACCAGTGCCTTAAACCACTCGGCCACACCTCCGGTCA
>CBHCMF010000079.1:0-19355 GCA_965974465.1 uncultured Noviherbaspirillum sp.
GGTTTTTGCGGATTCTTTCTCTCTTAGGTTGGTGCAAATTAATTTGGGGGTGGGGATGTCCGATCTGGCTCATGTCGCCAAGCTCGCGCGATCCAACGCGCAACTTCCGGTCAACGTCTATTTCGACGACGCGCTGTTGCAGCAAGAAATCAAGCAACTTTTTCATCAAGGACCACGTTACGCTGGTCATGAATTAATGGTGCCCAATGCGGGCGACTATGCCACGCTGGCATGGGAAAACGAAGGCCGCATGCTGGTGCGTAACGCACACGGCATCGAACTGCTGTCCAATGTCTGCCGCCATCGCCAGGCCAAAATGTTTGACGGCCGCGGCAATGCCAAAAGCATTGTGTGTCCGCTGCATCGCTGGACCTACGATCTTAAGGGTGAACTGATCGGCGCGCCGCATTTCGACGACACGCCATGCATGAACTTGTCGAAGACGCCCCTGCAGAATTGGAACGGTTTGCTGTTCGAAAAGAATGGCGTCGATGTCGCACAGATCATGGCAGGTCTTGGCGTAACAAAGGAACTCGACTTCAACGGCTACATGCTGGACCATGTCGAGGTACACCACTGCGATTACAACTGGAAGACCTTCATCGAAGTGTATTTGGAGGACTACCACGTTGAGCCTTTCCATCCCGGACTCGGTAGCTTCGTCACCTGCAGCGACCTACGCTGGCAGTTCGGCGCGCACTACAGCGTGCAGACGGTTGGGGTGAACAATGCCTTATCGAAGTTTGGCTCACCCAAGTACCGCAAGTGGCAGGAACAGGTGATGAAGTTCCGTAACGGTGTTCCGCCGCCCTACGGCGCCATCTGGCTCACCCTGTATCCGAACATCATGGTCGAGTGGTATCCGCATGTCTTGGTGGTGTCCACGGTGTGGCCGAACGGCCCACAGAAGACCACCAACGTGGTCGAGTTCTACTATCCTGAAGAAATCGTGCTGTTCGAGCGTGAATTCATCGAGGCGGAACGCGATGCGTACATGGAAACCTGTATCGAAGACGACGAGATCGGCATTCGCATGGATACTGGTCGCCGCATTCTGCTGGAACGCGGCGTCAATGAAGTTGGACCGTATCAATCGCCCATGGAAGATGGTATGCAGCACTTCCACGAGTGGTACCGAAGCCGCATTTCTGTATAAAACGCTGAACAAGTCCTAAACAGCTTAGAGCGATTTGCCTGTGCGTGAAAGGCCCCATGTCGGGCCTACCTCCTCTGCACGCATAGGCAAATCGCTCTAGTAGTACGGACTTCTCGAAGGCGGGCAATGCCCGCCTTCTCTCTTTCTGCACTCTCTGCTCTGTCAAATTTTCTGCCGGCTTCTCATGCAATCGCTCTGGATGCTCTTTGCAAGTTTTGTTTTTTCCCTCATGGGCGTGTGTGTCAAGATGGCATCGGGCATGTATTCGACTTCCGAAATTGTGATGTACCGCGGTATCGTCGGCACGCTATTCATGGGCGGACTGATCATCGCGCGTGGCGGCACGTTCAAAACGTCACTGCCATGGCATCACGTGTGGCGCTGTAGTGTCGGTGCCGCTGCATTGTGGATGTGGTTCTACGCAATCGGCAGGCTCCCCATTGCGACCGGCATGACATTCAACTACATGGCGCCGATTTGGATTGCCGCCATCCTGTTCTGCCTTGGCTGGTGGCATAGAAAAAAACGTTTCGAATGGGGATTGACTGCTGCCATCGTCTTCAGCTTTATCGGCGTGACACTGCTATTACGTCCGTCTATTCAAGCAGATCAATGGTTTCCCGGTCTGATCGGTCTTGCCTCTGGCATCCTGTCCGCACTCGCTTATCTGCAGGTGCGCAAACTGGGGCAAATGGGTGAGCCTGAATATCGGGTAGTATTTTATTTTTCCGTGGCCGGCGTGATTGTCGGTTTGCTTGGCGGCGTTATGAGCAATGGCGCAATCGGCTGGCACGCACACAGTGGCAAAGGCATCGTATTGTTATTGTCGATCGGCCTGACGGCAACGGTGGCACAGATGGCCATGACACGTGCCTATCGCCTTGGCAAGACCCTCGTGACAGCAAACCTGCAGTACAGCGGCATTGTGTTCTCTAGTGTCTGGGGTATCCTGATATGGGATGATCGTTTGAGCTGGTTAGGCTGGCTCGGCATGGTCATCATTCTGGCCAGTGGCATCACCGCTACTTATTACAACGCGCGCAACGTTGCCGCACCGGTCGAGAAAGGCTCGGTTACCTATAGGAACGCGCCGATCACGGCCAAAACTTGAGGAGCTCCATGTCTTATACCACGCTGATTTCTGCCAAAGATCTCGCGCAGCATGCGCATGATGTGAATTGGGTTGTGCTTGACTGCCGTCATGACCTCACAAATCCGGATGCCGGCAAGGATGCTTATGCCGCAGGTCACATTCCCGGTGCGCAGTTCGCTCACGTTGACATCGACCTGTCTGACAAGAGCCCCTCCCCGAACGGGGTGTTCCGCGGACGCCATCCGCTCCCGGAACGTCATGCATTCATCGAAACGTTGCGCGGCTGGGGCGTCCATGAGGATTCGCAAGTGATTGCCTATGACGCGCAAGGTGGCATGTTTGCTGCGCGCTTATGGTGGATGTTGCGTTGGACAGGTCATGCTGCGGTCGCTGTTCTCGACGGCGGTCTGCAAGCATGGCAGGCGCTCGACTTACCGCTTTCAACAGAATCCGTCACACGCCCGCGCAGTCATATCGAAGCGCGCCCCGCACTGACAACCACAGTCAATGCCGAAGAAGTGCTTGCGAATCTGTCACAGCCGGTACGCACTGTGATCGATGCGCGCGCCCCCGATCGCTTCCGTGGGGAGAATGAGACGCTCGATCCGGTCGGCGGCCATATCCCCGGGGCAAAGAACCGCTTCTTCAAAGACAATCTGCAAAGCGATGGCCGCTTCAAACCAGCGGAGCAGCTACATCAAGAATTCAGTGCATTGATTACCACGCCGGAAGCCAGCATCATGCAATGCGGCTCAGGTGTCACCGCCTGTCACAATCTCTTAGCGATGGAAATTGCCGGATTAAAGGGAGCGGCGTTATATCCGGGATCATGGAGCGAATGGTGCGCCGATCCGTTCCGGCCTATCGCAAGTGGCGACTAACAGAAAGAGCGCAGTCAGTGACCGTGCGTCTGACCTGTCAGGAACAACACAAACGCGACACCGACTGCAATCAGAATAATCTGTGGGATGGTTTCGCGCACGGTGGCACGACGCTGCATCTGGGGCATCAGGTCGCTGACAGCAATGTAAATGAAGCCGGACGAAGCGAATACCAGCACATACGGAATCCAGTCAGTGGCCCGCTCTAGCGTCAAATACCCGACCACGCCGCCCACCACCGCCATCAGACTGCAAAGGAGGTTGTACATATACGCACGGGTGCGGCTGAAGCCAGCATTGAGCAACACAATGAAGTCACCAATTTCCTGCGGGATTTCGTGCGCAATGATAGCCAACGCGGTAATGAGGCCCAGACCGGGATCCGCCAAAAATGCCGCAGCAATCAGAATTCCATCGGTAAAATTGTGCAGGCCATCGCCGACAAGGATCATCCAGCCGGCCTTACCCGCTTCGTGTGCATCATGCCCGTGTGCATGCCCATGGCCATCCCCCTCGTAATGATGCGAATGGCGCAGGATCGCAAATTTTTCCAATAGAAAAAAACTCAACAGACCTGCCAGAAGGACCGCAAACAAGACATGTGCGTCGGCCTCCGACTCAAATGCTTCCGGCAAAGCGTGCAACAATGAAGTCGACAGTAGGATACCAACCGACAGGCTGACCATCCGTTCGACCATTTTTGATAACAGTGAAAAGGAAAAGATTGCTGCAGCCGAAATACTCAATACGCCAGCAAGAGTCGTGGCAAGCAGGATGGAAGACAGCGGGGAGTTGATTTTTAGCCTCTGAGAAACATGCAACAAAGTTGCAAATTAAAGCACAGACAGGCTGTTTCGGCAAATGACATCCGCTTACGAGAAGAAAGAAACACCCTATTAAGCAACACCGTGTGTCTTGAACCATGCCAGGCAGCGCTGCCAACCCTCTTTAGCATCTGCCTCCACATAGCTAGGCCGGTAATCCGCATGGAAAGCATGTCCTGAATTCTGAAAAATCACGAACTCGGATTGGCTGCCGCCCTTTTCCAGTGCGTCTTTCATTCTGTCGACCGTATTGAGCGGGATGCCGCCATCCTTCGCCCCATACAAGCCCAGCACTGGCGCCTTCAAGCGATCAGCAAGATCGATCGGATGCGCGGGCGTCAAAGCAGTCTTTTCCCCCACGAGGCGTCCGTACCAGGCCACGCCAGCGTTGAGTTTCGGCTGATGCGCTGCATACAACCATACGACGCGGCCGCCCCAGCAAAAGCCCGTAATGCCGAGTTTGTCCGTATTACCACCCTGTTTTCTGGCCCAGGCGACACAGCCATCCAGATCCGCCATCACTTGCGCATCCGAGACTTTGGCAATGATTTGCCCCTGAATTTCAGCGATCGATGCCATCGCCGCTGGATCGCCTTGCCGGAAAAAAAGGTCTGGAGCGAGCGCCAGATAGCCCTGCTTCGCAAACCGCCGTGCGACGTCAGCGATATAGTCATGCACGCCGAAGATTTCGGATACCACCAGCACCACCGGCAAATTCGACTTGCCCGCTGGGGCAGCACGATAGACCGGCACTGCTTGGCCATTGATGGTGATGCGGACCTCACCCGCTATCAGGCCTGCGGCATCGGTCTTGATCATGGACTGCGCCGCCACGGGCAAGACGGCGGCGGCGAAACCGGTGCCCAGCGCTGTTTTCAAAAATCCGCGCCGATCCATCGCATCGGAGAGCGGTGTCTTGGCAATCAGGCTATCAAAATCCTCTTTCATGTCCTGCATGACAATTCTCCTGACGCTCTCCAGATCTCAATGCGCCTCGTCCCAATTCTTGCCAACGCCCACTTCTGCTGTTAAAGGCACGTTCAGCTTGGCAACGCCACTCATTAGTTCTGGAAGCTTTTGCCGGATATAAGGCAATTCCGCTTCGCGCACTTCGAGCACCAGTTCGTCGTGCACCTGCATCACCATTTTAGATTCCAGTTGCTCGCGCTCGAGCCACTCCTGAACGGCAATCATTGACAGCTTGATCAGATCGGCAGCTGTGCCTTGCATCGGTGCATTGATCGCGGCACGTTCGGCTGCTTGACGGCGCGGGCCGTTGGGAGAATTGATTTCGGACAGCCACAGGCGGCGTCCGAATACGGTTTCAACGTAGCCGCGTGCCTTGGCCTGCGTACGCGTGTCGGCCATGTATTGCGCCACTGCTGGATAGCGTTGGAAGTATTTATCGATGTACATCTGCGCAGCAGATCGCTCAATGCCAAGATTACTGGCAAGGCCGAAAGCGCTCATGCCATAGATCAAGCCAAAGTTAATGACCTTTGCATAACGACGCTGCTCGCTCGTGACCTCCACCGGCGGGACGCCAAAAATTTCAGCAGCGGTCGCACGATGGATATCTTCGCCTTCAGAGAATGCGCGCAGCAAATTCGCATCGCCTGAGATATGCGCCATGATACGCAGCTCGATTTGTGAATAATCCGCCGATACGATGACGCTACCCGGTGGCGCAATGAAAGCTTCACGGATGCGCCTTCCTTCCGCCGTGCGTACAGGGATGTTTTGCAGATTCGGCTCATTCGATGCGAGACGTCCTGTAACAGCGACGGCCTGCGCATAGTTGGTGTGTACCCGGCCGGTTGTGGGGTTGACCATCTTCGGCAACTTGTCCGTATAGGTCGATTTCAATTTCGACAAGCCACGGTAATCGAGCAGGATTTTCGGCAGCGGATAATTCTCGGCCAGCTTCTGCAGTACTTCCTCATCGGTCGATGGCGTACCTGACGGTGTTTTTTTTATGACTGGTAATTGGAGTTTGTCGAAAAAAATCTCGCAGATCTGTTTCGGCGAATTCAGGTTGAAGGGCTGTCCGGCAAGTGCATATGCCTGCTGCTCCATCTCCAACATGCGCATACCCAGTTCGTGCGATTGTGCGGCCAACAGTTGCGCATCGATCAGCACGCCATTGCGCTCGATTTTCTGCAGCACGACCGACGTCGGCACCTCGATCTTTTCATAAACAAATTTCAGACCCTCGCTCTTTGCAACGTGTGGCCACATCGCCTCGTGCAACCGTAGCGTCACTTCGGCATCTTCCGCCGCATATTCCGTCGCGCGTTCGATCGTCACTTCATCGAAACAGATCTGTGAGGCCCCTTTCCCGCACACTTCTTCGAATGTGATTGTCTTGTGGTTCAGATGGCGCAGTGCGAGGCTGTCCATATCGTGACTCTTGTGCGATTCGAACACATAGGATTCCAGCAGCGTGTCGTGCACGATGCCACGCAAGGTCACGCCATGATTGGCGAAGATGTGACTGTCGTATTTCAGATTCTGACCGACTTTTGGTTTGGTGGGATCCTCTAGCCACGGTGCAAGTTTTGCCAGCACCCACTCACGCGACAATTGTTCAGGCGCCCCCTGGTAACGGTGTGCGACGGGGATGTAGGCGGCAATTCCGGGCTTGCAGCAAAGCGAGACCCCAACCAATTGGGCGCGCATCGGATCGAGTGAAGTGGTCTCGGTATCGATTGACGTTAATGTTGCTGCATTGATGACTCTCAGCCAGCGCTCCAGTGGCGCTTCGGTTAATATGGCCTCGAATTCGGCCGGGGTGGGTGCTGGATCGGCGTCGAACAAATTCGTCTGCGGCGCGCCGTTCTGTGTCGAAGCAGATGGCCGTGCTGTTCCGGCGCTTTCACCTGTCAGTTCACGCAACCAGGTCTTAAATCCATAGCGCTGGAAAAAGGCAATCAGCGCCTCATTGTCGGCCGGTCGTGCCACGAGCGATTCTGGAATCGATACCATGTGCTCGACCAGCTCGCAATCCTGCTTGATGGTCAACAAGGCGCGTGCTTTAGGCAACCAATCGCGTGCACGCCGCAGGTTCTCACCGACAACGCCACCGATGGTGTCAGCCTGAACAATAATGTTATCCAGCGTGCCATACTGCGTCAGCCATTTGACAGCAGTTTTCGGTCCAACCTTGTCTACGCCGGGCACGTTGTCGACCGCATCGCCAATCAGGGTCAGATAGTCGACGATGCGTTCCGGTGGCACACCAAATTTGGCAATCACGCCAGCACGATCCAGTTTTTCGTTGTTCATCGTGTTGATCAAAGTGACATGGTCGTTGACCAACTGGGCCATGTCCTTGTCACCCGTCGAAATCACTGCCTGCATACCATGTTCGACCGCTTGCACGGCAAGGGTGCCGATCACGTCGTCGGCTTCGATACCCTCCACCATCAAAATCGGCCAGCCGAGCGCGCGCACCGCCTCATGAATAGGCTCGATCTGCTTGGCCAGGTCTTCCGGCATGGAAGGCCGATGCGCTTTGTATTCAGGATAGAGATCATCGCGGAAGGTTTTACCTTTTGCGTCGAACACACAGGCGATGTATGCTGCAGAGTAATCATTGCGTAGTTTGCGCAGCATATTGATCATGCCGTAGATCGCGCCGGTCGGCGCACCTTCCGCGTTGCGCAAGTCCGGCATTGCATGAAAGGCACGATACAGGTAACTGGAACCGTCAACTAACAACAGGGTTTTGTTCATATGATCTCAAAGGGAAAAAACGTGCCACGGCTGCGGCAGGTGGTCGACCTCAACCGCGCCACGGCGAAAAAGGCGCGTGAGTCATGGCATATCCTCACGATTATGGCAGAGTTTATCGAGTCCACTGAGCGTCTTGCCGAGTTGCGCCCTGCGGTATCGATCTTCGGCTCGGCACGCACCAGACCCGACGACCCGTATTACCTGAAGGCAGTCGATATTGCGCGCCGCTTGTCCGACGCCGGACTTGCCGTCATTTCCGGCGGTGGCCCAGGCATCATGGAAGCCGCCAACAAGGGCGCGTTCGAAGGTGAGTCTTCTTCGGTGGGACTGAATATTGAATTGCCGCATGAGCAAGTAAGCAACAAGTGGCAGAACATATCCATCAATTTCCGCCACTTCTTTGCACGCAAGGTGGCCTTTGTGAAATACGCAGATGCGTACGTCGTGATGCCCGGAGGCTTTGGCACGCTGGATGAGTTTTCCGAAGTGCTCACGTTGATCCAGACTGGCAAGTCGCGCCGCATTCCTGTGATCCTGGTCGGCACAACATTCTGGAGCGGCCTGATCGATTGGTTCCGCAACCGGCTTGTGTCGGACGGCATGATCGACATCAAAGACCTTGAACTGGTGCAGGTCATTGACGAGCCTGCCAATGTCGTGGATGCCATCTTTGCCTTCTATGAAGCACGCTATGATTTATTGACAGAAGAAAGCAAAGAGCCAGGAGCGTATTTATAACGGTTTGCTAAAATGCTATATGAAGGCTTGATCGCTTCCATTCCAGGCATTCCAACAACCTTTCTTCGACATCATCATGTGCAGACACAAGGCGTGGCAGTCCGTTCCAACGTGCATTGCAATCTATGCAAGCGCATTGACAGCTGCCGCTCAACCGCCACCCCAACTGGAAAATCTGGAAGAAGGCGAGGCACCGGCAGTCACGATCCGCGAGCCTGAGCAGAGAAGCAAGATCCAGGAAAAACGCGGGTCGGGTGGCGAGGTTACCGAAATAAAGGTGACCAGCGGTAGAAGCACGTATGTTGTAAAACCGAACAAGCAGGCAGGCAGCGCTCTTCCAGGCGATGCACAGAGTAATACAACGCGTGCACCACAATGGGAAGTGACAGAATTTGATCTTGGTCGCCCACCAGCGCAGGAACAAGAAGGGCGTCAGACTATTGATGCGCCCCCTCCGCCTGCCCCCGCGAAGAAATAACTAATAACGCTATTCCCCCAATCCTCTTTTTTACGATTTGACTCATGGCAGTATTCACCCCGGTCAGCCTGGATGACCTCACCCAATGGATGACCCGGTTTTCCCTTGGCAAACCGCTCGCGATTAAAGGCATTTCCTCCGGCATCGAGAACAGCAATTTTTTTCTTACGACAGAAGCTGGTGAATACGTTCTGACTATTTTTGAGCAATTGACGTTTGAGCAATTGCCCTTCTATCTGGAACTGATGCGTCATCTCGCGGACCGCGGCGTGATGGTGCCAGCGCCAGTCGCCGACAAGCAAGGCAGCATTTTGCATGCCTTGCATGGGAAACCGGCATCGATCGTGACGAAGCTGGAAGGCAAATCGCAAATGGATCCGAAGCCAGTGCATTGCGCGGAAGTCGGCGGCATGCTGGCGAAGATGCACTTGGCCGGACAGGATTTCCCGATCCAGCAGCCGAACCTGCGTGGCCTTGATTGGTGGCAAGCGACCACGCCGGTGGTGCTGCCTTATCTGCCGGAAGACGGGCAGCGCCTGCTGCGCGCGGAAATCCATTTTCAAGAAACGTTTGCCGCCTCTCCCACCTATCTAGAACTGCCACGCGGGCCGATTCATGCAGATCTGTTCCGTAACAATGTGATGTTCGATGGCGATCGGCTGACCGGATTCTTTGATTTCTATTTTGCCGGTTGCGATACATGGCTCTTCGACGTCGCTGTCACGATCAATGACTGGTGCATCGATCTCGATACCGGCGTGCTGGATACCGCCCGTGCGCGTGCGATGCTCGACGCATACCATGCGGTAAGGCCGTTCACGCCGGCGGAAAAGACAGCTTGGCGGCCGATGCTACAAGCCGGCGCATTGCGTTTCTGGCTGTCGCGTCTGTATGACTTCTATCTGCCACGTGAAGCGGAGCTACTGACACCGCACGATCCGACGCATTTCGAACGCATTTTGCGCCAACGAATCAATCATCCTGTCCCCGAATTGTTTTGACGATGGAAAAATTGCCTGCAATGACCGGCTGGATCTGGGTGAAGGAAGGGTTCGCCCTCTTTCGCAAACAACCAACCGAAATTTCGACGCTATTCCTCGCCTATGTATTTGCCATACTGGCGGTCGGCTTTCTGCCGCTACTCGGACAGGTGCTGCCGCTCGTGCTGACACCGGTGTTTTCCATGGCCTTCATGCAGGCTTGCGTGCATATCGAGCAAGGCAAAAAGGTGTATCCGAACCTGTTACTGACCGGATTTCGCACGCCTGCTCTTCGCAATTTGCTGAAGCTGGGAGTACTGTATCTGATTGCTGCGGTGATCGCTGTAGCCTTATCTGCCTTGGTTGATGGCGGCTTATTCTGGCTAGCTGTGAGCGGTCAAAAGGCGCTGAACGAGGAAACGATACACAACAGTAATGTGCCACTGGCGATGATGTTCTCCAGTGCAGCATATACGCTAGCGACCATGGCCTTCTGGTATGCCGCGCCACTGATCACCTGGAAGAACATGGGCGTTGGTAAAGCGATTTTCTACAGCTTTTTCTCGGTAAAGCATGCATACAAAGCATTCGTCGTATACGGTACGGCCTGGTTTGCGATTGGTATGACGCTGCTCTCTATTGTCAGTAGCATCGCAGCCTTGATTGTCGGCAAAGCATTCGCGGTCATCATCGCCTGGCTAGCGGCCTTGCTAATCTTGATTACCGTCATCTATTGCTCGTTCTATCCCACCTATATTTCGCTGTTTGGCCGCCCTGAACAGCCAGCACGCGGGCCCGCCGAGTAAATGTCGGCGCAATGCGGCTTTAATGCCTTTTGGCAATAAAGTCGCTATACTAGCCGGATGTCCTTGCCCCTCTCTGGTTCGTCCCAGGAGGGACCGTCTTGTAAGGAAGCCGGATGATCAAGAAAATCGCCATACATCAACTCAAGGTCGGAATGTATGTGCACGACCTGAGTTGCCACTGGATGGATCATCCATTTCTGCGCAACCAGTTGCCAATCACCTCGGACACTGAAATCCGAAAAATCATCGACGCAGGCATCCACGAACTGTATATCGACACATCCAAGGGCCTCGATGCGGACGATGCCCCCACGGCTGAACAAGCACAAACCGCGTTGGAAAAAGAACTGATCGACATTGCCAGTCGTCAGCCGGCGCTGACGGCCCGGACATCGCTGGGAGAAGAACTGACGCGCGCCAGACAGATCAAGATCCAGGCACATCAGTTGGTACGCAACGTGATGCACGACGCGCGTCTGGGCAAGGCGATCGAGCTCGATCAGGTAGAGCCGGTGGTGCAGAACATCACTGAATCCATCCTGCGCAATCCCGGCGCGCTAACCGGCCTGCTGCGCATCAAAACCAAAGACGACTACACTTTTCTCCATTCCGTCAGCGTATGCACTCTGTTGGTAGCCTTCTGCCGCTCAGCCGGTATGGATTCTGGATTAACGCGCCAGGCCGGTCTTGGCGGTCTGCTCCATGACACTGGCAAAGCATTGGTACCCGATGCGGTGCTGAACAAACCAGGGCGGCTGACCGACGAAGAATTCGACATCATCCGCAAGCACCCAAAAGACGGCTACGATATTCTTCTGAAAACACCGGGTGTCGGCGATATCCCCCTCGACATCACGCTGCATCATCACGAGCGCATGGACGGCAGTGGCTACCCTGACAAGCTGCCTGGCGACAAGATCAGCACGCTGGCGCAAATGGCAGCCATCGTCGATGTATACGACGCCATCACCGCCGACCGCTGCTATCACAAGGGAATGTCAGCCGCCGAAGCGCTGCGCAAAATTTACGAATGGAGCAAATTCCACTTCAATCCCTCGCATGTGCAAAGCTTTATGCGTTGCGTCGGTATTTATCCGGTCGGTACGCTGGTACTGCTGGAGTCCGGCCGACTTGGCGTGGTAACCGAGCCGCATGAGGTCAACCTGCTCTCACCAAAGGTCAATGTCTTCTTCAGCACCAAGTCCAATACCTATATCAAACCCATGGAAATCGACTTGTCCAAGCCCTTAGGCATGGGCGGCGGCGACAAGATCGTAAGCCATGAGTCGCCAGACAAGTGGCGTGTAGACCCCATGAAGTTTTTCCAGCTGGCGGTCTGACGCGCCCCACACGCGAAACCGCGCTAACTTCTGACCCGTTCCAACTTGGCGATATTCAGATCGAGCAGCTTCATCCCATGCCGTCCAAAATTGATATGCGCTCGGCTATTGGTGCCACCACCTTCGATATTAACGATCACGCCCTCGCCAAATTTCGCGTGCGAAACCGTTTCGCCGATCCGCCAGCCGACGTCCTTGCGGCTGAAGCTTTGCGCAATCGTGTTGGCCCCCGATTCGGGCGCATCGTCCCACGCGGACTTCCTCGTGCCGAACCACTGATGCTGCACCTTCGGTGACAGCCACTTCAGCGCTTCTTCAGGCAGTTCATCGAAGAAACGCGATTTCATGTTGTAGCGCGTCTGGCCGTGCAGCATGCGGGTCTGCGAAAAGCTCATGTACAGTCGCTTCTTAGCGCGTGTAATCGCGACATACATCAGACGACGCTCTTCCTCCAACCCGCCCTCTTCCTGTGCGCTATTCTCATGCGGGAATAAGCCTTCCTCCAGGCCGGTGATGAATACCGCATCGAATTCCAACCCTTTGGCAGAATGCACGGTCATCAGTTGCAGCGCATCCTGTCCTGCCTGAGCCTGATTGTCGCCCGCTTCAAGCGAGGCATGCGACAAGAAGGCGGAAAGTGGGGACATCACCGTTGGCAACGGCGCGTCAGCATCCAGTACCTCATCACTATTCGGCAAAGGTGTCCCGACACTGACGTGCGTCTTGGGACCGAGCAAGGCTGGCGCATCAATGCTGAAACCTTCTTCCGACACAAACAGCATCGCTGCGCTCACCAACTGTTCAAGGTTTTCAATGCGGTCGGCACCTTCTTTCTCAGTCTGGTAATGAGGAATCAATCCGCTCATGTCGAGCATCACCCGCACCATTTCCTGCAGCGGCAGGTTTTGCGTTTCGAAGCGCATGCCTTCGATCAGCTTCACAAAAGAGCCGAGCGAAGAACCAGCCTTGCCGGTGACATACGGCACTGCTGCGTACAGCGAAATACCGTACTGCCTCGCTGCATCCTGCAGCTGCTCGATCGAGCGCGCGCCGATACCGCGCGTGGGAAAGTTCACCACACGCAGAAACGCAGAGTCATTGTGCGGATTGTCCATCAGCTGCAGGTAAGCGATCGCATGCTTGATTTCCGCCCGCTCGAAGAAGCGTTGGCCACCATACACGCGATAGGGGATACCCGTAGTGAACAAAGCATGTTCGATCACGCGTGACTGCGCATTCGAACGGTACAGGATAGCAATCTCGCTACGCGCCATGCCCTCATTAATCAGACTTTGCGCCTGTTCGATGACCCATTGTGCCTCTTGGATATCGCTGCTCGCCTCGTAAATCCGTACCGGCTCGCCATGCCCCGCATCGGTACGCAAATTCTTGCCAAGCCGCTTGCTGTTGTTGGCGATCAGGACATTGGCAGTATCGAGAATATGCCCGTGCGAGCGATAGTTCTGTTCCAGCTTAATCAGATTCCGCACATGGAATTCGCGCTCGAACGCGATCATGTTGCCGACATTGGCGCCGCGGAATGCATAAATACTCTGATCGTCGTCACCAACGGCGAACACGGCGTTGTGCTGCCCGGCCATCAGTTTGAGCCAGTTGTACTGCAGGTTGTTGGTGTCCTGGAATTCGTCGATCAGGATGTGTTTGAAGCGCGCCTGATAATGCTCACGCAACGGCTGATTGCGCGACAGGAGTTCATAAGTGCGCAACAACAGCTCAGCAAAATCGACCACGCCTTCGCGTTGACACTGGTGGTCATAGGCGTCATAGAGTTCAACGAACTTGCGGTTATAGTCGTCGTAGGCTTCCACGTCTTTTGCGCGTAAGCCCTGCTCCTTCGCGCTATTGATGAAGTACATCAGGTTACGCGGAGGGTATTTTTCATCATCAACGTTTAGCGATTTCAACAGCCGTTTGATCGCTGAAAGCTGGTCTTGCGAATCGAGAATCTGAAAGGTCTGCGGCAAACCGGCATCGCGATAATGCGCGCGCAGCAAGCGGTTGCACAAGCCGTGGAAGGTTCCTATCCACATCCCGCGCGTATTGATCGGCAACATCGCGCCAAGACGCGAAATCATTTCCTTCGCTGCCTTGTTGGTGAAGGTGACCGCGAGAATACCGGCCGGCGATACTTGGCCGGTTTGGATCAGCCATGCAATGCGCGTGGTTAGTACGCGGGTTTTTCCAGAGCCGGCGCCAGCCAAAATCAGTGCGGGCTGTGCGGGCAACGTGACGGCAGCGAGCTGTTCGGGATTGAGATTGTGGAGGAGGTTTTGCATCCGGAGATTATAGCCGGGAGGCGATCTGGCCGACGGCGATATCTGCATGCGCAAGCCGGAATGGGGCATCACTTGTTAGTGAACAAACATGATGCACGGGGCTAAGTTAGCATAACGATCTCATACATCGCCTCTCATGCGCATCTTAGGAGATTAAAAAATGATTCATGCCGAGCGGCTGACCGCACAATTTGACGGCGAATTTGTGGTCTTCCTCATTGGGATGCGGTTCAACACGCTATGGAAAATCCACAAATGGCTGCCGGTTGCGATGGCGATGCCGCGCATGCTGAAAGAGCTGGATGCAGCACCGGAAGCGGGCCTGCTTGGACGGGAAGAATGGGTGGGCCGCACCACGATCATGCTGCAATACTGGCGCTCCATGGACCACTTGCTCGCTTATGCGAAGGATCGCGATGCCGAACACTTTCCCGCATGGAAAGCCTTCTACAAGGCAATCGGCACGAATGGCGACGTCGGCATCTGGCATGAAACTTATCTGGCGACACCCGGCAGTTATGAGAATATCTATGTGAACATGCCGGCCTTCGGCTTGGGGAAGGTCGGCAAACTGGTGCCGGCATCCGACAGCAAGAAAACGGCCTTAGGCCGGCTTGAGAAGCGTTAGCGCGGCTTGCTTGACGTATCACGGTCATTTCCGCACAATCGAATACATTGCTTTCACACAATCCCAATGATTCGTCTGCCACTCACTTGTGTTTCCGCTTCAGGCCTCATCGCCTGGGCGCATACGCACGTCGCTGCAGACAAATCGAAAAAACAGTCGCTCATCTGACCGGGGCGCGCTGTCCCGTCAGGTGGGCTGACAGGACAGTAAGCGCAAAGGCCGGATACTCTCCCCCCTCTGTTATATGTGTTCTTGCAGATCTCCCTGACGGTGACCTTGTCGGTCAATTTTTTAGGAGTTTGCAATGACATCGTTTTCAGGTATCTGGGTTCCGCTGGTAACGCCGTTTCATCATAGCGCAATCGATTTTTCTGCTGTTCGACATGTGGCGCGGCATCTGGCCGGCGCAGGCATTGCGGGGCTGGTCGTCTGCGGATCAACAGGGGAAGCCGCAGCGCTCAGCGGCGATGAGCAACTCGCTGTACTCGACACAGTGCTACAGGCAGTACCCGACTGTCCGGTGGTGATGGGACTGGCCGGGAACAATATGGCGCACCTGCTAGAACGGCTGCGGCAGATACAGCACAGACCAATCCGCGGGCTGCTGGTACCACCACCCTACTACATCAGGCCGTCGCAGACCGGATTGCTTGAGTACTATCAAACCCTGGCTGATGCCTCTGCGGTGCCACTCATCCTTTACAACATTCCTTACCGCACCGGGATCAATATTGAACTCGATACCATGCGAGAAGTCGCGCAGCATGAGCGGATCGCTGCGGTGAAGGATTGCGGCGGAAATCAAGCCGTCACGATGCAGCTGATTGCTGACGGCGCACTGGATGTGCTGGCTGGCGAAGATCTACAAACGCTGTCCACGCTATGTCTTGGGGGCAGCGGCGCGATACTGGCTTCCGCTCATATCCGTCCTGATTTGTTCGTACGGCTTGCGCAGCATATACGAGATGGTGAACTGCGCGAAGCGCAGCAGATTTTTTATCGCCTGCTCCCCATGATCCAACTGCTATTTGAAGAACCGAACCCGGCCCCTGTCAAGACCGCATTGACCATGATGGGACTGATGCATGACGAACTACGCGCGCCAATGCAGAAAACATCGTCACAGCTAAAGGAAAGACTGGCACATGAGCTAACGCGCCTCGAATGCCTCTGACCATGGGAGAATAAGCGTTACCCCGCAACTTCGCCAGGAGGTGAACTTGACTCAGGCAACGCTCATCAATCCCACTGACGAAGCGTATTGGGCAACGATCCGCGCGCAATACGCCGTCAGCCGCGATTTCATCAATCTTGAAAATGGCTACTTCAGCATTCCGGCGCAACCGGTAGCCGATGCGCTCGACCGCTACAACCGGCTGGTTCACCGGGAAGGCGCATACTTCATGCGCACACAGCTCCCCCAACGTGTCGATGATGCCGTACGGGCACTGGCCGCTTTTTGCAACACATCGACGCAGGAACTGATCATCACGCGCAACGCGACCGAGGCAATGAACATCCTGATTCAGGGATATCCGTTCCATGCCGATGATGAGGTGGTAGCCAGCAACCAAGATTACGACAGCGTGACTGAATTGCTGGAAATGATGCAAAGGCATGGCCGTTTGCGCCTGACGCGTATTCAACTGCCGCACCATCCGCAGGACGATAATGAGATCGTGGCGCTGTATCAGAAAGCGATCACGCCACGCACGCGTGTCATCACGCTCACACATATGCTGCACCGGACCGGCCAACTACTTCCAGTCGCGAAAATTGCGCAAATGGCGCGCGCGCACGGCGTTGATGTCTTCGTTGATGCAGCGCACTCATTTGCGCAAGTCGATTACCGCATTCCGGATCTGCACACCGATTTTATGGCGGCCAATCTGCATAAATGGCTGGGCGCACCGCTCGGCGTTGGCCTGTTGTATGTGCGCAAAGAGCGCGTTGCTGATATCACGCCGCTGTTTGGCGATACAAGCTTTCCAGATGACGATATCCGTAAACTTGCCCATTTCGGGACGATAACACCCGCACCAGTGCTCGCGATCGAAGAGGCGATTGCGTTTCACAACGCCATCGGCGGCAGAAACAAGGAAGCGCGCCTGCGCTATCTGAAGGACTACTGGATGGAACGCGCCACGGCGCTATCCCGGGTCGAACCGCTGACACCGCGGGAAGCGGGACGTTCATGCGCGATCGGCACGTTTCGTATCGAAGGAATGGATGCGAAGAAGGTGGTAAATGACTTATTCGAACAAGACAAAATTTTTACTGTAGCACCCGTCATCGATGGCCAAAGCGCAATCCGCGTCACGCCGCATTTGTACAACACCACGGAGGATTTGGATCACCTGCTCGCTGCACTGCAGCGATACGTCTAATACCAACCTTCCGTTATAACGTGACAAATGAAAACGATGGATTTTTTCGTCCGGCAAGGCAGGAGGAGGCGCCATAGGGCGGTTTGACTGTGCGTGCAAGGGAGGTCAGGTCGGGCCGAGAAGCGCGGCCGTACGTGAGCTACGGTGAGCAACGCAGGCGGACTGCTCGGCGCCCCCGGAAAAAGACGCGATGTCATGTCACGTTATGACGGAAGATTGGTATAAAACAGTGCTGCAAACCGCCGTGCCGCCGCTTCTGGATCATCGGCCAGATAGACACTGCTGATCGCCGCCACCATATCGGTACCGAGTGCCACCAGTGGTGCCGCATTCTCCTGCGTCATCCCGCCAATCACCACATTGGGCACGGGGATCTCGGTCCTGGCTTGTGTCACGATTGCAGGCGACGTCGAGACCTCATACTTCTTAACGCGCGAGGGATAGAAGCCACCGAACGCAACATAGCTGGCGCCTGCACGATACGCCTCTCGCGCCAGATCCAGGCTGCCGTAGCACGATGCACCGACGATCTTTGTCGGCCCAACCGCCGCACGCACTTGTGCAACCGCCATGTCAGTGCCACCAACGAGGATGCCGTCCGCATCGAGCGCCATGCACAGGTCAACAAAATCGTTCACGATGAACGGTCGCCCATACTTACGGCACAGTGCCTGCAATTGTCCTGCCTGCTCATGGCGCAAGGTGGGTGATGCCGTCTTGTGGCGGTATTGAATCAGTGCCGCACCGCCACGCAAACCGGCTTCGGTAACGTCCAGCAGCTTTTGCGTATCGTCCCAATCGGGAGTGACCAGATACAGGCCTTTCATAGGGATTCCTCTGATGAAGCGCATCGATTCGGGATGCGCTGCCCATCCGCGATCGCATAGGCGGACTGCAGGGCTTGATGACAATAAGCTTGCGCCTCTTCGACGGCATCCACCATCGATCTTCCACAAGCCAGCAAAGCGGCGATGGCTGAGGCCAAGGTGCAACCGGTTCCGTGAAAACTTTCGGACAAGCGCGGCCAGGTCCAGGTGCAGTGATTTTCCCGGGTAAACAGACGATTTACCACGTCAGGGCCAGTGCCATGTCCGCCCTTGATCAAAACGTTCGGACAGTAGCGCAGCAAGATATCGACCTGTGCGTCGATCTGCTGGTTACCGCCACATAGCGCAGCAGCTTCCGGCAGATTCGGGGTAACCAGCGTGGCAAAGGGCAACAGGGTAGTGATGGCAAATACCGGATTGTCTTCCGACAGCGTATCGCCATGACCACTGGCCAACACGGGGTCAAGCACCACGTGCAGATCAGGGCGGCGCTGCTTCAGCAGCAACAGCGTATCGGCGATTGCTTCCGCATTGGCGCTGTTGCCCACAATGCCGATCTTCACTACGGCAATATCGATCTTGTCGATCAAGGCCTGTGCCTGCTGCTGCACCAATACCGCCGGCACGGGATGCACTTTGAACACCCGGTCGTTGTCCTGCACCGTCAACGCAGTGATGGACGACAATGGATGCCCCCCCAGGGCGGTAATGGTGGGAATATCCGCTTGCAATCCTGCTCCACCGCTCGGGTCCGAGCCGGCGAACACCAGGACGCTGGGGCGCCTCATGTTGCGCGCCCCTCCATCGGTGATGAGGGTGAAGCGGTGAACTTCTTCGGAATGCGGCCAGCAAGGTAGGCTTCGCGACCGGCTTCCACGGCCAATTTCATTGCCCGAGCCATGCGGATCGGATCTTTTGCACCGGCGATCGCGGTATTCATCAGCACGCCATCACAGCCTAGCTCCATCGCAATTGCCGCATCAGAAGCCGTACCGACACCGGCGTCGACCAACACCGGCACCTTCGCTTGCTCAATGATCAAGGAGAGATTCCACGGATTGAGAATACCCATGCCGGAACCAATCAAGGAAGCGAGCGGCATCACCGCCACGCAGCCGATTTCTTCCAGCATCTTTGCTTGGATTGGATCGTCGCTACAGTAAACCATCACATCGAAGCCGTCCT
>CBHCMF010000080.1:0-19216 GCA_965974465.1 uncultured Noviherbaspirillum sp.
ACAGACATCAATTGCGGGCTGCGTCTGCCCGTGCTGGATTGGTCCCTTGAGCAGTTTTGAGCCAAGAAACCATTGCTGGTCGAACTTCTGAAGGGCGATCTACTTGAGGGCACGCGGAATGTCCCAACTTCGCCAGCTGCCATGACAGCCCTGTTTGATGAGGGCCTCGGCGCATTCTGGGCACACATGCGTCAGATGCCGGAAGGCTTATTTGCCAAACTGGATTTCAGCCAAGTCTGCGCCGAGACAGAAAAATTGTTTGTAGCCTCTTCGGTACGTGGTGACGCAGCTTACGCGCCCGAGGTACTGCAGGATACCCGGCGTGGATTAATTCGTGACCCTGGACTCGCCACGATCGGTTCCGGAAACCATTTTTGTGAAATCCAGTATGTTGCAGAAGTACTAGACCGCCACCGCGCCTATGAATTAGGCGTACGGCCGGGTCAGCTGGCTGTTATGGTTCATACGGGTTCACGCGATGTTGGTTTTTATGTTGGCCAGCGCTGGATGGACAAGGCCAAAGCAGAATGGCCCGCGGGCCTGAAACATCCCGAATCTGGGCTCTATGGCTTAGTAGGCCCCCTAGCGCAGGCGTACCTCAATGCCATGCACGCAGCGGCTCACTATGCGGACGCTAACCGCGCGTTAGTCATGGAGCTGGTACGTCACCGTATCCGACAAGTATATGGCGACAAAGCCATGCCCTTTGTCTGCGACGTGCCGCACAACATTGTGTTAAACGAATCTGTCGGCAACGTCCATCGTAAGGGAGCGACGCCTGCTCACCCAGCCCAGCCGCTCCTTATTCCGGGGTCGATGGGTGATGATTCTTACTTGCTCGATGGACTTGGCCACGAACGGTGGGCAAATTCAGCAAGCCATGGGGCGGGGAGAGCAGTATCCCGTATGGAAATGACGTGGAAGAATAAGCATTCAAACAAGATGACTTCCGCTCCTCAGTTCGAATGCATTACGCTGAAGGAAGAGCGCCGTATTGAAGAAGCGCCAAGTGCATACAAGCCAATTGGCCCGGTGGTTCAATCCCAGGTGGAAGAAGGATTGGTACGTCCCATCGCCCGCTTAAGTCCAATCCTGACGTTCAAAGCCTAAGAGCGCCTAACAAAATGGGGAATGAACGTGTAATGTCTTTTGTAGCGTTCGCCAGCAAATGATGACGCAATCCAACCCGAGAATTCTCTCATGCATATCGGCCTGACGTCCGTAACCGTAACCCCCCTGCAAGCGGCGGAGGTGACGGCAACAGCGGGTGGACGAGTCCCCATAGTTCATCAACAACCAATTCGCTGGCCATGACGTCTCTCCTAGGTACAACTGGGAAAAACAATTAGATCCATTTATTCGATTCTGTTAGATGCTCTTAATTTGTACTTGTGTTTTCTATCTCTTTGATAACGTAAGAGCGCATTCGATAGTGGAATCGCGATCCAAAATGAAAATAGCCAAAGAGTTCCTAAAAGGCCATCATTAAAAAGGCCGCTCCATTTCGGATTTACTCGACTTATAAAGATAGGTATATGCGTTCCTATCGGATGTTCCCTTACGAATGTCTTTGCATTTGAATAGCGAAAGTGTCCCAATACCTCGCGCGAAACCGGGGAAACCGACATCGCAGTGTTGTGAAATACAGCACGATCAATCACGTACTTGTACTCAACACTTAGTGAGTCAAATTTTCGGCCAGATACGCTAACCTCTCGACTACTGATTGCAGTGACCACTGCATCGGCCTCCATAAGTGACCAAGACCAACAGATCTCCACAGCCACAGCGACACAAAGAAGAGCGACTACCGATATCAGATAAGTTCGCCACGAATTAATGGCTATCCAAGTCTTAACAATCCGATCGAAAGCCATTTTGTTATCAATTCCTTCTAATGAATGGCAAAGACATTATGTTCCCTGATTACTTGTATTGATAAAAACGCACTGCAAATCGGCACATATAGAGCTCAAAGTTGGCGCATTCAAATCACCGTCCATTAGACAAAAAAACAAAAACGCCGACTCTGAGATCGGCGTTGCGGGGCTGCACTGGCCGGCGCGCTATAGCGAGCAGGACGCAGTAAATATCACAGGCCGGTAGTACTATCAAAAAGTCAGCTTCTTTACCCCTTCGGCTGTTCCTAACAAGGCGATATCGGCACCACGCTGCGCGAACAGGCCTACCGTTACCACGCCAACGATATTGTTGATCTTGGCTTCCAGTTCAGCCGGATTGGCGATCTTCAGGCCTATCACGTCCAGGATCATGCAGCCATTATCTGTCAACAAAGGCTTGCCATCCTTCATGCGCAGCCGCGTTTCACCGCCAAGCGCCTTCAAGCTGCGCGCAACCGCTGCGTGTGCCATGGGGATCACTTCAACGGGTAACGGGAATGCACCCAGCATGTCGACCAGCTTGGAACCATCCGCGATACAGATGAAACTGCGTGCGACCGATGCAACGATCTTCTCACGCGTCAACGCTGCCCCACCGCCTTTGATCATAGCCCCGTGCGGCGTGATTTCATCGGCGCCGTCGATATACACCGACATCGATTCCACATCGTTCAGATCCAAAACTTGAATACCATGCGATTTCAAGCGCGCGGCCGTCGCCTCGGAAGACGCCACTGCGCCCTTGATGCGATCTTTGATCTTGCCAAGTTCATCGATGAAGAAATTGGCGGTAGAACCGGTGCCCACGCCAATAATTTCGCCTGTCGGTACATACTCAATGGCGGCCCGGGCAACCGCCTGTTTCATTTCGTCTTGTGTCATGGTGTGATGCAAAGAAAAGGAAGCGCTATTTTAAGCGCAGTGTTGTTGATACACGCCATTTTTTCCGAAAAGAAATGCCCATCAGGCGGCATTCCACTGGCAAATTGCGCCCAAAAGAGATTCCGCGTTGGTCACCGCAGGGGCAATGCAAAAACGACAACCCTACTCATCATGGACAGCAGCAAATGCGGATCGCCCCCTCTCCCTTTCCTATATCTGGATCGACAGCCCCATTCAGAGGACAGACCATCCTTTGCATCAGGTAAGACGTTCAGGACATAGCGCACTTGCCGCTCGCGCTAATGTGGTGACCTTGCCCCAATCTGCCGACTGCAACGCATCCTTCGGTGTCAGCCATGAGCCGCCAACACATGCAACGTTCTTACACGCTAGGAATTGCGAGGCGTTTTCCTGAGATATTCCCCCTGTCGGGCAGAAAACGACATCAGGTAGTGGGCCCGCAATCGCATTGAGCATACCAACACCGCCCGCAGGTACTGCCGGAAACAGCTTTAGTTGTCGAAATCCTGCTTCGCGCGCCACCATGATTTCGGACGGTGACATTACGCCAGGCAACAGCGGTAAGCCGCTCCGGCGAGCTGCTTCGATCAGACGGGGCGTCAGGCCTGGTGATACGCCGAATACCGCCCCCGCATCACGCGCCGCCGTTAACTCTTCCGGCTGTGTCAGCGTGCCTACGCCGACGATGGCGTCCGGCACCTGTTCCACCATCGCCCGAATTGCCGGCAGCCCATGGGCGGTACGCAACGTCACTTCCAGTACACGAATGCCGCCGGCAACCAATGCCCTGGCCAGTGGCACTGCATGATCCATATTGTCAATGGCAATGACCGGAATGACCGGTGAAGTACGCATGATATCGAGCAGAGTCATGATGTTTTATTGGCGCGTAAAAAGAGAATCTTCATCGGAAAACGACTGGTCTTCGGGAACGGCAAGCGGGTTATCCTGCTCTTCCGGCAGATGAAGAGGTGGCGGTAACTCAAACGTCGCCGCGCCCTCCTCTGCCGCCCGCACTGAACCGCGAAACATGGCGAATAATTCGCGTCCCATCCCGACATGGTTTGCTGACAAATCAGCCGATGCGATGCTACGCTGGCTCCATTCAGCATCCGGCACCAATGCCTGCAGACGCCCAGTTCCAGCATCGAGATGAATCATGTCGCCATCACGCACCCGTCCGAGCGGTCCGCCAGCAAGCACCTCTGGTGACACATGAATCGCGGCAGGCACCTTGCCCGAAGCGCCTGACATCCGCCCGTCGGTCACCAGCGCCACACGCCGGCCAGCATCCTGCAGACTGCCCAGTGCAGGCGTCAGTGCATGCAGTTCTGGCATGCCGTTCGCACGCGGCCCCTGAAAGCGTACTACGGCGACGAAATCGCGATCCAGCTTGCCGGCCTTGTAAGCGTGCATGAATTCTTCCTGCGAATGGAATACAAGGGCAGGTGCTTCGACCACACGATGCTGGGGCTTCACGGCAGAGACCTTGATCACGGCACGGCCAAGATTGCCGGTCAACAGGCGCAACCCACCGTCCGCCGAAAACGGATCGTTTACGGAACGAAGCACCTCACGATCCACACTGGACTCCGGTACCGGCCGCCAGACCACCGACGCACCCTCCAGGAACGGTTCCGTACAATGCGTGCGCAATCCTTTGCCCAGCACCGTGGTCACGTCCTCATGCAGCAAACCGGCATCCAGAAGTTCACGAATCACAAAACCGGTACCGCCAGCCGCATGAAAATGGTTTACATCGGCATCCCCGTTCGGATAGATACGTGCCAATAAGGGCACCGCGGCAGATAAGGCGTCGAAGTCGTTCCAATCGATAACAATGCCAGCGGCCCGCGCCATGGCCACTAAGTGCAGCGTATGGTTAGTGGAACCGCCCGTGGCCAGCAGTGCCACGATGGCATTGACAATCGCCTTTTCATCGACCACATGGCCAATCGGAAGGTAGACCTTACCCTGTGCGCTGATCTCGACGGCTCGGCGCGCGGCGGCTGCCGTCAATGCATCGCGCAGCGGTGTGTTCGGCGTAATGAATGCAGCGCCAGGCAAGTGCAAGCCCATCACCTCCATCAACATCTGATTGCTGTTGGCAGTGCCATAAAACGTGCAAGTACCAGCGCCATGGTAAGACTGGGCCTCCGACTCCAACAATGCATCACGACCGACTTTGCCCTGTGCATACAGTTGCCGGATTTTCGCTTTTTCCGCATTGGGCAAGCCACTGGTCATCGGACCGGCTGGGATAAATACGGCGGGCAGATGACCGAAATGCAGCGCCCCAATCAACAGACCAGGAACAATCTTGTCGCACACCCCCAGGTAAACCGCAGCGTCAAACATGTTGTGCGATAGCGCAATTGCCGTTGCCATCGCGATCGTATCGCGCGAAAACAGCGACAATTCCATACCTGGCTGTCCCTGCGTCACGCCATCGCACATGGCCGGCACGCCGCCGGCAAATTGGGCTACGCCGCCTGCCGCCCGTACCGCCTCCTTGATAATGTAAGGAAAGCGCTCGAAAGGTTGATGTGCCGACAGCATGTCGTTGTAAGCGGAGACGATCGCCACTGAAGGCGCCTTTTGCTGCTTCAATACAAGCTTGTCGTTCGCAGAAAACGCCGCAAAACCATGCGCTAGATTGGTACACGCCAGGGCGCTGCGCTGAACACCTTGGGATCGCGCTACCTCTAGACGCGTCAGGTAAGCCGTGCGATAGGGTCGGCTACGTTCGGCGATGCGCTCCGTTACCGTCATCAGAATAGGATGAAGAGACATGATCCGGCCTTTTTTCGTTTGAAAATTTACTACAACATTACTCCATCACACATACCACAACGTGATTTTTCATTTTCTTTCTAGAGACATCTCAACATAAGATTCATGGACATCACAGAGTAAATTTTTTGTGAAAGCCCGATGAGATTCCTCAAGGAAGATGTAAAAGGACGCAATACTCTGTAGTGAATTTACCACCAAATGTTGTATAGTTGAATAAATTGAATTTTTTCCGGAAAACGACATACGACATGCGCCAGAACGTCCTGACAGATATCCCTGCCTTTCGTGCGCTCGCCTCGCATTACGCCGAAGCGAAGGAATGGCAGATGCGAACCCTCTTTTCCAGCCAGCCGGACCGCTTTAATCGCTTCTCCGTGGAGGCTTCAGGGCTGCTTCTCGATTACTCAAAGAACCGGATCAACGACACCACAATGAAATTACTGCTTCAGTTAGCGCAAGAGCGCGATCTGGAGCATAAGCGCGACGCCATGTTTGCCGGGGAAAAAATCAATACCACCGAGCATCGCGCCGTCCTGCATACAGCCCTACGCATGCCGCGCAATACGACGCTGGTGGTAGATGGACAGAATGTGATTCCGGAGGTTCATGCGGTACTCGATCATATCCAGACATTTACCAATGCGGTACGCTCAGGCGCGTGGACTGGCTACACGGGGCAAGCAATCACCGATATCGTCAATATTGGCATTGGCGGTTCTGATCTCGGTCCGGAAATGGCGTGCCGCGCATTGCGCTCTTTCATCCATTCACGCTTGACCATGCACTTTGTGGCCAACGTCGATGGACACGACCTGGATGCCGTTCTATCGAAAGTCCGCCCGGAAACAACGCTTTTCATTATCGCCTCCAAAACCTTCACCACCAGGGAAACCATGATGAATGCGCAGTCGGCGCGCACTTGGTTTCTCACCCATGGCGGTCACAAAGATCTGCCCAAGCATTTCGTCGCGGTATCGACCAATACGGCTGCTGTACGTACGTTCGGCATCGATCCGGAAAACATGTTTCCGTTCTGGGACTGGGTCGGCGGCCGCTACTCCCTGTGGTCCGCGATCGGCTTGCCGTTGGCATTGGCCATCGGCTTTGAGGGCTTTACCGAATTTCTTGCGGGCGGCCATGCGATGGACCAGCATTTCCGCACCGCGCCTCTGGAACGCAACATGCCAGTGATCATGGCCATGATTGGTGTCTGGTACCGCAATTTCTTCAACAGCGCTTCCTTATCGATTGCACCGTATCATCAAGATCTGGGATGGTTCCCTGCGTACTTGCAGCAACTTGAAATGGAAAGCAACGGCAAGCGTGTGGCCATTGATGGCACGCCACTACCGACCGGTACCTGCCCTATCGTATGGGGCGATGTCGGAACAAAAGGACAGCATGCTTATTTCCAATTACTGCATCTCGGCACCGATCTTATTCCTGTCGACTTTATTGCGGCGCTCAACCCGGCGCATGATTTGCCTGGACATCACGCCGTGCTGCTTGCCAACTGCTTCGCGCAATCCGAAGCCTTTATGCGCGGCAAGACTGAAAGAGAAGTACGCACTGAGATGCAAGCGCAGAAGGTTGACGACAAAGACATTGAGGCACTGCTTCCACACCGTGTTTTTCCGGGAAATCGTCCCAGCAACACCATCCTGATGGACGCCTTGACACCGGCAACCTTAGGCGCGCTGATCGCGCTATACGAGCATAAGGTATTCGTGCAGGGTGTCGTGTGGGGCATCAACAGTTTCGACCAATGGGGCGTGGAGCTGGGCAAGGTCCTGGCAACAAATATCGAGCCTGAATTAACCGGCACGCCTCGCCCGGAAGCGCACGATTGCTCAACCAATGCACTGATAGCACGGGCCAACGCGGCGTTATTGAAGTAAAAACACCATGGTGCTTTCCGATTTCGACCTGTTTTTGTTTGGCGGCAGTGGCGATCTCGCAATGCGCAAATTATTGCCGGCACTGTATAACCGCGACCACGCGCATAATCTGCCCTCCACGGCACGCATTATCTGCGTGGGACGCGATGCATGGAGCCGCGAAGAATTTCTCGGTGAAGTCGAACGAAGCGCCAAACCCCATATTGCAAAAGAAACGTTCGCTACGGCGGCATGGAATACATTCTGTGCGCGTATCGACTATGTGTCGCTGGATGCCACCGATAGCGCCAGTTATCAAGCCTTAGTTAAGGCAACGCGTAAAGACGTTGATACCCGTGTGTTCTATCTCGCAACACCGCCTAGCCTGTTTGCGAAAATCTGCCACCAGCTGGCGCAATGTGGCTTAGCGACTGCCACTTCCCGCGTGGTGCTGGAAAAGCCGCTCGGCCGTGACCTCGCCAGCGCCAAGCAGATCAATGCCGAAGTCGGCCGGGTATTTTCCGAATCACAGATTTTCCGCATCGACCATTACCTCGGCAAAGAAACCGTGCAGAATCTGCTGGCGCTACGTTTCGGCAACGTGCTGTTCGAACCGCTATGGCGACGCGAATGGATTTCTGACGTCCAGATCACCATCGCAGAAGAGATCGGTGTCGGTAACCGGATGGAGTATTACGAAACTGCCGGCGCTCTGCGCGACATGCTGCAGAACCATTTACTGCAACTGCTGTGCATTGTTGCTATGGAACCGCCGGTATCGGCAACGCCGGACGCCGTACGCGATGAGAAACTGAAGGTGCTGCACTCCCTCAAGCGCTTTACGCCGCATACCCTTGCACAAAATATCGTGCGTGGCCAATACCGCTCCGGCCATGTCGATGGCGTGGCTGTGCCTGGCTATCGAAAGGAGTCACAGGCCAACCCCAATTCGCGCACCGAAACCTTCGTCGCGGTGAAAGCCGAAATCGACACGTGGCGCTGGGCCGGTGTGCCCTTCTACCTGCGGACTGGAAAACGCATGGCAGACCAGCTTGCCGAAATCGTGGTGCGCTTTAAGCCTATTCCGCATTCGATCTTCGCGCAGCCAAATCGTAGCTTTCGCCCCAACAGCCTGATTATCCGCTTGCAACCTGATGAAGGCCTGAAGCTCAACCTGATGGCAAAGACCCCGGGCGATGGCATGCGCCTTCGTCCAGTGGAACTCGAACTAGATTTTCGCGAAACCTTCAAGATGCCACGCATGGACGCCTACGAGCGCCTGCTGCTAGATGTACTGCGAGGTCAATTGACGCTATTCATGCGCAGCGATGAACTGGAAGCGGCATGGGAATGGGTCGAACCCATCCTCAACTACTGGGAGCAGGAAGGCGACGAACCGATGCCTTACACCGCAGGCACCTGGGGCCCTGCCGCCGCAAGCGCTTTGATCGGCCGCGACGGACTTCAATGGCGCGAAGAAGCATTACCTGAACAACTATAGACCCTCATGCTCCTGGATTCGATCCGCACCCAACTCGACGCACTCTCTAAATCGGAAAAGAAAGTCGCAATCGCCGTTCTGAAAAATCCGGATCTGGCGGTGTCAGGCAATATCACCGCACTGGCAAAGAGTGCACAGGTATCAGAGCCGACTGTCGTACGCTTTTGCCGCGCCCTCGGCTACGATGGCTGGCACGAGTTTAAGTTGAAGCTGGCCCAAACGCTCGCACTCGCCTTGCCGCAGGCGGATGAGTCGCTGTTGCAGGATGATCTGGCAGCAGACCTCGTCAGCAAGATTTGCAGCCGCTCCATTAACACGCTGCTCGACCTGCGTAACAACCTGCAGCCGGCCGCGATCGAAAAGGCATTGGACGTCCTCGCGCGTGCGAGCAAGATCGAATTCTGGGGACAAGGTACTTCGGGCATCGTCGCCGCCGACGCCCAGCACAAATTTTTCCGTTCCGGCGTGCCGACTGTTGCGTACGCTGATCCACATATTCACGCAATCTCCGCCGCCTTGCTGAAAAAAGGCGACGCGGTCGTCGCCATCTCACAGCGCGGCAATAGCACCGCGCTGTTGCACAGCGTGCAGTTGGCTCGCAAAGTCGGTGCTGATGTGATCGCATTAACACCCAGCGGCACGCCACTGGCAGACGAGGCAACCATTTTGGTACCGATCGATCTCAGCTTCAATATCGACCCGTACACACCTATCTCAGCGCGACTTGCGCACCTGGTTGTCATTGATATTCTTGCCGTTGGTCTCGCTCTCAAGGGAGGGCCGGAATTCCGTAAGAAGATGCAGAACGCACAAAAGGCACTGCAAAAACTGGACATGCAGTTCGACTCCTTCCTTCGGCATCCGCCAAAGGTATAGGAGGCTTCGCCTATAACAGCCTGATAAAGGATCTTTTCGACAGATGTGCCAGAAAGGCGAACACGGTGAACTGCTCGCTGATGCGGAAGCTTGCATTCGCTATTCTTTCATAGCCGCCGGCACCTCTCCAGCCATGACACTTCCACACTCGCCAAATGAGTTTTAGCCTATTCGCAAAGGCTACCGCTTTATATAGTAATTACTGACCGGATCACCAACAAGATGGCTCGCGATGTTAGTCCAGGCGCCAGAAGAGGCCACATTGGCCATATGTGCCTTGTGTTGTATATCCGATTCCCATTCCTCAACTAAAGTAAAAACACACGGATTTTCCTTGCTATTGAATAGGAGGGCTCCGTTACAGCCTTCGACTTCCGGCAAATGGTGCTTTACCCTATTCAAGAGGTTACCTAGGGCAGAAGACTGCTCTGGTTTAGCCTGAAAAGTGATAATAACGTTGATGCTCATACAGTTTTTCCTTTTATGAAAGATGCACGGGTTACCTGAAAATTATGGAGCGGACTTAATGACTCACCGCACTGCTTGGTGCAGAAACCGTATTCAAATGGTACCGCTGGCATCGTTGGCGTAGGAATACTCAGAACTGCGATTTTGTTGATCAATTCTGCTGAGCCAACATTCGGCGCACGTACTCTGTTGGCGATGCGTCAAAGCGGTTCTTGAACTCACGTGTGAAGTGGGCAGCGCTTTCAAAACCAACTCTTGTTGCAGCTTCACCAGCACGAATGCCGGTTCCCAACATCAGGGTACGCGCCTCCTCGAGGCGCACATTGCGTAGATAGCGCATTGGACTAACCCCAGAGATTTCACGAAAGCTATGGGCGAAGTGTGAGGAACTCATGGCCACGTGATTGGCTAACTGCTCAACCGACAACGGTTGAGAGAAGTTTTCGCGTATGAATTGAATGGCTATTTGAACTCGGGTTGCCGTGCGCGTAATGCCAGTGACATTTCGAATTGCCGTTGCAGCCTCTGATCGAAGTAGCCGGACGATAATTTCTTCTACCACGAGTGGCGCTATTAGATGACGATCAATAGCATCATCGGTCGCTGGAAGCAAACGGGCAAGTGCATCAAGGACCTCGGCATCAATTGGGGAAACAAAGGTCTCTGCTACTTCGCCTAACTGAGGCGAGGGACAGGTATCCGCGAGCGCAATGAACGTCTTTACCAAGACATCGGGTGGCAGATCAAGATGAATAGCGAGGTAGGGATAGTCTGGTCTCGCCTCCACAACAGTTCCATTGCAAACAGTTTCACCGCCGAGCACCAGATAATTCAACTCGTCATATGAAAGCGAGTGATTACCAAATTTAGCTGTCTTTTTACCTTGCAAGACAACAACGATGCCCGGCATTAGTAGTTGTGTCTTTCGATATTGGGTAGGTCGGGTGAATCTGTAATAACGCAAACCTGGGTACAGAGAATCGGAACGACCTTCGACCGTTGCTCGTATATTCACCATTGAGCGTAGACGAGAAAATGTGTTTAACGTTACGTTGGCTTCGTCATCCATTCTGGACTGTTGTGGGAATAATGTGAGAGTCAATGTTGTGAAGTATGTTAACGGCTAAAAAGAAATCAATCCCTTATGTTGCCATGGAAGCGAGCAGAGAAAACCAATGTACCGAAATTCAAGTTTTGATGCTGGTTTTCCGCATGTCCGCTGATAACTCCATACGGGGCCATTCTTTTTTATGCCTGACATGGCTGGGGAGGCGAAGAAAAATCTTTGCGACGGACCTTTACTCCCGCAATCGATCATTAGCAAAACTTTCCTGAAAAATGGACGCCTGAGCTTGGTGCTATTCCTTGATCCTTACATCGCAACGGCTTATGTTAAATTGCCATTTTGCGATTGATAACACATTGGATACGTCATCATGCAGCTCAAAATGCACGCCCGGCAAGTCGATATCACTACCCTCTCTGTCGATGCTATTGTGAATGCAGCCAATTCATCCCTCCTAGGCGGAGGCGGTGTGGATGGCGCAATTCACCGTGCCGCCGGCCCGGATTTGGTGCATGAGTGTCGCCTTCTTGGCGGTTGCAAGACTGGAGATGCGAAGCTGACCAAAGGCTATCGCCTTCCGGCCAAGTTCATCATTCACACGGTTGGTCCGGTATGGCGTGGAGGTGAACATGGTGAGGCAGACCTCCTTGCCGGCTGCTATCGCCGCTCCATTGAGGTCGCCGCCACGAATGGAATTCAAACCATCGCTTTCCCCAGCATTAGCACGGGAATCTATGGCTATCCCATTGCGTTGGCAGCAAAAGTTGCCGTCACGACGGTTCGCTTAGCCCTCGTAGAATGCCCAAGCATTCAGGAAGTCGTCTTTTCTTGCTTTTCGTTAAATGATCTCGCCCTCTATAAGAAGGTGCTTCAGCAACCTGCGGCCTAAGCAACTTCGAACAATACAATGGCGTTGTCTCAGAATGGCTATTTGAAAATACCATAAGCAGCTAACGTCAATATCTTGGATCAACTCGGTTCTCTTTTTCATGCAAGGCTCACGCGCAATGCAACGCATATTCAAATTGGTGTCCATGTTGACGTTCTTCCTCTCCGGCATGCTCCATGCACAAGAGCCGCTGAGAGACCTTGGCGAGTGGATGGCCCATTACTATGAGAATCCGACGCCTGAACAATTGGTGGAGCGGATTAAGGATGCTTCGGCCGCTGGCGTGTTCGGGAAACAATCATCACGCTTTCCAATGATGATCTTCGTTTCTGAAGTGGTGAAAAGGCATCCCGAGAAAGGCATGCATTGGTGCAAGGAATTGTCCTCACTACCATCAACGGAAAAGACATACATTGGCTGGTCGTTCCGCAATGCCAATATACCGGGGCATGAGGCGTGTATTGCGCATCATCTTGGACTCACCAAACAGGACATACAGAAGATCATGAGCGCTACGCGTTACGATCCCTTGTCGAAAGCCCCCTCCAATCCCGGGGATCTCGATATGTTGTGGGTCGTATTTATGGCAACGGGAAGCGAAGTCGCGGTAAACAAAATCATCGATGTATTGGACAGGCCCTTACCGGAAAAGGGAACGCCGGGCAGCCTTGAGGCGCTCCTTTTGAAGGAGGCAGCAAGGTGGTCACTGTCTTCCAATATCCATCAACACCGGCGCGTTGAAGAGATCGCAAAGACACGCCATTCGCAGGCTTCTGGCTCCCTTCGACATGCACTGGATGGAGTAATCCAAAACGCGTCGAAGCAGACGAATGCCAGTGCCGACGCAACGAAACATTAATCATCAACAAAACATATGACATCCATCTGACGTAGATCCAACAGATACAGCCACAATCCGATTATCATTTGAATTTGTTCTTCTATTGCTATTCTTTCCATGAACCAGCTCGAACAACTCAAGCAGTACACCACCATCGTCGCCGACACCGGCGATTTTCAGGCGATGAAGGCGTTCGCGCCACACGATGCCACGACGAACCCGTCGCTGATCCTGAAAGCGGTCCAGAAGGATGAGTACAAGCCCTTACTGGAAAAGGCGGTGCGCGATCATGTGCGTCAATCCACCGGCGAGATCATCGACCACCTGCTGGTGTCCTTCGGCCTTGAAATCCTGAAAATCATTCCGGGCCGGGTTTCGACCGAAACGGATGCCCGTCTGTCGTTCGACACAGAAGGCACCATCACCAAAGGTCGCGCCCTGATCGCGCTGTACGAGGCAGCCGGCATTCCACGCGAACGCATTCTGATCAAGATTGCTTCGACTTGGGAAGGAATCCGTGCCGCTGAGATCCTTGAAAAGGAAGGCATTCGTTGCAACATGACGCTGCTATTCGCGCTACCGCAAGCAATCGCCTGTGCCGATGCGCAGGTACAGCTCATTTCACCTTTTGTCGGACGCATCTATGACTGGCACAAGAAATCAACCGGACAGGAATATGCCGGCGCGGACGATCCAGGCGTGCAGTCGGTCAAGCGAATCTATCACTACTATCGCAAGTTCGGCTACAAGACGGAAGTGATGGGTGCCAGCTTCCGCAATACCTCCCAGATCACCGAACTTGCCGGCTGTGACCTGTTGACCATCAGCCCAGAGCTGTTGCAGAAATTAGCGGAAAGCGAAGCACCGGTTGCTCGCAAGCTGAACCTTGAGGAAGCGCAGGCATCTGACTTGAAGAAGCTGACGCTGGCCGAAAAAACCTTTCGCTTCATGCTAAACGAGGATGCGATGGGAACCGAGAAATTGGCTGAAGGCATCCGACTTTTCTGCGCTGATGCAGTGAAACTGGAAAAAATGGTTGATGCCTTACGTTAAGGTAGTTGACAGCCTCATATGTTGCGTATCGTCATTCTGTGGTCTGTTCTGAAATGACGATATGCCCCACCACTGCTTTTACCACTTTGCCACGGCAGCCGCCATCGCGAGGGCATTTTCGCCCCCCTCTTCCCGCAGCCCCTGTTCGACGCTAATACGATTGGCTTTCGGCTGGTTTTGGCTAACCTTCCACTTGCCAGTGAGCTTCGTAATCACTATCTCGATCCCGACAATCGCTGACAGCAGTTTGTCGATATAGCCGGCAGGCGCGTCGTCCAGTGTCCACGGCTGCGCCCGATTGCCTTCGTGTCTTGCGCTCAGCCGCACAAGATGACTGCGCACCCATGCCGGGTCGTCAACCACGCGCAAGCTTCCATAGGCATGCACCACCATGTAGTTATAGGTTGGTACTCCTTTTCCACTTTCTTTCTTCGTCGCATACCAAGAGGGACTGATGTAGGCCTGCGGCCCTTGGAATATCACCATGGACTCCAACTCACCATTGAAATCCTGCCAGAGCGGATTGCTGCGAGCGATATGCGCCCGCAATACGCCAAATGGCGCCGGTTCAGGGGCGATCTCAAACGGCAGATGGTTCGCATTCAGCCCGGTGCTCCCAAGAGTCACCAAGGCGCCGAGCGAATGCTCGAGCATCAGTTGGTGCAGGACTTCGCTACGGCTTTCTTCAAATTGCGACGGGACGTACATGCCTATTCTCCGGGATTTCGTTAAGCTGTTTCGATTACGACTTCTGTCTTGATGGAATTCGCGATGTAGCACTGCTCATGCGCCTCGTGATGCATCGCCGCGAGTTCTTGTGATGTTGGCACGCGGTCCCCGCTGAAAACGATCTGCGGTCGAAGCGTAATGCGTGTCATCGCCACTTTGCCATCACCGTTTGGCGCCATGACGCCGGAGGCAGGATCAAGATAGCGATCAACAACAAATCCGCGCTTCGCCGCAATCGATAAAAAAAACAGCATATGGCAACTGGATGCTGCAGCGACCAGCGCTTCTTCAGGATCGACATTTGCCGCTACCGACATGGGTTCTGGAACCACATAAGGTGAAGACGACGCCGGCACTTGAGCCCCACCATCGAAACGCCAAGCATGCCCGCGGCTATACCGGTTATCAGTAAATTTCTGACCATTCCTATCCCAGGAAATGGTTGCGTCATGGCTATGCATGCTGACTCCTTACCGTTACATTGAAAATAAATACACTGGACACAGGCCTACATCGCCCGCTTGATGATCCAGCCGTTTGGCACCGCCTCAAAACCGACTTTAGGGTAATACTGCATTGCTTCAGGCGCTGCTAACAGTAACAACATGGATTTCTCCCCTATTGCTGCACGTACGCGACGGATCAGCTCGCTGCCAATGCCAGATTTTTGGTAGTCCCGGTCTACAGCGAGGTCAGATAAATAGCAGCAATAACTGAAATCCGTTAGTGCCCTCGCTACCCCGACAAGACGATCTCTATCCCACGCCGTTATCAGCAAATTGGCATGTTTGAGCATGTCCATGAGACGCGGTAAGTCCTCGATTGGACGCCGCATACCAGAGCAACGAAAAATCTCCGCAAGCTGCTCGGACGTGATTTGTGCGTCGTTGCGATACGAAATATCGGGCATGTATTACTCCTCTCTTCAACCCCGCAAAGCTTATCCTGCCACTTGGCTTTCTAAAAGTACCAATTAATGCTATTTTTTAAATACCAATTTAACAGATTAAAACCGCATGCACCTCGCCCATTCTCTGACAACGCTGCGTCTCGACCCAACTTCGCACACGCCCATGTTTCGTCAGCTCTACGACGCAATCAAGCAGATGACCCTGACTGGGACGCTCGGTCCAGGTGTGCAATTGCCGCCGACCCGCGAGCTGTCGCAACTGTTAGGCATTTCGCGCCAGACGGTGCTCAATGCTTATACGCAGTTGATGGCCGAGGGGTATCTTTCTGGTACGGTGGGAAAAGGCACCTTTATCAGCGAAAGCCTTCCGGTCGTCTCCAGAAAGCACACCACCGCATCCAAAACGAAGCCACAGAAATTGGTCCGGCCACTGTCTGCGCGCGGCCAGCATTTTGTCGGCCCCCAGACCAAACTCAACACCCATGAGGGGATGTCCAAAGCCTTTCGGATTGGTATGCCTGGACTCGACGTTTTCCCATTCGCTGTTTGGGCACGGTTGGAAGCGCGCCACTGGCGTCGGCCTTCCCATCATTTGGGCTACGGTAATCCTGCCGGTTATCCGCCATTGCGCGAAACGCTTGCCGCTTATTTGCGCGCCTCACGGGGTGTTCATTGCATCCCGGAGCAAATCGTCATTACCTCTGGTTCGCAGCAAGCCTTGTACCTGATCGCGATGCTATTGCTGGCACCTGGTGATCGGGCCTGGGTAGAGGAGCCTGGGTATCGTGGCATCAATGCAGCGCTGCGTGCTGCCGATGCACGGATCTGCGCAGTACCAGTAGACGATGCGGGTATGTGCGTTAGCCACGGTGTCCGCAACTATCCGGATGCAAAACTGGTCTATGTCACGCCATCGCACCAGCTGCCACTCGGCGTCACGATGAGCCTCCAGCGCCGACTGGAGCTGCTGTCATGGGCCGCAGAACAACAAGCCTGGGTGGTGGAGGATGATTACGACAGCGAATACCGCTACACTGGACCGCCGTTGGCTTCCTTGCAAAGCCTCGATAAAACAGGTTGCGTAATCTATGTCGGCACGTTATCCAAGGTTCTGTTTCCGGGATTGCGGCTTGGCTACATCGTACTGCCGCCAGCATTGGTAGACGCGTTTGTGCAGGCACGCGCCATCATCGATCGACATGCCGCCATCGTTCCTCAAATGGTGCTTGCCGATTTCATCGCAGAAGGCCATTTCGGCCGCCATATCAAGCGCACTCGAGAAGTGTATGGTGAGCGACGCATCGCATTGCTGGAAGCGATTGATCAACATCTAGACGATGTGCTGCGACCCGGCCCCGCAGACGCAGGGCTGCAATTGTCAGCCACATTTCGACGCAAACGCAATGACCTGGCAGTATCGCGCTCCGCGCTCACAAAAGGGATCGAATTACGTGCGCTATCGCAGTTCTATAATGTGGAAGAGGATGCCCTTACAGCCAAGTCAAGAGTATCAGGGCTAGTGCTCGGGTTCGCACCGATTCCGGTGGCAGACATCAAGCGAGGCGTGTTGGCCTTGCGTGATGTCCTGAATGAATAGTGCGATTTGAATGCGCGTGCAAGGGAGGTCAGCTCGGACCTGCGCTCCCCCTCTTCCACGCGCAGTCAAATCGCTCAAGCGAAGCGGAACGGTTCGCCTCGCCTATATGATGTGCTCGCGTTGGAATCGCGCAATTTCCTCATCCCCATAGCCCAGGCGACGCAAGACTTCATTGTTATGCTCGCCCAACGCGGGCCCCAGCCATTTTGTCTCCCCCGGTGTCTCAGATAGCTTGGGCGTGACAGCCGGCAGCTTAATTGGCGCGCCGTCAGAGAATACATGCTGCTCGAACATGCTGCGCGCCAGGAATTGCGGATCGCTCATCATGTCACGCACCGAATAGATCTTACTAACCGGAACGTCTGCAGCTTTCAAGATCTCCAACGCATGGTCAATGCTTTGCGTGTCGCACCATGCCTGAATCGCACCATCAATTTCTTCGGTCCGTGGTACACGGCCATCATTACGTGCAAGCTGTGGATCATTTGCCATGTCCTCGCGCCCGATGGCCATCATCAATCGCCTAAAAATGGCATCGCCATTGCCTGCAATCACAATGTTTTCACCGTCCTTTGTTGTGTAGGTATTGGACGGAACAATGCCAGGCAATGCACCGCCCGTACGCGTGCGTACCACCCCAGCATAGTCGTATTCCGGCACTGTCGACTCCATCATGTTGAACACTGCTTCGTACAGCGCCACGTCCACCATCTGCCCCTGTCCGGCGATGCATGCATCGCCCGTCTTTCCGTTCCAGCGGCCACCGGTCGCATCGCGATGGCGCAATGCCATCATCGCGCCAATCACACCATGCAAGGCAGCGACCGAATCGCCGATCGAAATACCGATACGCACTGGCGGTCGGTCGGGATGCCCAGATACATAGCGCATGCCGCCCATTGACTCGCCAATGGCGCCGAAGCCGGGAAGATCCTTCATCGGTCCGGTTTGACCGTAACCGGAGAGGCGCACCATAATGGTCGCGGGATTAATCTTCTTCAGGTCTTCGTAACCAATACCCCATTTTTCGAGCACACCCGGGCGGTAATTCTCAATAATGATGTCAGCTTCCAGCGCCAGCTTCTTGGCAATCTCCTGGCCTTGCTCATGCTTCATGTTGAGCGTCACACACTTCTTGTTGCGTGACTGCACGGACCACCAAAGCGAAGTACCGTCTTTCAATACACGCCATTGGCGGATCGGATCCCCACCATCCGGCGATTCAATCTTGATTACTTCCGCACCGAACTCTGCCAGCATGCGCGAACAGAATGGCCCGGCAATTAACGTGCCGAGTTCGAGAACTTTGATACCGGCCAAGGGACCAAAAGATGTTTTTTCGTTCATAGCTTTTTCACAATGATGTCAGCTCACGCAATTCCCATTCGATATTGTGTCTGGCCTGCTCTTCATAGCGCGCTGCCATAGCAGGCGTATGGAACAGGACCGGTCGTTCGATAAGGGCCTTCAGTATCTTTTGCCGCGCAGCGCGATATGCCCGCTCTGGAACCCAGTCGTACTCGGCCCGGATTGCCCGGCAGTAGCGGCGATAGGCGGTTTCCGGTGCCCCGAGAATCGCTAGGTCAAGATCAAGAAACAGCGGAAGGTCGCTCACCTGCGGCGAAATCACTTCATGCCGCTGGGTCGCCAGAATGCATTGCTCGACCGGTGGAATCAAACCAGGTTCGATGCGCATCGTCTCCATTGCTTGCCGTGCCCATGCAGCGCTGCGCAGCTCGTTGTCCGTTGCATGCGTATCGTAAATAACGTCATGGAACCAGATAGCCAACTCAACGACCTCCGGATGAC
>CBHCMF010000081.1:0-19102 GCA_965974465.1 uncultured Noviherbaspirillum sp.
CGGCAGCGCGCCGGGCTGGGCCGCAGACACTCACCGTTTTTTATGCGCGGGTACTGAAATGCGAAGAGGGCAAGTAAGCCTCGGCCCCATGCCCTTTTTTAGGCGCACGGAGAGGTGAGGCGCTGCGTCTGCGAAGATCTTTCGCGTTCTGCCAGACGTGGTGTGAGGGCAGAAGACGGTGAAAGGGAAATATTTCTTGTCGGATGTGGGGAGCTTGCATTGCCGCCAAGTCGGAACACGCTCACCACTTGCGCCAAGGCCTGTGCTTGTTCGTTCAGCGATTCGGCTGCGGCGGCTGCTTCCTCTACCAGAGAGGCATTCTGCTGTGTCATATGGTCCATTTGGGTAACCGCCACATTGACTTGTTCGATGCCGGTACGTTGTTCATCGCTGGCCATGGTGATTTCCGCAATGATATCCGATACGCTTTTGATGCTGGCGACGATTTCCTCCATGGTGGACCCGGTCTGATCGACTAATTTGGCGCCAGCATCTACCTTGTCGACGGAATCGTTGATCAAGGCTTTGATTTCCTTGGCTGCGGCGGCGGAACGTTGTGCCAAGTTGCGCACTTCGGAGGCAACGACGGCGAAGCCCTTGCCTTGTTCGCCTGCGCGTGCTGCCTCGACGGCAGCATTCAATGCAAGGATGTTGGTCTGGAAGGCGATGCTGTCGATGACGCTGATGATGTCGACAATTTTTCTTGACGATTCGTTGATCGAGCCCATGGTTTCAATCACATGCGATACCATCGCGCCGCCCTTAATTGCCACTTCCGATGCGGATTGGGCGAGCTGATTGGCTTGTCGTGCATTATCGGCATTCTGTTTGACGGTACTGGTGATTTCTTCCATCGAAGAGGCGGTTTCTTCCAATGAGCTCGCTTGCTGTTCTGTACGGGACGAGAGATCGAGATTGCCTGCGGCAATCTGACTTGATGCGCTGGTGATGGTTTCGGTACCGTCGCGTACTTCGGTGACGATATTGACCAGGCTGTTATTCATATCCTTCAGGGCCTGCAGCAATTGGCCGGTTTCGTTACTTGCTTTGATGGTGATCTGTGCGGTCAGGTCCCCCGAGGCAACCTGTTTTGCCACACTGACGGCTTCAGCAATAGGGGAGGTAATGGAGCGGCTGATGACGTAGCCCAGTCCGGTCCCTACCAGCAACAAAAGTAAGAGTGCGCTGAGCAGTGTGTATTTGGTGTTGCTCAGATGAGCGCTATGCGCTACCAGAATGTTCTCCAGCTCGGTGACGGAAACGTCATAGAACTTCAATTGTGCGTCGATCGCACCCGAGACTTTGGCGAAATACTCTGTCGGGACAAAGCTCAGCTGTTCTGCCTTGACGATCTGTTCCTGGGTTAGTTCCAGGACTTGCTTGCCCGTGGCAAGTGCTGTTTGCAAGGGGAGGGGTAGCTTATCCTTGAGCGCTGGGTTGGTAGCAATTGCCTTGTCAACGGCGCTGCTGATCGCGTCGTAGCGATCATTTGCCTTGTCGATCATTGCCATCATCATGGCGCGGTCTTCATTGGATATGTTCTTTTCAGTCAGCATCGCCGATCCACGTGCACGCATACGGCCAAGAGTTTCCATCAGTACCGGTGAATGCAACAGTGCCGCATTCACTAGATGAAAACTGTCGGCCTTGGTATCCAGGCTGAGTCCAAAGTGGACGTCTAATTTGTCATTGATCTTGAGCAGCTGGCCGATGAGTGCCGTGTGTTCGGCAAAGCTTTCCTTGCCGGATAGTGCCTTCTGTGCAACTTTTCCCGAGAGGGTAGACCAGCGTTGCCGCGTTTCCTGCCAAAGTTTTGTTGCACCATCATCGCGGACTGCGGCAAGTACCTGTTCTGTGGCTGCGAAGGCTTTTTCCACTTCCTCCTGTTTGCCGGCGCGTTGCGTCTGCACACCGTCATTGCCTGCCAGGACCATCGCTGACAGACCGCGATGCTGCTGCGTTAGCACTACTACCTTGAGTACCGCGCGGGCCGGGACGATGCCTTCGGTTTTAGCTTGCGCTGCATCAATCGACTTATTGGACTCAATGACATAAAGAAGAAGGGGGGCGGTAACCAGGATGACGCTGAAGAGGCCTAGCAATGCAAACTTGTGCCACATCATGAGACGGTTCAGCAGAACATTCATGGAAAGACCTTTCCGTTTCCAATTGAGAGCAACCAGCATGAAAAAAGGCAGAACGGCTCACACCGAGGTGAGGAAACAGCCTCGTTTTCATATTCGAAAGTATGGTTATAACTGTATTCTTTCCATGTGGCAATACTGTATTTATCTATGTGCAACGTGAAGCTTCTCTCACATCGGCTTAGAGAGGTGAGATAGCCTGTGGACGGCACGGCCTTTAGTGTTGTCGCATGACCGAAAGGGGAATTTGTCGTTTTCCTCGCGTGCGAGTCACGACGCACAATGGATATTGACCACTGTGCCACGATTTGTACGAGATTTGCTCGAACGGTAATTCAGCAGAAATTAGAGCGGTCCTAATGCGTTCCACAATAGATCGCCAAGACGTCGTCCTGGCAGCAACGTAAAGGCACCCGTCACGACAAGACTGAAGTAGGTGGCCATCATGCCACGGCGGTGTGAGGCAATTCTGCCACGTACTGCCGCCGACACGGCAGCAATAACGCCAACGAGACTTACTACTGATAGTAGATGAACCCATGAAAAGTGCCCATTACTTCTGATACCAAACGAGACCATTGCGGTCATTACCATGAGTACGACCCAGATGCGGCCAAGTATCCGATGGAGCGTGGTGCCCTTGCGCAGGTTGAGTGCAATGCCGCCAGTAATCAGTGCACCGACGGCAGTGGTGATATGGGTGATAAGAAGTGGTGGGTATGCCATGAATACTTGTGGTGAAATACCTCGATGGAGGTAATGACCTGCTGTCGTCTGCTTTGAATTACTCTGTGACGAGTAGCAGAAAATTGGGCGCAAAGCGCGGAATTGTAGAGTAAACGGCACTTGATGCACGGCTTTTAAGCATTGCATTGTTATTGAAACCAACGCAAGATGAAAACCAAATTCCCCAAGGGAATGAACAAACTGCGCAAACCGTAGTCCCTGTCCTGTTTCTGATGCGTTTTCTTTGTGAGGTGTCATTTGCCGGATTCCATCCGATCCCGTTTTCTGAGACTAGTGCCGGCAGTCGATTTCTGTTCGCTGCGGGTGACCGAGGAGCGCAGCGAACAACACACGGTGCGGCAGGATGTGCTGCAACCGCCATCGACTGCCATTGACTGCGGTGCAATGGTGACTGTCATGCATGGCGGTGGTTACGGTTATGCTGCCACCAGTGACCTTAGCGATGTCGGCTTGAAGGACGCAATATTGCGTGCCCGTCATTGGACCGAGGTCAGCGCTGGCCGCTCCGTTGTCAATTATTCCAATATCAAATTGCCCCGCCTGTCCGGCGCCTATGCAAGTCCGAGGTCGCCGGCACGCCCGCTCTCCCGAAAGATGCAGATCGAGCTGCTAATGCGCGAATCGAACGGTTGTCGTATTGATGCCCGCATCGTCGATTGGTACGCTTCGCTCTGGAGCATTACGGCGTCGCAGCTGTATCTGACTGCTGACGGTGCCGAGATCACGCAGCAATTCCATTACCTCATCCCCAATCTTGTCGTGACCGCTAATCAAGGTGCCGACACGCAGACACGGAGCCTAGGCGGTCAGTACAACGGCTATTGCAGACAGGGCGGATTTGAAATACTCGAGCAGGCCGGCTTCTACGGTGCTGGACAACGGGTCGCACAAGAGGCACTGGCCCTGCTCGCCGCGCCAAACTGCCCCAGCGGAACGATGGACCTATTACTTATGCCCGAGCAAATGATGCTACAGATCCATGAATCGATCGGACATCCGCTCGAACTCGATCGTATCCTGGGTGACGAGCGCAACTTTGCCGGTACCAGTTTTGTCACGCTCGACATGTTCGGACAATATCGTTACGGATCGGAACTGCTCAACGTCACTTACGATCCGGATCGATCAGAACAATTTGCCAGCTATGGCTGGGATGATGAAGGCAGTCGCGCCGAGCGTACTTATCTGATTCGCCATGGCATGCTCGAACGTCCCCTTGGCGGCGCACTGTCGCAGGCACGGGCGGGCATCAGTGGTGTCGCGAATGCGCGTGCATGCAACTGGAATCGACCACCGATCGATCGCATGGCCAATCTCAACATAGAGCCCGGCACATCGTCGCTCGATGACATGGTGAAGGCGGTCGAACGCGGCGTGCTGATGGATACCAATGTGTCGTGGTCGATCGATGATTCGCGCAACAAGTTTCAATTCGGCTGCGAGCTTGGCCGTTTAATCGAGGACGGTGAACTCAAGGGGGTAGTGAAAAATCCCAACTATCGCGGCATTTCAGCAACCTTCTGGAGATCATTAAAAGCAGTGGGGGATCAATCCACCTTCAGTGTGATGGGGACTCCCTTCTGTGGCAAGGGCGAACCATCCCAGGTCATCCGCGTTGGCCACGCCTCACCCGCATGTCTGTTCAGCAATATCGATGTCTTCGGAGGCGAGTGATGCAGCAGTATTTTCATGACCTTGCCGCTCATCTCGATACACATCTGCAGAGCGGCGAGCAGTACAAATGTTGGTTATCGGCAGAGGCCTCGGACTTCGTGCGCTTCAATCGCAGCGCGATCCGACAGCCTGGACATGTGCGCCAAATCTATTTGTCCTTGAACCTGATTGTCGGAAAGCGTCACGCGAAAATATCGATGGCATTGACCGGCAGCCTCACCGCCGATCATGTCCTGCTAGATCAGATGATGACGGGATTACGCACGCAATTGTCAGACTTGCCGGAGGATCCGCATCTGCTGGTATCCACAGATGTGCGTTCGACCGAGCACGTCGTCGCATCGCGACTGCCAGACAGCAGCACCATGGTTGACGAAGTGCTGTGCGCGGCACAGCAGCATGATATGGTCGGCATCCTCGCTGTGGGGCCGATCTGGCGAGGCTTCGCTAATTCATACGGCCAGCGCAACTGGCATGAGGTAACCAGCTTTAGTCTCGACTGGAGTCTCTACCACAGTCGTGACAAGGCGGTGAAAAGCAGTTATGCCGGCTTCGCATGGGACAGTCCTATGTTCACTGCAAAATTCGGTAGTGCAGCCGAACAGCTTGGCCTACTTGATCGGGCTCCTGTCAGCATTCCACCTGGCCCTTATCGCGCTTACTTGGCCCCGACAGCATTAAATGAAATGCTCAGCATGCTGAATTGGGGCGGCGTCTCCGAAAAAGCGCTGCGCACTAAGCAAAGCCCGCTACGCCGCATGCGTGATGAGGGGGTGTCGCTTCATGCCGCGGTGACACTGGCCGAAAATACAGAAAATGGTTTGGCACCAGCCTTTCAGGTGGATGGGTTCATCAAACCTGAGCGTCTGCTTATCGTTGATCAAGGCCGTCTAACAGGTAGTCTGATCTCGCCACGTACCGCGAAGGAGTACGGCATCGGCACCAATGGCGCAGACAGCAGTGAGAGCATGGCCTCGTTGGACCTTGCCGCCGGTGAGCTGCCTCTGTCGCAGGTGCTCGATGCCCTCGATACCGGCGTATTCATCAGCAATCTTTGGTATTTGAACTTTTCAGACCGCGCGTATTGCCGGATCACAGGGATGACCCGATTCGCAAGTTTTTGGGTGGAGAATGGAAAGATCAAGGCGCCGCTCAACGTGATGCGCTTTGATGATTCACTGTTCCGTGTACTGGGCGAGAACTTGCTTGCGCTTACGTGTGAGCGCGAATTACTGAGTGACAGTGACACGTATGGACAGCGGAATACAAGCAGCGTATTGGTGCCGGGCGCCTTGGTCAAGGACTTCACGTTTGTGTTGTAGTCGCGAGTAAAGATAGGGGCGCGCCAACCGTTCTCCTCCTTTTCATAGCGACCACCGGGACGTGCATTCAATGGTGAACCAGCCACGTTTGGAGTTGTTCAGCCGTCAATGGCGGCGTGAAAAAATATCCCTGGGCGATGTCACAGCCACGCTCGCGCAAGTACGCCAATTGCTGCGGCGTCTCCACTCCTTCAGCGACCACGTCCAGCCCCAGCGGTCGTGCCATCGAGATGATGGCGTCGGTGATGGCACGCTGATCTCCTTCGCCGGGCAGGCCGCTGATGAAGCTGCTGTCGATTTTCACCTTATGCACCGGGTAGCGTCGGAGATAGGGCAGGTTCGAGTAACCGGTGCCGAAATCGTCGATGCTTAGGCCGATCTCCATCCCGGTGATGCGATCCAGCATCGACGCAGTCATTGTGTGATGCTGCATCACAGTGCTTTCCTTGACTTCCCATTCGAGACGGCGCGCGGCCACGCCCGTGCGTTCGAGGGCATTTTCCAGTACTGACAGCAGTGCGCGATCCATCAACTGGCTGGCCGACAGATTGATCGCAATGCTGAAATCGTCCAGTCCTTGCGCACTCCATGCGTGCAGCTGATCGCACGCATCATTCATCACCCAGGTGCTGATGTCATGGATCATGCCTGTCTCCTCAGCGACGGATAGAAAATTTGCCGGTAGAAGCATCCCAAGACGGGGATGCCGCCAGCGCAGCAGCGCTTCGACGCAACGCACCTTTCCGGTCCGTAGATCAATCTGCGGTTGATAGTAATGCTGCAACGCCCGCTCGTCGACTGCGCGCCGCAGTTCGGCCTCCAACACGGACCGATTGCTCATGCCATCGTTTGGACGAGGTGCAAACATCTGATACTGGTCGCGTCCAGCGGACTTGGCGTGATACATTGCGATGTCTGCTTTCTTCATCAGCGTGTCGATATCCGTCCCGTCGAACGGATACAGCGCAATACCGACACTCGCTGAAATCTGAAGCTCGCGTCCTTGCAGCGAGAATGTGCCGCGCATCGTATCGACGATTTGCGCTGCAATGTCGTCGGCAATACTCATGCTGCTGAGGTTCCGTGCCAGCAGCATGAATTCGTCGCCCCCTAGGCGTACCAAAATATCGTCTTTGCGCACGACGTTTTTCAGACGCATTGCCGCAGCCTTCAGTAGTTCATCGCCCATTGCATGGCCGAGCGAATCGTTGACATTCTTGAAACCATCGAGGTCAATGAAGAAGGCCGCCAGTGTATTCGACTTCGCGGTCACTTTCGGAAATATATCCGCGGCCTGGTCGAACAGAAAGTGCCGGTTTGGCAGCCCAGTCAAGCTGTCATGATGTGCAAGATGGCGCAGCTGTGCCTCCATTCTGCCGCGTTCCACTTCCTTGAAAATAAGCGAAATCAAACATGCAACGTTTGAAGCGAAGTCGGTTTCGTCCTTACGCCATCGCCGTGGCGTGGCGATGCTCGATAGCATAAGTATCCCAGACGGCTTGCCTGCCCGTTCCACTGGAACAAGTATCAAGGCCTTGATCGACATCGCGTGAAAATATTCACAATAGAGTGCGGTACGCGGATCCTGATCCACATCAGCCACTGCCAATTGGTGTTCGCTGCGTACCACTTGCTGCAACAGCGGATGGAATATCGCCGAACAATGTGCGTCTGGCGTTTCATTGACGAAGTTTTGGCGCGTGTCATCGTAGGCCATAGTGCAGCGGGTTTCGCCAGGATGCTCGCTCACTTCCCAATACGCGCAACGATGCGTTCCTAGGGCCTTTGCTGACGATTTGAGAATGACCTGGAGCGCTGACCTCAGATTCGCATGAGGCCGTTGTGCTAGACGGAACAATCGGTTGAGATAGTGGAGATGTCGCTTCTTTTCCGCTGCCATGCTCTGTTGCCGCTGGATCTCAGATGTGATATCACGTGCAGATAACAGTAAGCCGCCTACCTCCGGAAGTGCAAGCAGGTTGCGTACTTGCCCAGCGAGGTAATGCCACGATCCGTCACGATGGCGTAGGCGAAACGCAATCGGTGTCGATGCTGTCCCGTTGCCAGCAGCAACACGCTCCATCGTGGACAAGACGTTTTCGCGATCATCGTGGTGCATCAGCTCGATTAAGGTATCGCTACGCGCACCTACAAATTTAGTGAAAGAGGGATTGGCGTACTTCAACGCCATATCCCGGTCGCATACCATAATAAGCTCAGGCAATTGCGCGGTAATTGCTTGCATGCGCGTAGTCTCAGTGGTAACACCTTTCTCTTGCTGCGGTTCGGGATGTAGGACCCAAATAACACAACGCGCATCTGTCAGTGTGTCAATGCGATTGGCAATAAAGTGGAAATCCACCGGGATGCCCGTTCTCGTCATCAGACAAATATGATCGCGATCCAATCCCTGTTGCCATGTTTGGCCATTGCCCGGCGGGAAAAGTGATTCCACCGGCTGTCCGACGAGGTCCGCATCCTCGTAGCCAAGTTGTTGCGCAAGATGCGCATTCACATGAATGATCACCCCATCACGCAAAAACAGCAGACCCGTATTGGCACCTCCAAGCAGATCGGAGAAGGTGTGCCACTCTGCCGGAAAAATGAACGTCGAGGTATCGAAAGGCGCTGGATAAGAGCTGTTGGATGGCATGGGGACACGTGCGAGGCGTTCGGCCCGCATCGTTGCAGCCGAACACGATTCGCTTCAGATTAACGATTGGCATTAGACTACGTCTCGTTGAAGATCATTCCGAGATATAGATCAAGCCATGTGGTTTTATCCAAAAATCATTGCCCACCGTGGTGGTGGCTCACTCGCTCCTGAGAACACATTGGCCGCAATACGTTGCGGATTGGCGCATGGTTTTCGTGCCATCGAGTTCGATGTAATGTTGTCAGCGGACAGCGTTCCCGTCTTGATGCATGACCCCCAATTTGGCCGCACCATCGCAGGTACAGGTAAAGTCTGTGACACTACTGCTCAGCAACTGACCGCCATGGACGCAGGCAGTTGGTTCAGCATGCAATTTGCCGGCGAGCCGGTACCAACCTATGAACAGGTGGTGAATTTTTGCAAAAAAAACGGCATCTGGATGAACGTCGAAATCAAACCCTCTCCCGGCTTTGAGGCCGAGACCGGGCGCATCGTAGCGGAATGGACCAAGCAACTGTTCGCTGCCGAAATTTCCACTTATGTATCCGGTGTCAACAATGCCATCCTGCCGCTTTTTTCATCATTTTCGTTGGAGGCGTTGAGGGCGGCAAAGGAGGCCGCCCTGGAAATCCCACGTGGCTATCTGGTCGATGTTATTCCTATCGACTGGCGGGAAACATTGCATGCATTGGACGCCGTTGCCCTGCATACCAATCACAAAAATCTGTTGCCTGAGCAGGTACGTGCAGTTAAGCAGGAGGGGATCGGTCTGTTTTGTTATACCGTCAACACTCCCGCGCGTGCACGAGAAATCCTCGACTGGGGAGTCGATGCCTTCTGTACTGACCGCATTGATCTGATTGGCCCAGGTTTTGGGCGTAGTTGATGCGCGTGCTGGCACTGTTGGGAACCCTTTAGGTTGCAGCGTTAGGCCTCATTGAGGAGGGCTTATCACGTATAATCAATGGTTTGCAACGCATTTCCTTCTCATTCCGCCTAGAACATGAACTCGTCTGAAATCCGCGACAAATTCCTGAAGTTTTTCGAATCCAAGGGGAACACCATCGTTTCGTCCAGTCCAGTTGTGCCGGGCGACGACCCGACCCTGTTGTTCACCAACGCCGGCATGAATCAGTTCAAGGACGTGTTCCTGGGCTTCGACAAGCGGCCCTACACCCGCGCGACCACCTCGCAGAAATGCATTCGTGCCGGCGGCAAGCACAATGACCTGGAAAACGTGGGCTACACCGCGCGTCACCACACCTTCTTCGAAATGCTGGGTAATTTCAGCTTTGGTGACTACTTCAAGGAAGACGCGATTCAATACGCCTGGGAACTCCTGACAGAAGTGTTCAAGCTGCCTTCGGAAAAATTGTGGGTGACTGTCTATGCCGAGGATGACGAAGCCTACGATATCTGGAACAAGAAAGTCGGTGTGCCGGCTGAGCGGATTGTGCGCATCGGCGACAACAAGGGTGCACGCTATGCATCTGACAACTTCTGGATGATGGGCGACACCGGCCCATGCGGTCCCTGCACAGAGATTTTCTATGACCATGGCCCCGAGGTCGCTGGCGGCCCTCCTGGCTCGCCTGACGAAGACGGGGATCGCTACATCGAAATCTGGAACAACGTGTTCATGCAGTTCAACCGCGATGAAGCCGGCGTGATGCACAAACTGCCGAAGCCAAGCGTCGATACCGGCATGGGCCTGGAGCGCATCACCGCAGTCTTGCAGCACGTGCACAGCAACTACGAGATCGATACCTTCGCCAATCTGATCGCCGCCGCAAAGAAAGTGGTAGATGCCAGCGGCGCGGGCGACTGCGATAAAGACTCGCCTTCATTGAAAGTGATCGCCGACCATATCCGTGCTTGCACCTTCACGGTGGTCGACGGTGTCATTCCGAGCAACGCAGGGCGTGGTTACGTGCTGCGCCGTATCGCTCGCCGCGCCATTCGTCACGGGTACAAGCTGGGTGCGCGCAAACCGTTCTTCCATGCATTGGTGCCGGTGCTAGCCGCAGAGATGGGCGAAGCTTATTCGGAATTGCGTCAGAATGAAAAGCGTGCAATCGAAGTACTGAAACAGGAAGAAGAAGCGTTCTTCCGCACCATCGCCAACGGTATGGATATCCTGGAGCGCGCGCTTGCATCAGGCGCCACCCAGATCGATGGTGACACCGCATTCAAATTGCACGACACCTACGGATTCCCGGTTGATTTGACGGCGGACGTTTGCCGCGAACGCGGCGTGACCGTAGATGAGGCTGGCTTCAATGCGTTGTTAGACGAACAGCGGCAACGTGCGCGTGAAGCAGGGAAGTTCAAGATGGCGCAGGGCCTGGAGTACAGCGGCAGCTCGACGACCTTCCACGGCTACGAAAAGCTGGTGTACGACACGGCACGCGTCACTGCTATCTATGTCGACGGCACTTCAGTAGAAGAAGCCAAATCCGGTGATGATGCCGTCGTGGTGCTCGATCACACGCCGTTTTACGCTGAGTCCGGCGGTCAGGTCGGCGACACCGGCGAACTGCGCAATGCGGCATCGCGCTTCCTCGTCGAGGACACACTCAAGATTCAAGCCGACGTGTTTGGTCATCACGGTAGCATCGTCGAAGGCGTTATTAAGGTCGGTGATATCGTCACTGCCAAGGTCGATGCTGAAAAGCGCGCTAAGACCGTACGTAACCACAGCGCGACACACCTGATGCACAAGGCCCTGCGTGAAGTGCTTGGGACACATGTGCAGCAGAAGGGCTCGCTGGTCAACGCTGAACGCACACGATTTGACTTCGCGCACAATGGCCCGATGACGGCCGAGCAGATTCGCAAGGTAGAAGCCATCGTCAATGCCGAAATTCTTGCCAACGAGGCGACACAGGCCCGTGTTATGCCGATTGAGGATGCCCAGAAATCCGGCGCGATGATGCTGTTCGGCGAAAAGTACGGTGACGAAGTGCGCGTGCTCTCCATTGGTAGCAGCCGCGAATTGTGCGGCGGTACACATGTGCTGCGCACCGGCGACATCGGCTTGTTCAAGGTCGTGTCCGAGAGCGGCGTGGCAGCTGGCGTGCGCCGTATCGAGGCGATTACAGGCGATAATGCGCTCGCCTACCTTCAGTCGTTGGAATCCACCGTGAACCAGGTTGCTGGAACACTAAAGGCGACACCGTCCGAGCTGTCGTCACGCATCGGCAATGTGCTCGAGCAGGTAAAGTCACTGGAAAAAGAACTTGCCGCGGTCAAGGGCAAGCTGGCATCCGCCCAAGGCGACGAATTGTTGAACAAGGCGGTTGATGTCAATGGTATTAAGGTTCTTGCCGCTACCTTGAACGGTGCTGATGTGCCTGCGCTGCGTGAGACTATGGATAAGCTCAAAGACAAACTGAAGACGGCCGCCATCGTGCTGGCTGCCGTCAATGAGGGAAAGGTCAGTTTGATTGCTGGTGTGACGCAGGATGCCACGGCAAAAGTGAAGGCCGGGGAGCTGGTCAATTTCGTGGCGCAGCAGGTAGGTGGCAAGGGCGGAGGGCGTCCTGACATGGCACAAGCTGGCGGCACCGATCCGAGCGGTTTGCTCAAGGCACTTGATGGCGTAACCGACTGGGTGCGTCAACGCGCCTGATGCGAGGTTATTGTCCCAAGCCAGTCGCGTCGTCCATCCAGCGATAGGCAATAGACGCGAGATGACAAAAATCATCTCGCGTCTATTGGATGAGCAGCACACTACTTCAAGTCTTGAGTGAGCAGCTAGGCATGAATGTCTTCCGTTGCTTGTTGCGGCGCACAAGATATCCCATATTTAAGGTAGAATTTCCTGATTCTGATCTCTTTACAAGAGCAATGACGATGGAATTTCACAAAGAGCTTGATGCTCGCGGCTTGAATTGCCCACTACCCATACTCAAAGCCAAAAAGGCGCTGGCTGAAATGGTCACTGGCCAAGTCCTGCGAGTGATCGCAACGGACCCAGGTTCCGTAAGGGATTTTCAAGCCTTTGCGAAGCAGACTGGTAATGAATTGCTCAACCACAGCGAAAACAATCAGGAATTCACCTTCTACATGAAGCGTAAATAGCGCTGGTTCAACCCAGATAGGGTTGTCTACGTTCATGGCCTTGCTTTTCTATTAACGCTCCTACATTCTCTTTCTCGCCCATGCGGTAAAGCAAGCCACGATGTCGTCCCTGGATGACGCGCAACTAGCCTTTCTTTGTGCTAATGATGAGAACGATCGTGCCTATTTTCTTCACACACTTGGGTTCTCTCATATAATCACGGTTTAGTTTACGTTAACGTCAATTGTTCTACTTACAAAGGCAAAGCTATGAAAGTTTTGGTTCCAGTCAAACGTGTGGTGGACTTCAACGTCAAGGTGCGTGTCAAGTCCGACGGCTCGGGCGTTGATATCGCCAACGTCAAGATGTCGAGGAACCCCTTCGATGAAATTGCCGTCGAAGAAGCCATCCGTCTGAAAGAAGCCGGCAAGGTGACTGAAGTCGTAGCAGTGTCTTGCGGTGTGGCGCAGAGTCAGGAAACCCTGCGTACCGCGATGGCCATTGGTGCCGATCGCAGCGTGCTGGTCGAAACCGACGCCGAACTTCAGCCCCTGGCCGTCGCCAAATTGCTCAAGGCCGTGGCCGATAAAGAGCAGCCGCAATTGATCCTCCTCGGCAAACAAGCCATTGACGACGACTGCAACCAGACCGGCCAGATGTTGGCCGCATTGCTAGATTGGCCGCAAGCCACCTTCGCGTCGAAGGTTCTGATCGAAGATGATAAGGTTGTCGTGACACGTGAAGTCGACGGGGGCTTGGAAACGGTGTCGCTGACCTTACCTGCCGTGATCACCACTGATTTGCGCCTGAACGAGCCGCGTTACGTGACGCTGCCCAACATCATGAAAGCCAAGAAAAAGCAGCTCGACACTGTCAAACCTGCTGATTTGGGTGTCGATGTTGCTCCGCGCCTGAAGACGTTGAAAGTGGCCGAGCCGCCGAAACGCTCCGCTGGTGTAATCGTGCCGGATGTCAGCACTCTGGTGAGCAAGCTCAAGAACGAAGCGAAAGTCATTCAATAATTCTCAGATCAGGAAACCATCATGACCGCACTCGTCATCGCCGAACACGACAACGCTTCGCTGAAAGGAAGCACTCTCAACACCATTACCGCTGCCGCTCAGTGCGGTGGCGATGTCCACGTCCTGATCGCTGGTCATCATGCACGCGGTGCAGCTGAAACTGCGTCGAAGATCGCTGGCGTTTCCAAGGTTCTGCTGGCCGACGCGGCGCATTTCGCCGACGGCCTCGCCGAGAACGTCGCCGCGCAAGCATTGGCTTTGGCCGGCAGCTATTCACACATCCTGGCGCCAGCAACCGCTTACGGCAAGAACATCCTGCCGCGTGTCGCCGCCAAGCTGGATGTAGGACAAGTTTCCGAAATCACCAAAGTCGTTTCCTCTGACACCTTCGAGCGCCCGATCTATGCGGGTAACGCCATCGCCACCGTGCAATCGGCCGATGCCATCAAGGTCATCACCGTGCGTACCACCGGCTTCGATGCCGCTGCGACTGGAGGCGATGCTCCAGTGGAAACCATCGCTGCGATCAGTGATAGCGGCAAGTCGGCTTTCCTCTCGCGCGAGCTGGCCAAGTCGGACCGTCCGGAACTGACAGCGGCGAAAGTGATTGTCTCTGGCGGTCGCGGCATGGGCTCCGGCGAAAATTTCAAAATTCTGGAACCTCTGGCCGACAAACTGGGAGCCGCCATGGGCGCCTCGCGTGCAGCAGTAGATGCTGGTTTCGTACCGAACGACTGGCAGGTAGGACAGACCGGCAAGATCGTGGCACCGCAGCTGTATATCGCCGTCGGTATTTCCGGCGCGATCCAGCACTTGGCCGGCATGAAAGATTCGAAGACCATCGTAGCGATCAACAAGGATCCCGAGGCGCCGATCTTTGCCGTGGCCGATTATGGTATCGTCGGGGACTTGTTCGAGGTCGTGCCGCAATTGGTTGCTGAACTCGGCTGAACACCGTTATTAAAACGGGCAAGATTTGCCGGCTTTGCCATGGAGCAGACAGAAATTCTTCTGTCGTTCCATAATAGCTTTCGCGATTCTCTGCCCGTTTTTCTTGGTTCTTTTGGGAGCATGCAATGAGCTACGTCGCCCCGTTGAAGGACATGCTGTTCGTTATGGACGAACTTGCTGGTCTCTCCCAAGTGAACACATTACCCGGCTGCGAAGACGCCAGTCCTGAAACCGTCAAAGCTATTCTGGAGGAAAGTGCCAGATTCTGCAGCGAAGTGGTTGCGCCGCTCAACGCCATCGGCGACAAGGAACCTAGTTACTGGCACGGTGACAATGAAGTCGCCACCGCCAAAGGCTTCAAGGACGCCTTCAAGGCATTCTGCGAAGCAGGGTGGCAGGGAATGCAACATCCGGTCGAATTCGGTGGGCAGGGTTTGCCGAAGCTGGCGGCGACACCGTGCATTGAAATGCTCAACGCCGCCAATCTGTCGTTCGCCCTCTGTCCGTTGCTGACTGACGGCGCAATTGAAGCGCTGATGACAGCTGGCACTGACGCGCAGAAGAATCTCTACCTTCCCAACTTCATCTCCGGTAAATGGACCGGCACAATGAACCTGACCGAGCCGCAGGCGGGTTCTGACCTGGCACAAGTGCGTACACGCGCTGTGCCGCAGGAGGGTGGCACCTACAAAATTTTCGGCACCAAGATCTTCATTACCTACGGTGAACACGACATGGCGGAGAACATTGTCCATCTCGTGCTGGCACGTACGCCGGATGCGCCCGAAGGTGTGAAGGGCCTCTCATTGTTCATCGTGCCGAAATTTCTGATCAAACCGGATGGTTCGCTCGGTGAGCGTAACGATGTGCATTGCGTATCGATCGAGCACAAACTCGGCATCAAGGCTAGTCCGACCGCGGTACTGCAGTTTGGCGACCATGGCGGTGCGGTCGGCGCGCTGATCGGTGAGGAGAATCGCGGCCTCGAATATATGTTCATCATGATGAACGCAGCACGTTTTGCTGTTGGCATGCAAGGTATCGGTCTGGCCGAACGTGCTTACCAGAAGGCCGTGCAGTATGCGCGCGACCGTGTGCAGTCGCGTGACTTGACTGGCTCTAGCGGTCCGGTGGCAATTATTCATCATCCGGACGTGCGACGCATGCTGATGTCGATGCGCGCCCATACTGAAGCCGCGCGCGCGCTCTCCTATGTGACCGCTGCGGTATTTGATACAGCACATCGTCACGAGGACGATGCCGTGCGTCAGACCAATCAAGCGTTCTACGAATACATGGTCCCAGTCATCAAGGGCTGGTCGACGGAAATGTCAGTTAATGTTGCCTCTACTGGTGTACAAGTGCACGGCGGCATGGGGTTTATTGAAGAAACGGGCGCTGCCCAGTATTACCGTGATGCACGTATTTTGCCCATCTATGAAGGTACCACCGCGATCCAGGCAAATGACCTGGTTAGTCGCAAGACGATCCGTGATGGCGGAGCTACAATAAAAAGCATTCTTGCGCAGGTGCGGAAAACAGAAGAGGCACTTTTCTCCAGCGCATCGGCTGATCTGATCGCTATCCATTATCAGCTCGCTGCAGCTTCTACAGCCCTCGACGAAGTCGTTAATTACATCGTCGCTCACATAAAGTCCGACATCAAGGGCGTCTTTGCAGGCAGTGTGCTATATCTCAAACTGGCGGGTGTGGTGTTGGGTGGTTGGCAAATGGGACGTGCCGCACTCATCGCTGAACGCAAGTTAATAGCAGGTGAGGAGGACGCGGCGTTTTATCGGGCGAAGGTCGCAACAGCACGTTTTTTTGCGGATCACATTCTGTCGCACGCAACCGCATACCGTACCGCGATCATCGGCGGTAGTGCCGGCGTGATGGCATTGGCGGAAGAGCAGTTCTGAGCAACCAAATACCTTGAAATTTCATCAAGAGATAGCCTTAGAGGTCCCATTTTTTGTTTTATGGTGAACTCTCAGCATTTTTTTTAATCTGCCGTATACTGAATCAACAGACCTGTAGTTTCTGATCGGGAGGCGATCATGAAACGTTTGCTAATGGCGACGAGCCTGCTTGTCGTCCTTTGTGTACCATGGTGGAACACAGCGGCAGCGATCGATGATATTACGACCGCTGATGCTATCGCGATTCACGAGGTGGTGCAGTCCCAGCTTGAGGCGTTGTCGAATGACGATGCTGCAAGCGCATTCGAGCTAGCAACGCCGGAAAAGCGCATGCTGATCGGCAGTCCCGACAAATTCCTGCGTCTCATCAAGGAAGAATACAACCCGATCTACCGCTATCAACGCGTGATTTTTTCACGCCCAGAAGTCGTGGATGGTGATGCGATTCAGATCGTGCGTATCACTGACGATCATAGCAAAGTATGGGTCGCTGTATTCTGGATGCAGCAGGGCGAAAACAGTGAGTGGCGGATCGATGGATGTCAGCTGCTCGAAACGAGTAGCGTTTCCATATAGGGCTGATTCAAGAGAGAAGGTAAGTCATTCTTCTTGTAGGTCAGGGGCATGCGCAATTGGCCGCTTTGATGCGAATCAATCCTGGTGCATGTACAACGATGTGATCGCCACGCGCTCTTGTAGCCTTTCTTCTCGCTGGCTATAACAAAACTGTGCGGCAGCCATGCTGCACAGCAGCGTGCACATGTAGATGCTGAGTGTCCTCATAGTGCAATCTCTTATCCATTTCGTATGAGGAGGCTAATATCATGGCCCGTAAATACGTTGACTGTCGTGAATACCCAAGCGACATGAACTGTACGATCGCTATTTCGGCCGATAGTGATCAGGAATTGTTGGAGGCCGCTGTGCAGCATGCGGTTGCTGTTCACCACCATGAGGACACACCCGAACTGCGGCAGCAAATCAGGCAGCTGTTTAAGGAGGGGACGCCGCCGGATGAACATCCTGTGGCCCATATGCAGCGCGAGTCATCCTTCCCTGCCTCTCATCCATAGGCGCCGCCTGTAAACAACAGGTCAAATGTGCGGGCAATTGCAGCGATCAGGGCAATTGCCCCAATGCCGAACGTCAACACCAGTAGTACCGCAAGCGGCCAGCCTGATTTGGATTGCTGCCCAGAATCAAGATTGTGCGCCGCATCCCATTTGTCATCTGGGGTGAGCCCAATGATCAGTGCTTCCAGAAAGCCGGCGTAGACCGACAAAGGAAACAACGCAACATGTACCCACGCCCAAACGTCCTTCTTGCCATAAAGATAAAAGCGATGAATGCCGAGGCCGCCAAACAGGCTGGCATAGAGAGTAGCAAGGGCTTTGCTTTTGTGAGGTGTTGTCATGCCAAGCCTGATGTTTTGTTAAAATTCCGGGTTTGCCGCGTGGCGGTAGTGTGCATGACCAGCTTGCGCAAAGCAACGCTGCTCCTCTGGTAGAGAACAATCCCGTAGTTGCGTCGCTGATTGAGGCTTGCGGGAAGGCTCGAAAATGGGGTAGAATTCCCGGCTTTGTCCGTCTTCGAACAATTTTTTGGAAGCAAATTATGGTCGTTATCCGTTTATCCCGTTCCGGCGCAAAGAAGCGTCCGTTTTTCAACATCGTAGCAACTGACTCACGCAATCGCCGCGACGGTCGCTTCATCGAGCGTCTGGGCTTCTACAATCCGGTTGCTTCTGGTAACGATGCTGGCTTCCGCATTGCGCAGGACCGCTTGGCTCACTGGCAAGGTGTTGGCGCACAATTGTCGCCGACTGTTGCTCGCCTGGTGAAGGAATCTGCAAAAAAAGCTGCTGCTTAATTGTCTAGCAAGACTGTATCGGGAATACCTGTCCCCGACGATCTGGTGTTGGTCGGTCATGTGACGGGTGCCTACGGTATCCAAGGCTGGGTGCGGATTAAACCCTATTCAGCGGATGCAGACGCATTGCTGCATGCGAAGACATGGTGGTTGGACAAGCCAGCCCCGCGCGATGTCGACATGATGCAAGCGAAGATTCATGGCGAAGACGTGGTTGCCCGATTGATGGGGGTGGCGGATCGCAACGCAGCTGAGGCGCTCAAAGGGGCGACCGTGCAGGTCCGGCGCAGTCATTTTCCGCAGCTGGAAGACGATGAATTTTACTGGATCGACTTGATTGGCCTTGCAGTGGAAAACTCGCAGGGCGAAACGCTCGGAACGGTGGTCGGTCTGATGGACAATGGCGTGCACCCAATTCTGCAAGTGCAGGAAGCAGTGGCAGCGGAAAATGAAAAGCCCAAAGAGCGTCTGATTCCATTTGTCGACCAGTTCGTCAAAACGGTGGATCAGACGGGCAGGAAAATTACGGTGGACTGGGGCCTCGATTACTAGGTCCGTTTGGGGAAGTCGAGATGCAATTCGATGTCGTCACGCTCTTTCCTGAGATGTTCGTCGCGATAACGCAGTCGGGCATTACTCGTCGTGCGTTTGAGCAAAACAGGTGTGCGTTGTCGCTATGGAATCCACGGGATTTTACAAACGATAACTATCGCACCATCGATGACCGGCCATACG
>CBHCMF010000082.1:0-19062 GCA_965974465.1 uncultured Noviherbaspirillum sp.
CGCTTGTTGCTCTTGGAATCGCAGTTGATATATTTCGCGCAGTTCCTCACTGCTCCCTTGAGATGCAAGCCAGATACTTGTGAATACGCCAACACAACCGAGCAAGAGAGGGAAGTACACCTGATTCAATGTTGACTGCGGCCGAGAAGATCGCATCAGCAAGAACCCTGTCAGCCCACCAGTCAGCAGCCCCCCGATATGGCATGCTTGATCAATGTCTTTCACGATGAATCCCATCACCAGATTCAGGAAAATGACCTGCCCAATCGCTTTGTATTCTTCATCCTTGTACGGGGCATCGATGTGTCGCGCTCCTGTAAGAAGCGCGACAAAGCATGCGCCAGCCAGCCCCATGAGCGCTCCGGATGCGCCAACGCTGACGATCGCGTTTAACCCGGCGTAAACACTGTGCCCGCTGTAGGTGTCAATGCCGGCCCCACGATATCCATACCAAAATGCGCTAAGCAAACTACCACCCAGGCCGGAAAGCAGATAAATCACCGCAAACCGAATGGAACCATATTGTTTTTCGACCAAGCGCCCTATGAAAAACAACATGTACATATTGATTACAAGATGCCAAATCCCTGCATGCAAGAACATGCTGGAAAACAGACGCCAGGGTTCCTCCGTGAGCGTAAAGGGAGCGTAGTTTCCTCCCCAACGCAGCAAATCGCCCACCTCGGGCTCTAACCAATGCACGCCAGAAATGAGCAACACGAGGTAAACCACGATGTTGGCAAGCAGGAGGACAAGGCAAACCCGCTGCATGCGCTTTACCGGTTTTTGTGCGGACGATTCTTCTCTCTTCATACTGCTTTCCTTCAGCGATTTTCGTTGTCGGGACTGACACAATCCTGTTTTATACCAATCTTCCGTTATAACGAGACAGATGAAATCGATGGATTTTTTCGTCCGGCAAGGCGGGAGAAGGCGCCATAGCCAGCTATGGCAACGACGAGCACCGCAGGCGGACTGCTCGGCGCGCCCGGAAAAAAACGCGATGTCATGTCACGTTATGACGGAAGATTGGTATTAGCCCTTGCCAACATTCGATACGGTGGCAATCAACGCGGCACCACAACTCGTTTTATGTCCTTCATAAGCGACAGGAATACCGTCAATGGTGTGTGTCGGGTCGCCTTCGACAATCGTGCAGCCGCTATGCCCTGGAATCGGGCAAGTACAAGCATCGCCAAGGCGGGCGACTGGGATTCCCATGACGTTAACATTGCTAGCGGCAGACACCACGTTACCGCCGTGGCTAGTGGGGTCGCCTAATCGGATTATTCGTCGCATGTTTTCCTCTTATGTGAATAGACGCACTGTTAGGCGCCCACTCCCCTTTTTGCTTTTTTCTTCACCGATTAAATGAAGTGCGATATCGGCTGAGCACGAAGGTGTCGTCGAAGCGCATGCCTTGCTGACCACCTAGCGCGGTTTGAGGGAGGGAGATGCGGTCAAACGCTGTTGTCTTTTTGCAAATTCCCATGCGGAATTATAGCGTCATATGCGCAGGAGGACTTTTTAAGTTTGTATAGGTTAGGACGCCGGAGGCGGACAGCAGCGCGATGATGCGCTCTGCGGCTTCATCAATACTGCATACGGTCGTATCGATGTGCAGATCTGGGTATTCCGGTACTTCGTAGGGAGAATCGATGCCAGTGAAATTTTTCAGTTCACCGCGCCGCGCCTTTTTGTACAAACCCTTGGGATCGCGCTGCTCGGCCACCTCCAACGGCGTATCAATGAAAACTTCGAAGAACTCCCCCTCCCCCATGAGTTGGCGCGCAAACTCTCGCTCCAGACGGAACGGCGAAATAAAAGACACAAGGACGATCAATCCGGCATCGACCATCAGTTTCGCCACTTCAGCAACACGGCGAATATTTTCGGCACGGCAGGCGTCGGTGAAACCCAAGTCCCTGTTCAAACCGTGACGCACGTTATCGCCATCCAACAGGTAAGTATGGCGACCACATGCATACAGTTTTTTCTCGACCTGATTGGCGATGCATGACTTGCCCGCACCGGATAGTCCCGTCAGCCAAATGACGCAAGGCTGCTGGCCTTTCAAGGCAGAGCGCGCCGCCTTGCCGATGTCCAAGGCTTGCCAATGAATGTTGTCTGCAACGAGGTATTCCATAAGCACCACTCTTTTTTGTTGGTCTTAGAAGCCTACGTATTACTGATTACTGCTATGGCGGGGAGATCGTCGCGCCCATTCCTGCGCTTGCAAGCAGTGCATCAAAGCGATGCATGCCTGTACCTCATAATGTGCCATAAAACATCGCTGAAGGCCTCTGCTTTTCTGAAGCAGAACATTCTATAAAGCAAGTTGCGAAATTATTTTTGAGTCGACTCCTATCACATTCCCTACTATCCAATGCATCAAAAATAAGAGGGCCTCGTCTTGGTTGAACCAAATGGACCGTGTCGCATCACATTTTGTGTACACATTAAGGCAAGGTCGCAGCGGGTCCCGGACGGGGATGAAGGGAGTTAATCCACATTGCGGCCTTCAGATTCATAAGAATACCGTTTGCAATGAATTCCCGTACAGCAACCACAACACGCATCCTCCGGGAATGGCAAGCTTGGTGTGTATGCCTACTCATCACCATAATGCTGGCCGGCATAACCGCATGCGACAAAAGCAGCCGTCACGCCGAGGCAGCCACGACGCCGGCCGTTGCGCAAACAGCTGCCGCAGCAGTAGAACGGCCATTAGAAATACCGGCCACGCTTGCTGACACACCGCTTGACAGGCCTCGGCAATTGATCGTGCCGCCCGGATTTGGCATCCGGGTCTGGGCACGCGTACCCGAAGCGCGCTTCATGGCACTCGCCCCCAACGGCGACATTCTGGTGTCAGTGCCGGACGAGGACAAGATCGTGCTCTTGCGTGAACGCGTCAACAACGTACCGCAAATATTCGATTACGCGACCAGCTTGCGCAAACCGCACGACATGGTGTTTCACCGCATTGGCGACATCCTCTATCTGTATGTCGCAGAATCGAATCGCATTACACGCAGCGTCTATCAAAACGGCGAAGTCGGACGTGGGCGCAGCGAAGTTGTGGTTGATGGCCTGCCCGACAATTCAACGCCAGAACTCAAAGGCAGCTACGGCCACGAACTGAAGAATATTGCGCTGTCACCGGACCACCGGCTCTATGTGTCGATTGCGTCCACCTGCAACGCCTGCCTGGAAGACACGGTGAGTGATCCCGTGCGTGGCGCCATCTATCAATACAGCGCCGACGGCAAGGAACGCCGCCTATTCGCAAGCGGGCTGCGCAATGCGGAAGGCTTGGATTTTATCCCCGGTACCAACAGCCTGTGGGTGGCCGTCAATCATCGTGACCAGATACGCGTTCCGAACGATATTGACGTCGATGGCAATGGCCGTAGCGATGTAGGGGCTATCGTGCCGGCCTATGTGGATGACAATCCCCCGGAACCGTTTACCGCAGTGCGTGACGGTGGGCATTATGGCTGGCCGTTCTGCAACCAAGTGCCGAATGCAACAATGAGCAATCTCGAGGTATTGCCGGACTATGAACTTAACCGCAATGGCAGTCGTTTCAATTGTGCCATCGTGGATCGTGTCGCCAAGGGGATTCGTGCACACTCCGCGCCACTTGGCTTCAGTTTCCTGCATGCGAGCAATCTACCGCCCGCTTATCGCAAGGGTGCCGCCATCGCTCTGCATGGCTGCTGGAACTGCACGACATTGAGTGCAGGCTACAAGGTGGTGTATTTCCCCTTTGACGATGCAGGCAATCCCGGTGCGGAAATCGATCTCGTCAGCGGTTTTGTTACTGATCCCAAGGCAAATGATGCCTGGGGCCGGCCAGTCGATGTGATCCCTGACGGGCGAGGCAATCTGTTGATTTCGGACGATTATGCGGGTGCGATTTACCAGCTGTATCCAACGCCATGAGAATCTGTTCTAGCCCGGATATTTCACCAGGACGCGGAGTGATGGCGCGCGAGTTGCGAGGCAGTTTGCGTTCCCACGCCAAGTCAATAGCTTGCCTATTGACGCGAAGCGGGGACGCAAAATGGCCGCAAATCGCACGCCAGCACCCGCGTAGGCCAGCGGTACAAATTGGATCTGGCTGTTGCAAGCCGCAAACCGAGTAAACATGCGCCTTCCAGTCAAGTTGAGGGCCGGTCTGGTGAAATATCCGGGCTAGGCCGCGCAGTTTTTACATTGGGACAGTAAGGCTTACATCGCAATACTGAAACAGCGACGCCATATAGACAGCAATGCGACTCTGGCATGCATGCTGCATCGGCCCTCGCACATTCTCCCCTGCACCTCAAAGAGCACAGAGAGAACCTCATGCATACCGTTACCGCGACACATCCGACCCACGATCATGCGCACGATCATCCCCATGGATGGCGGCGCTGGCTGTATGCCACGAACCATAAGGATATTGGTACGCTGTACTTGTGGTTTTCGTTCATCATGCTGATGGCGGGCGGCCTGCTGGCCATGCTGATTCGCGCTGAATTGTTCCAACCCGGTCTACAGGTGATGCAACCGGAGCTATACAATCAGATGGTGACCCTGCATGGCTTGATCATGGTGTTTGGCGCCATCATGCCGGCCTTCGTCGGCTTTGCCAACTGGATGGTTCCCCTGCAGATCGGTGCCTCGGATATGGCGTTCGCGCGGATGAACAACTTCTCGTTCTGGCTGCTGCCGCCTGCCGCCCTTTTGCTGACCGGTTCACTGTTTGTCGGTGGCGGCGCAACCGCCGCAGGCTGGACACTCTATCCGCCCCTGTCCGTCCAGATGGGCCCGGGCATGGATATGGCCATTTTTGCCGTGCATCTCATGGGCGCCTCGTCGATCATGGGTTCCATCAACATCATCACCACCATTCTCAACATGCGTGCGCCCGGCATGACGCTGATGAAAATGCCGATGTTCTGCTGGACCTGGTTGATTACCGCTTACCTGCTGCTCGCTGTGATGCCCGTGTTGGCGGGTGCCATTACCATGCTGTTGACGGACCGCCACTTTGGCACCACGTTTTTCAATGCGTCCGGTGGCGGTGATCCAGTGATGTTTCAGCACATCTTCTGGTTCTTTGGTCACCCCGAGGTGTACATCATGATTCTGCCGGCCTTCGGTATCGTGTCGCACATCATTCCGGCCTTTGCGCGTAAGCCGCTGTTCGGCTATGCATCAATGGTATATGCCACCGCCTCCATTGCCATTCTGTCGTTCATCGTCTGGGCGCATCACATGTTTACAACCGGCATGCCGATCACTGCGCAGCTGTTCTTCATGTACGCCACCATGCTGGTTGCCGTACCGACCGGTGTAAAAGTGTTCAACTGGATTGCAACGATGTGGAAAGGGGCCCTAACCTTCGAAACTCCCATGCTGTTCGCCGTCGGCTTTATCTTCGTGTTTACCATTGGGGGATTCTCGGGGTTAATTCTCGCGGTATCACCGATCGATATCCAGATGCACGATACCTACTACGTGATTGCGCATTTTCATTACGTGCTTGTGGCCGGTTCGCTGTTCGCCCTGTTCGCCGGTTTCTATTACTGGGCACCGAAATGGACAGGGCACATGTATAACGAAACACGCGGCAAGATTCATTTCTGGAACTCGCTCGTGTGGCTTAACGTCACCTTCTTTCCGATGCACTTTCTTGGCTTGGCCGGTATGCCGCGCCGCTATGCGGATTATCCGGCGCAGTTCACTGATTTCAACATGTTGACGTCGATCGGCGCCTTCGCATTTGGATTGACGCAAGTGTATTTCCTGTTCGCCGTAGTCTTGCCCATGATCCGGGGTGGCCCCAAAGCAGCCGATAAACCGTGGGAAGGGGCAGATGGACTGGAATGGACCGTACCGAGTCCGGCCCCTTTCCATACTTTTGACGTGCCGCCGCTCGTGAAGTGAAAGATAACAGCGGCATGGACAATCGCATCAAATTTCCTCCTGCGCCCCCGGCAAGATTGCACTGGGCGGGTTACTTGCTTGGCTTTTCCGCCGGCGGCTTTTTTGATGGCATCCTGTTGCATCAAATATTGCAATGGCACCATAGGTTAATCGGGATGACGCGCGCGCCCTTCACCGACCTACGCATCCAGATTCTGGCCGATGGCCTGTTCCATGCCGTCATGTATATGATTGCGGTAATCGGCCTCCTGAAGTTGCTGCAAGCGCGCTACGTGCTGGTAGACCGCTCTGCCGATCGTCTGTTGTTTGCCGATTTCCTGATCGGTTTCGGTTTCTGGCATGTCCTTGATGCCGTGCTATCGCACTGGATACTCGGCCTGCACCGGATACGCATGGATGTCCCCAATCCGCTGTTGTGGGATGTGCTATGGTTTGTGGTATTCGGGCTGGCGTTTCTCGCGCTCGGCCTTGCATTACGGTGGCACAAGCCCTCTCCGTACAAAGGTCGGGAACGGCGCAGCAAGGCACGCTCGACATTCGCGCCGATGCTTGCACTGACAGTCACAACAGCCGCGCTGGCCTCGACAATCCCACCACTGGATAAAAGCAACACAAGGACCGTCACCGTACTACTGCGCCCCAGCGCCTCGCCCGCCCAATTACTGGCTGGATTGCAGGAAATCGATGGACGTATTCTCTGGAGCAGCGCCAAAGGCGATGTTTGGATGTTTTCGGTCAATGCCGCGGCCTCCGCGCTTCCCCTGTACAAGCATGGTGCGCTACTGATCAGCGGCACACTATTGCCGGCGGGATGTACTGCGTGGATGCGAACATAGTGCACTCCTGGTTCAGACACCTTAACCGCATGCGCGGCATCGTTGTCCTACCGCTGCTTGGCGTAGCTGCCCTTGCTAGTGGTGGTCTCAGCTACATGACAGTCATGCCGGGCGAATCCTATCGCGGCCCGCTCCCGCCTTTGACTGCGGAAGAACACGAACTGGCGCAGCGCTTGCGCCAACATGTCTTCCAGATCGGCCGTAAGGTACATAACACGGCACACCCTGGACAATTGGAAAATACCGCACGCTATATCGAAAGCACGCTGGCCGGTTTCGGCTACACCGTCCGACAGCAAATATTCAACACGGACGGCAACCGTGTGCGCAATCTCGAAGTCACCATCAGCAATACCGACGCGCGTCGCCACAAACCGCGCCTCATCGTCGTTGGTGCGCATTACGATTCAGCACCAGGCTCCCCCGGCGCCAATGACAACGCCACGGGCAGCGCAGCCGTGATCGAACTGGCGCGTAGCCTGATGACGATGGAACCCACCCCAGAACGGGAAGTTCGCCTGGTGCTCTTCGTCAATGAAGAACCGCCCTACTTCAAGACTGCGCAGATGGGCAGTTTCAGACATGCACAGGATCTGCACCGTCGAGGCGAAGATGTGATGGCAATGCTATCGTTGGAGACACTTGGCTGGTATTCGGACGACAAGGGCAGCCAGCAATATCCGCCCCCCTTCAATACGCTTTATCCGGACACGGGCAACTTCATCGCCTTCGTTGGCGACTTAGGTTCACGTCGACTGGTGCAGCGCGCGATCGGCGCATTTCGCCGGCATGCGAAGTTTCCGTCGGAAGGTATTGCCGCACCAGCGTCCATCCCAGGTGTCGACTGGTCCGACCATTGGGCCTATCGCAAACACGGCTACCCGGCCTTGATGATCACCGATACCGCCCCCTATCGCTATCCCTACTATCACACCGAAGAAGATACACCGGATAAAGTCGACTACGAGCGACTAGCACGTGTCGTCAAAGGCATCGAGATGGTGATACGCGAACTTGCCGCGTCATGACGGCCTCGGCCTTCGAATTCCCCCAACTGCAGCAACTGTTATCCCAGCACCAGCGATCACGGCTACCCCTGCCAGCTATTCAGCGTAGCGCGGCGCGCAGGTGTCTTCATGACGAGGCGTCCGATAGGCCTGTTCGCGTTGCCGCCGCGCCCATTCCCGATCCACTTCACTCGGCATCACCACCGGCACCTGTAAGCATATGCTCTGCGTGGGCAGTACCTGTTTCCATTCACGCATCAGCTTACGGTAGACCTCGCCAACCGGGCGTATATTGCGCTGTAAATCAAACAGCCCAAGTGCATTGACGTTGCCGTTGTTTTCGCGCAGTGCACTATCCCAATCCACTTGATCGGTGAGCGAATACCAAGTGAAACCCACCACAGGAACACCATCGTTACGCACCCGCAGCACATTCGCCCATTGCTTCCGTAGCCAACACACTGCCTCGTCTTCCTTAGGTCCCTGACACAGATTGGTCTCCGTGTGCATGACCGGCAAGCGATAGCGATCATAGTATTGGCGCGTAATCACCGCATAGCCAAAAATTTCTCCCGAGGCCCGCATGCGACCATCCTCCGACACGAGGTGTTCATTGGTCACGTAGTAGTCATTGCCCATGAGACAGTGATGCTTGAGATTATTCTTCATGAAGTAGCGGTATTCCTCTCGTGTCATACCGTTGTCCATCAAGTATTCGTACATTTCCGAATCGACACGACGCCCGTAATTCAAATCAAGCGAAAGAAAGCGTCGCGCATTGGCTAATTCGGCAGGACGGATCGCACGCGGGCTTTCCGCGTGATAGTACTCGGTAGACTCACTTTGAATGAACAAAGCGTCAGGGCGCACATGCAGAATGGCATGCATGGCCAACACATTGGCCTTGACCAAATGTTTGAGCGCCGTGACAAATGCACGGTCATCACGCAACTGCTCGTTCCACCAACCGTACAAGGCAGAGAACTCCGCGCAGATGAACATTTCATTGACCGGAGTATACAGTTGCACCCACGGATAACGTATCGCAAATGCCTTTGCGTAGGACGCGAACAACGAAGGAAAATCGGGATTCTGGAAATTGCCAATCCAATCCGGCACGCCGAAATGGCACAGATCGACAATCGGCACAATGTCACGTTGACGTAGGTCCTCGAAGGTTTCATCCGCAAAAGACCAGTCATACCGATTTGCACCCAGCAGCGTACGATGCAGCGGTGGACCATAACGCAAAAAGTTGATGCCCAGCTTCTGCAACAACGCAAAGTCAGTGCGCCAATGCGTGTAGTGGCCACACTTTTCCATTTCATCCATGCGCACCCTGCCGCCTTGGATGGTTGGAATACTGTTTTCAATGCCTGTTGCAAAGATGAAGCCGGGAGACATGCGCATCCCTTTCTTCGTCACATCGGAAACGCAACAATAGAAAATGGACAGTAGGTTGCTTCCTAAGTTTCAGGGCTGGAAGGTGGTAAGTTAAAGCGTATCTACGGTGACGGCACTTGCCACCAACATGTGCCGCGAATTTCTGACGCGGGACAACGCTCTTTGCTAACAACAACTCTAGTTATGCCATGCGGTTGAAGCCCGGGGAAGGGATGCCCTTGAAAGTATCCGACATAGGGATCAACAACAGCCTCCGGATCAAAGGCAAGAGAATGGCCGGGAAGAAGTCGGTCTTTTTGAAGAGGATGACGCGTAGGAGAAGTCAAGATGGTGGGCATCATCGAAGATTGCCTTCATGGCTGCGAACACCGCTTCCTTGCCCTCCACGCGTTTGACCACGAGATCCTCCAGCGCAGCGCCGTCATGAAGAAGGGGGGAAATTGCCTCAATATCTTTAGCCGAAAAGGCCATGATGGTTCGTCGATAGTGTGGCATGCGCTAAAGAAGTAGGGTGCGCCCCGCGCACCGGTTCGGAGAAAGCGATTCATGCGGAAGTATAACGGCGCCTAAGGAAAGAAATGGTGCGTGGGACGCACCCTACTTGCTAAAGGACAGATAACAGTGACTAATTTTGTCGCGAGATTGGGAATGCTACGCATCTATGCAGATCCCGTATATGTGATGGCAGGCGGTACAGACTAGTTAGAGAACATTCTATTTACAGTCCAATTCCCTACTGAAGGGTTACCCCCGCCTTACGGCGGGTATCGGGCGTCAAATTAGTTGATCGTAATTGTGTACCTGTAAGTACCACGATCAATCACATCATTGCAAGCAGCGTCCTCACAAATCAACGCATCTACCGCGCCATCGTAGGTTCCCTTTTTGAGGCCAAGGACGGGCGTAATGCTCATTGAGAATGCGTCAACATGCGTAACCCAATAGCTAACGCTAGCAAGCTCAGGCGTTTTATTATCTACGCCAATATACCGCTGTGTCTCACTAAGGCCGACATTCACACTAACGCTTTGCGAAGGTATTGGTTGGCCTTCAGTTCCTGTAAAGCTCAAACTGTTTGGATCAAACTCTATCCCATCACTGCCGCCCTCGCCTCCGCCACAACCTGCCAATGCGAGCGCAACAATACCCAATCCAATTATCTTTTTCATAACTCCATCCCTCAATATTTGTAGTTTTTTATTGCCAGAACAAGTAAGTTGCGACGCACTCGACTCTTACATACAGTGGTCGCATGCCATACGCTTTCTGTATGGCATTCAAAGAATGCTGAGCCAAGCCGTTGGCCACGTCTCAGTCTGTGCCGCAGGAGGACACCGCATCCCAGAACCGTTTCCCCTTGTATGTTCTAGGAAGCCCTTTGATCTCGATGACTTTGCCATGCTCTCATTCGTATTCGATAATTTTGCCGCGCATGTCTTGCCCATGATCGCGCTTGGTTTTACCGTAATACGCCAAAATGCAAATGCGAAAATCGACCGCCCAATATCGATACATCTCCGAATTAACATACGCGCGTTGACTAGTCCGATTTGATCCGCTAAATGCTTGCCTCGAACCATATGTCTAAATGACATAACGCTGCGTCAGGGGGTAATCTAAGCGCGCGCACTTCCCAAACCGAGCGTGGCGTCGGTCATTCTTTTTACAGATAGCGATTACTCACATCGGCGCTTACTGCGTTTTGCGTAGGGAAGGTGTAATTGGAATCGTGTTGCTGAATTGGCGCACCAGCAGGTGCCGGTAATAACACCGTTAAATTGGAAGTTTCGGAATCATGGCTAGTATTTACAGCCTTTCAATCCGTTTTGGATTTACACGACTTTCAAACTCAACAACTTTTTCTGTCAGTTCTATTCTTAAAAGCGATTAAAGGCTGCATTTTACCGCAAGCAGCAAAAAAGCTTGTAAAAAGTGCTCTGCCGCTAAATCGAACTATTTCAGGAGGAAATAACCGGTTGCCAATTAAACTGTGGCAAATGCTTTGAATTCATTTGGCTTTCCTTCATAGAATTAGACGAGGTCGGCCGATGGTGAAGGACGAGTGGAGAGTAATCAAGATATAGAAGTAGCCTATGGGAAGCGAAGCTCGTCAGGGGAATCGCTTAGCACATACCTATTGATCAGGACTTTCGTTGCATTCAACCCATATTGACTGCAGTTATGGTCTGCGGTGACAACCATCGTGGTAGCCCCGCAGGCCCAGCATTACTTACTCATACCGCGCAAATTTTCAATCGTCAGTTCAGCAAACTTCTCGTATAGCCATCCCATTCGAGTTTCGTCCTGACCTCCGGCTAAGCCACCAAGCGCATACGAGGCGCTGATCTCAAATTTGTTCAACTCCTTTCCATTGGCGTCTTTAAGAATCACATCGCCGGTAATGCTATCGTTGCCAGCCATGAATCCGAACATTACAGCAGTAAAGTTGGAGCGCACACGAAAATCCTTGATCACAATTTCGACGGTATTTTGAGCGTCGGGTTTAGTTTCATCCAAAAGATTTTGGGCCACGAGCGCTCGTTTGACGTGATCCAGCAGCGTATTTTGATTGAACTTCAGATTATCAGAAACTTTTTTCTTTGCGTCATCATTAAGGCTAATCGACACCGATTTGGCAGGCTGAGAAGTGAGGTATTGCTTGTTATGGATATCAGCTTGTTTGACTCCTGAGGCGCAGCCTACGAGTACAAAAGCGAAGATGCTTATCGCAATATGGCGGATGAACATGGCACTCCCTATAGTTATATTGAAAAAACCGCGTATTAGACAGAAGGAGCAAGGATTTTGCAATCCTTAACCCCAGAAATAAGGCGCAGGCCAGAATTTTTACCCACGTCAACCAATTGCATTTTTACAACAACAAACAACAATCTAACACCGCCTTGGCGCAAAAATAGAAGCAGCCAAACATAGTGAGGTACACAGATGTGCCGTGATTTCCGAAAGCCGGATTGCCGTGCACTCCTTCGTTTGAGTTGGGTGACGAGCCCACCTTTGTTGCGCTCGTCTTCCCTATCGTGTGTTAACAAATACTGAACAGTCCCTTACCGAAGGCAAGAATCATTTGATCTGACTCGGGAAGCATTACATGCACGAATTTCGATGCAGACCTTCATTCTGTCGCCCTCAATGCGCAAACACCCCACCATGGCTTGCCGTCAAAATCGCTTCAACAGCAGGATGCTTGATCTTGCGCTCGTTCGAAATCGCGTAAACCTGTTCCCGCACTGCCGTAAGTTCGCCGACCGGCACTGCGCCGAACTGTTCTTTTCCGTCCGCAGCCAGCGCCGACGGCCCAGGAAACATGCCCATGCCATTGCGTCCAAAGGTATTGAGGAGTGCGCTGTCATCGAATTCCCCGACGATATCCGGGCGGATATCGTGGACCTCGAACCAGTGGTCCAGGCGACCCCGTATTGCGTGGTTGCGAGTAGGCAACAAAAGTGGCGCGCCATTGAGCATCTTTGGAAAATTTTTGCGGTAGCGCTCTGCCAGTTCCGGCAGGCCGAACAGCATGATTTCGCTTTCGCCGAGTAGATGGCTGAATACGCGTAAGGTGGTTCCCGACGGTACAGCCCGGTCGGTCAGAATGACGTCCAGCTTGTGTACGGACAGTTCACCGAGTAGCGATTCAAAGTCGTCTTCATGACATATCAGCTTGACCTTTTGCGGCAGCTTGAGAGCCGCTTCCAGCAAACGCGATGCAGTCAACTTGGGTAGTGAATCCGACAGACCGACGGTCAGACGCATGGTGTGGCCGATGTCGTTTTCGCTCAACACATCCTGCAATTGTTCGCCAAGTAGAAAAATCTGGTCAGCGTAACTGAGCGCCACACGCCCTGCCTCAGTCAGCACCAGCCGCCGACCTTGCGGTGCCAGCAAGGCTTTGCCAATGGACTGTTCCAGCAATCCGAGCTGCGCGCTGATGGTTTGCACCGCGACGTCGAGTCGCTCGGCCGCCCGCGTGATACTGCCCTCTTTGGCAACGACCCAGAAGTAATACAGATGACGATAGTTAATAGCTGCAGCTTTCATTCTTCCGCTTTTTCAGAAGGGATCATTCAATTATCTTCGCTTTTTATAACACAATAAGGCTTATACCATGCCATTTCATTCGCCATTCGGTTTTAGAACCGATTTAGGTTGTGACTGTTTTGTTTCATATCCAATAAGGATCTACCATGAATAACCGCCATCATCCCCTACACAACCATGCTTTCGGCGCGCATGCCGGGACCACGGTTATCGATACTTCAACGCATAAGGTGTTACGCAATACCTATATGTTGTTGGCGCTCACTCTAGGCTTCAGCGCGATTGCTGCAGGTACAGCGGCGGCATTGAAGCTCCCACATCCAGGTATCCTGATCACGTTGGTCGGCTATTTTGGCCTGCTATTCTTGGTCAACAAGTTTCGCGATAGGGGTCTCGGTGTTGCGCTGGTATTCGCACTCACCGGCTTCATGGGTTATACCCTAGGGCCAATCATCAGCCATTATCTGAACATGCCGAACGGCACGCAGACGGTGATGATGGCAATGGGCGGCACAGCAGCCATTTTCGTTGGACTATCTGCCTACGCCCTTGTCACCAAGCGTGACTTGTCGTTTATGGGTGGATTCCTGACGGTCGGGATTCTGGTGGCCTTCCTGGCCGGTCTGGCCGCGATCTTCCTGCAGATCCCCGCCTTGTCGCTCACCGTGTCTGCGGTATTCGTGCTACTGATGTCCGGCATGATTCTGTATGAAACCAATCAGATTGTGCGCGGCGGTGAAACGAACTATGTAATGGCGACAGTCACGCTGTTCGTGTCAATCTTCAATTTGTTCACCAGCCTGCTGCATTTGCTCGGCTTCGCAAACAACGACTAAATCGGTTTGCCTGTGTGAAAGAGGGCTATCTCAAGGCTGCTCACCGTCGCTTAGGAACGTGCTTCTTGGCCCGACTGCCCTCTTTTGCACTCAATCAATCCGCTCTAAAACAAGTTGAGGATCGGATATGGACAAAAGCCGCCGTTTAGCCCTTACAACAAAGAAAGCCTATGATTGAGCTCCTTTCCGATCCACAAATATGGATCGCCTTCTTCACGCTGACCGCACTAGAACTAGTGCTTGGCATTGATAACATCATTTTCATCTCGATCCTGGTCGACAAGCTGCCCAAGGAACGGCAGGAGTACACCCGTCGTCTCGGGCTGTTTCTTGCGATGTTCATGCGTATTGCATTGCTGGTGACGCTGTCGTGGATCGTGGGCATGACGCAACCGCTGTTGACCGTTCTCGGCCAGGGTTTCTCTGGACGTGACCTAGTACTGTTGGCAGGTGGTCTGTTCCTCTTATGGAAGAGCGTTGGTGAAATCCATGAAACTTTTGAGGGAGCCGAAAGCGGTGGTACCAGTGCCAAAGTGAAGGCAACGTTTGCCGGCATCGTGCTGCAGATCATGCTGATCGACTTGGTGTTTTCGCTTGACTCGATCATCACTGCCGTTGGCATGGTCGACCAAATCGCCGTGATGATTGCTGCGGTGATCGTGTCAGTGGGTCTGATGATGTTCTTCGCCGGCCCAATCGGACGCTTTGTATCCGAGCATCCCACCATTAAAATGCTGGCGCTATCCTTCCTGGTGGTCGTTGCAGTAGTGCTGATTGCCGAGAGCTTTGGCAATCATGTGCCGAAGGGCTACATCTATAGCGCCATGGCCTTCTCTGTCGTAGTCGAAATGCTCAACATCCGCTTGCGCAAGCGTTCGATGCGTGCAGAACTGGCAGCCACCAGTTATGTGCCGGAACAGGCAGTGGAGAAGCAGTCATAACACGCCGCCCTCAAGGCAAGATGCCGGAAAGAGACTTTTGTCCCTTTCCGGCTTTTTTCTTTTGACAAAGAAACTGGCGCAATTGACGTATGCGTATAAGAGAGGGCCAAGTCGCATTAACGCCGATAATCCCCGTGTCCTCCCCAGTGCTCATGCCGTTCATGAAGTCGGTATTCGTGCCGTGGCGGGTACTGCGGCACGTATTGCCGTGTGTAGGGGTCGTAATACAACACCGGCGGCGGCACATATATCGGTTGTGGCTGTACATAAATCACAGGAGGTGGTGCGAAGGCAGAAGGCGGTGCGCCGTAGATGTACTGTGACGGCGCCACCATCACCACCCCAGGGGGCGGGTAATAACGAGGCGATCCAATTGTAATGTCCCATTGCACGCGGCCGTGCGCTTGGGCGGGCGCGGCCATTGTGACCCACGCAGCAGTAATCAGAATGGCGGCAACGACAGAATGCTTACTCATGCTTCGCTCCTCAATCTATTTACATTAAAGGACAAAGCGACGAAGTCTGCACGGAATCTTTGTTACACGGACGGAGAGATCTAGCCCGGATATTTCACCAGACCGGCCCTCAACTTGACTGGAAGGCGCATGTTTACTCGGTTTGCGGCTTGCAACAGCCAGATCCAATTTGTACCGCTGGCCTACGCGGGTGCTGGCGTGCGATTTGCGTCCATCACTCCGCGTCCTGGTGAAATATCCGGGCTAGGAGGGATTCCTTGTACCGCAACGAGCAAACTGCCTTCATCCCTCCGAAATTCTCAACAAAAGACTGTTGCCTGATAGACATCGACGTACTTCCTCCGTAGACTGCTCGCCTTTGTCCTGTCTACGCTCCGGTGCCACTTACTTATGCAAGCACTCATTGCCATCCTTTTTCTCGCCGTTCTGGGCGTCACCACCGTTTCTGGTCCACTGCCCCCAATCGTGATTGGGTTGTATATCACCGCAAGCCTAGCGACCTTTCTTCTCTATGCGCGCGACAAACAGGCTGCCGAAAGGAATCAGTGGCGCATCAGAGAGCGCACTCTGCATGCATGCGCTCTTGTGGGCGGGTGGCCGGGCGCTCTCATGGCGCAAACGATATTCCGCCACAAGTCGAGGAAACCCTCATTTCGCGCAATTCTTTGGATTACGGTGATGCTGCACTGTGCGGCTTTAGCTGCCTTGCTGTGGCCGCTTTTCAACACTTGATTTTCATCATGAATGAGCGCGATTTTTTGCATAGACATCATGAAACGCACGCAAAGTCTGATCAAGCGCGTATACCGACATCCAAAGAAAAACTATTGTGTTCTTTTGCACGTTCATTTCCCCGTCAATGCGTACTGTCCTAAGCTTGTTGATTCCTGAAGAGCAATACGAACGTTTTATGTTACGCAGTGCCTGGATTCTCTACGCCGCCGTGATTCTGCTTGGTTCCATTCCTGGGGCACGCAGCGAGGTCGGCGAATTCGCCTCAGGCGTTGTACTGCACTTTTTCACCTACTCCTGTATTGCTTTTCTTTTAGCATGTGGTGTGGGCGGCAGCGCTATGCGCAAGGCCATCAAGGCATTTGCTATCGTCGCCTTAATGGGCGCCTTCGATGAATTCGTGCAAAGCTTTCTACCCTATCGCACTGCTGCCTGGATGGATTGGGGTGTCGACATCAGCGCGGGCTTGTTTGCCTCACTGTTGTACTGGATAACCACACTCAAGAGCGTGCTCCCCCGTCGGCATCTTCCCTAGAGCGCTCTAATTCCTTAATACATTCTTTTACTCTTCCGGCATCGCTTTGTGCTGACTGACCATGCGCTGCTGCGTCGCCGACGGCACGGGGTCATAGTGGCTGAATTCCACCGTATAGCTGCCGCGTCCGCCAGTCGTCGAGTGCAAGCGCGACTGGTAACCGTTTAATTCCGACAAAGGCACTTGCCCGGACACCACCGCAGTGGCAGCCTGCACTGACTGCATGCCGTTGATCTGACCGCGCCGCGATGATAAGTCGCCGGTGATGTCACCCATGCATTCCTCCGGTGTGACAATTTCGATATTGACGATCGGTTCCAGGACGATTGGATGGGCTTTCAGCACTGCATCAATAAACGCCTTGCGACCGGCGGTGGCGAATGCAACTTCCTTGGAATCGACCGGATGACTCTTGCCGTCGTAGACAGTAACGCGCACATCCTGCATTGGGAAGCCGGCCAGCGGTCCTGCTTCAAGGACTTGTCGGATGCCTTTTTCCACCGCGGGGATAAATTGGCCCGGAATCGCGCCCCCCTTCACCGCATCAATGAATTCAAAGCCCGTACCGCGTGGCAATGCTTCAACGCGCAGGAACACTTCACCAAACTGACCGGCACCACCGCTTTGCTTCTTGTGCCGGAAATGGCCATCCGATTTACTGACGATGGTTTCACGGTAGGCAATTTTCGGTGGATGCGTTGCGACCTCAGTCTTGTAGATCTCCATCATGCGTTCGAGCGCTGCGCGCAAATGCAATTCGCCGAGGCCCAGCAGCACGGTTTCATTGGTGCTACTCTGATGTTCGACTTTCAGACAGGGATCTTCTGCAGTGATCTTCTGCAAGATCTCCCATAGGCGTTGTTCGTCGCCACGTTTCTTCGGTTCGATGGCCAGACCAAAAATGGGCAGCGGAAAAGGCAAAGGGCGTAGATGGATATGATCATCTTCTGCCGCATCGTGCAACACAGCATCGAAGCTGATGTCCTCGATCTTGGTCACCGCGCAAATATCGCCAGGCACAGCTTGTGGCACCTCCTTCTGCTCCTTGCCTTGCAATAAGTAGAGATGCGCAACCTTGAACGGCTTTCTCGCATCGCCAATGTACAGCAGGCTGTCGCGCTGAACTGTGCCTTGATGGATGCGAAACACGGCAATCTTGCCGATGTAAGGGTCTACGGCAATTTTGAACACATGCGCCAACACATGTTGGTCAGGATCCGGTACTGCATGAATTTCCTTCTGCTGATTGGTCGCATTCAGATCGTCACGGTAAAACAACGGCGGATTCCCTTCAGTGGGATTCGGCATCAGCTTCACGAACACGTCGAGCAATTCAGCGATGCCAGCACCGTTGCGTGCCGACACGAAACAGATTGGCACCAAATGCCCTTCGCGCAATGCTTGCTCGAAAGGCGCATGCAATTGTTCCGGTTCGATCTCGCCTTGTTCGAGATAGAGTCCCATCAGTTCAGCATCGACTTCGACTACTTGATCCACTAATGCACGGTGGGCAGCCTCCACGGACGAAAAATCTGACGTGCCGGCCGGATTAAAAAAGCAATCGACCACTTCGCCCCCACCGGCTGCCGGCAAATTGATCGGCAGACATTCCTTGCCAAAAGTTTCCTGAATACGGAGGACCAAGCCAGGCAAGTCTACATTGTCGGCATCGATCTTATTGACGATGATCATGCGGCACATGTTGCGCTGCTTGGCCAACTCCATCATGCGTGTCGTGATCATTTCGATGCCGGTCTGTGCATTGATCACCACGGCGGCGGTCTCGACTGCGGGCAGGGCACTGATCGTCTGCCCTAGGAAATCGGGATAACCCGGCGTATCAATTAAGTGAATACGCGTGTCGTGATGATCAAGATGGATGATGGCGGAATACAAGGAATGCTGGTATTTGCGTTCGAGCGGATCGTAGTCGCAGACAGTGCTGCCACGCTCGAGGCTGCCGGGACTGTCGATCATGCTGGCACCTTGTAACAGCGCCTCGGCCAAGCTGGTCTTGCCACAGGCCGTGTGCCCAAGCAAGGCAATGGTACGGAGAGTTTCAGTGCGGTACGGCATCGGTCATTCCTTTCCGAAAGCGACTGAGCAGAGTCTGTCAGATGCCATGAGTCATGGGAGGTGATTTAGGCATCTTATCCCCGCGCCATGTCGTCAACTTGAAGCCACTCAAATCCATTGGCTGTCTGTTCTACGTATATGGGTGTGAACAGACGAAAGGATTGCCGGTCCTAGTGGTCAGTCAGGTTGAAACGGCGGGAAAGAAATCGATGGATTTTTTCGA
>CBHCMF010000083.1:0-19051 GCA_965974465.1 uncultured Noviherbaspirillum sp.
GCTGATGTCGTCGATTTCTTCGTCGCACACCGAGTGCGGCATCGGGTACTCGTGCCATTCCACGTTGTAACTTAGCGCAATCAGCATGTCTCGCGACTTTTCTGCTCGGTCAATCGGAATGATCGGGTCGTCGCGGCCATGCGCGAGAAATATTGGTGTGCCGTGATTAGCGCTGTGGCGTTCAGTCACGAGGGTAGTGTGTATCGGCAGATAGCCGGACAGGCAGAGCAGCCCAGCCAGTTTTTCAGGGTGACGCAGGCCAGTCTGCAGTGTCATTGCGCATCCTTGCGAGAATCCGGCAAGGATGATGCGGTCGGTAGGAATGCCGCGCGACTTTTCCTGTGCGATCAATTGCTCCACTAGAATTTGCGATTTACGCAAACCAGCTTCATCTTCGCGCATGGCGATATCGGTGCCGAGAATATCGTACCAAGCGCGCATGATATAGCCATTGTTGATTGTCACCGGCATGATGGGCGCATGCGGGAACACGAAGCGAATCGCTGGGCAGCCTCTTAGATCAAGTTCGCGGACGATTGGAACGAAGTCGTTACCATCCGCACCGAGACCGTGCAGCCAAATAACGGAGACGGTTGGCGATGGTGCGGTTTCAATCTGTATGGCTTCGAGCATGTTTTCCATCTATTTCAATTCTGCCGAATGGCCGATTTCGGGCGAAATGCTTTGCACACCGCTTCATTGGTAGCGATGTACGGTCCACCAATGAGGTCAATGCAATAGGGGACAGCCGCGAAGATGCCGGGCACAAGCTGCGTGCCGTCTGTATCCTTCAGGCCTTCCAGCGTTTCCTTGATAGATTTCGGCTGGCCAGGAAGGTTCATGATGAGGGCGGCGCGATTTGCTGTTTCGCGGATCACCGCTACCTGGCGGGAGAGAATTGCGGTTGGCACGAACTTGAGGCTGATTTGCCGCATTTGCTCACCGAAGCCGGGCATTTCCTTTGTGCCTACGGCCAGTGTTGCCTCGGGAGTCACGTCACGTCGCGCTGGACCAGTACCTCCGGTAGTCAGGACGAGGTCGCAGCCGACTTCGTCGACCAGTTCGATCAGTGCTTTTTCAATCGCCGGACGTTCATCGGGGATCAGTCGGGTCTCCATCTGCCATGGGGTAGTCAGCGCCGCTGTGAACCAATCGCGCAGAGCAGGAATACCTTTGTCTTCATAGATGCCGCTGGATGCGCGATCCGAGATCGAAACGAGTCCAATCAGCAGCTCGTCAGGGTTGCTCTTCGTTCGCATCGTCATGCTGTTCTGGGGTTGGCGCAGTCGGTTGCGCTTGCAGTTGCTTGAGAATCTGGAAGATTTCGCGGTAGGCCTTGGGCGGCTTGTTTTCGGCCTGCTCCTTGCGTGCATTGCGGATCAGCGTGCGCATGTGCTGCACGTCGATATCTGGATACCGCTCTTTCAAATCAGTGAGTGATTTGTCGTCAGCCAGCAGTTTTTCACGACGGCGTTCTAACGCATGCATTGCGGCAGTCTCTGCCTTAGAGGCACCTTTCCAACTGTCCAACACCTTCTGGATCGCGGCGACTTCGTCCTCTTCCAGTGTGCGCATCTTTTTGCCGACGTATTGCAGCTGACGGCGCCGACCTTCGTGGTCCTTGATTTTTTGACATTCGAGGATTGCTTCGCGTACGTCTTCTGGCATCGGTACACGCATTACACGTTCTTTGGGTTGAGATACCAGTTCTTCTCCGAGCGCCTGCAGCGCCGTCATTTCGCGTTTTAACTGGGATTTGGATGGGCGATCGTACTGCTGTTCGAATTCGCTGGACTTGAAGCCAACAGCGCCGCGATTGGGATTAACCATAATGAATCAAAGCCATTCTGTAAACGACTGCTATGATAACCCTTTTAAACCGACTTCCAAAAAACGAGTTCATGAGCAACCCCGTATTTACCCATAGCCAGGACCAGTTGAAGCAGCTTGCACAAGACGTGTTGCGTTTCGCGAAAGAAAAAGGTGCATCCGATGCATCGGTCGAGATCAGCGAAGGCAGCGGCTTGTCGGTGACCGTGCGCAAAGGCAAGATTGAAACGATCGAACAGAATAAGGACAAGGGAATCGGCGTGACCGTGTATTTAGGCGAGGAGCGCCATATCCGGCGTGGGAATGCCAGTACTTCAGATTTTTCAGCGCAGTCGCTGAAAGATACGGTCGAAGCAGCGTACAACATTGCCCGCTTTACCGCAGAAGACGATTGTGCTGGATTGCCGGATGCCGATACGCTGGAGATGACACCGCGCGATCTTCAATTGTGCTATCCATGGTTGATTTCGACCGAAGAGGCGGTCGAATTGGCTAAACGCTGTGAGGCGGCTGCGTTTGCCGTCGATAAGCGCATCACGAATAGTGAGGGAGCAAGCGTATATGCCCAGCAATCGCATTTCGTGGCAGCCAATACGCGTGGTTTCATGGGCGGTTATCCGTATTCGCGTCACACAGTGTCGGTGGCGCCGATCGCGGGCAAGGGGGGCAACATGCAGCGGGATGACTGGTATTCCTCTGCACGCAATCCGAAGAAGCTGGCCAAGCCTGAAGACATTGGCCGCTACGCGGCGGAACGGGCACTGGCACGTCTGAATGCGCGCAAACTGGACACGCGCAAATGTCCCGTGTTGTTTGAGGCACCTCTGGCGGCGGGATTACTCGGATCCTTCGTGCAGGCAGTGTCAGGTGGCGCTTTGTACCGTAAATCTTCCTTCCTGCTCGATTCGCTTGGCAAGCAAGTGTTTGCACCACATATTCAGGTGATCGAAGATCCGCATGTTATCGGCGCAGTCGGCTCGGCACCTTTCGATGAGGAGGGCGTGAAGACCAGCCGGCGCGACGTGGTCAAGGATGGTGTAGCGCAAGGCTACTTTCTGTCGACCTATTCGGCACGCAAGCTGGGCATGCAGACCACAGGCAATGCCGGCGGTTCGCATAACTTGTCGCTGGTGTCAACGCTGACACGGCCCGCTGACAACTTCAAGGCGATGCTGAAAAAGCTCGATACCGGTCTGTTGGTCACGGAATTGATGGGGCAGGGGGTTAATTATGTGACCGGTGATTATTCGCGTGGTGCGTCGGGTTATTGGGTCGAGAAAGGTGTCATCCAATATCCAGTGGAAGAAATCACGATTGCTGGCAACATGAAAGACATGTTCCTGCAGATTGTTGCTGTTGGTGCAGACAGGCTGGTGCGCGGCACCAAGGAGACCGGTTCGATTTTGATCGAGAGCATGACCGTTGCCGGTAACTGAGACGTATAGAACAGTGTCCCGCCCAACGGGGCAATTTCCGTTGGATGCGGGGCTGAAAGAGCGCATGCAAATTCAGAGGAATCGATCTTCAAATAGAAAGACACCGCATAACTTAGCTGTCGTTGACGTACGGCAGTGAGTGACTGAGAGTAATGCCCCGTAAAAAAAGAACAGCCCGCTAAGGCGCGGGCTGTTCTGAAAACATCATGCGGGCTGCAGAGTGGCCGCACTTAAAAGTACATCATGCTACCTTGTGGGGAACAGGCATATGTACCTCTTCCTGATCCAGAACTTCTTCCGGTGCTTCGGCCTCTTCCACCGTTTCCTTGTTTAGATGTTGCTGTAGCCTTGCCGTGTCAAGGTCGCCGGTCCACTTGCCGACCACTACGGTGGCAACACCATTGCCGATGAGGTTAGTTAAGGCGCGTGCTTCTGACATGAAACGGTCGATGCCGAGAATCAGCGCTAAGCCCGCAACCGGCACGCCACCGACGGCGGACAAGGTTGCCGCCAATACGATGAAGCCGCTGCCGGTAATGCCTGCAGCGCCTTTAGAGGTAAGCAACAACACAGCCAGCAAAGTAACTTGCTGTGTGAGCGACATTGGCGTGTCCGTGGCTTGGGCAATGAAAATGGCCGCCATGGTGAGATAGATCGATGTGCCGTCGAGATTGAACGAGTAGCCTGTGGGGATGACCAGACCGACCACCGATTTTTTCACTCCAAGGTTTTCCATCTTCGCCATCATGCGCGGCAATACGGACTCCGAGGAGGAGGTGCCGAGCACGATGAACAGTTCTTCCTTAATGTACTTGATGAACTTCCAAATGGAAAAACCGTGGAGGCGCGAAATCAATCCCAGTACGACAAAGATAAAGAGCAGGCAAGTGAGGTAGAACGTTCCCATCAGTTTGCCAAGCGACAGGAGCGTACCGACACCATGCTTGCCGATTGTGAATGCCATCGCGCCGAATGCACCAATCGGTGCAAACTTCATGATGATGCCGACAATGCCAAACAATACGTGGGAGGATTTTTCAATGAAGTCGAACACGAGTGTTCCACGACCACCGAACTTGTGCAGCGCGAACCCGAACAGTACGGAGAACAACAGCACTTGCAGGATGTCGCCCTTAGCAAAAGCATCGATTGCGCTGGAGGGGATGACATTGAGCAGAAATTCCGTCGTGGACTGCATTTTCCCTGGGGCGGTATAGGCTGATATGCCTTTGGTGTCGAGCGACGCTGCATTGACGTGCATGCCAGCGCCCGGTTGAACTACGTTGACGATAATCAAACCGACCACTAATGCGATGGTGCTGACAATTTCAAAGTAAAGTAAGGCAAGACCGCCTGTCTTACCGATTTTCTTCATGTCTTCCATGCCGGCAATGCCGATCACAACCGTACAGAAAATGATTGGCGCGATGATCATCTTGATCAGTTTGATGAAGCCATCGCCCAGCGGCTTCATGTCCGCGCCGAGGGATGGATAGAAGTATCCCAGTGCCACGCCGATAATAATTGCCGTAAGTACCTGAACGTATAACGACTTGTAGATAGGTTTATTCTCCATGTAGCGTCTCCATAAGTTTGCATGTTGTCGCTTGTACAGCGCCAGACACGAGTAATGCCGGAAAATCTGCGCTCGGCTTGTCAGACGGACTCAAGCGTGAAACGAAGAGTAAGGGGGTATCCTAAGACATTGTGCTTGTCGGTTCGCTAATGAACAATTGTGGACATCCACACTTATTCAAGCGGGAAATGAAATGCTGCATGCGGGGTCTTGCAAGGCGATACGCTGCAAGGAGGGAACGAACAAAAAAGCTGGCTTCTTGTCCCTACGGGTCAACGGGCTTTATCTACAAGAACTTGTATAAGCTATGATGAGGTGCTGTAAGTTGCTTGGGCGTTGCAAGCGACCGATCATGCTCATACAATTTTGGCGGCACGAGTAGCAAGGGTAATATGCCCCGCACAGTAGGATCTTGAACAGATTTTTTGCTGTTTAACTCAAGGAGACAAAATGGAACGTCGTTCCTTTATTAAAAAAGCATCTGTTGGCACAGCAGCTGGTGCAATTGCAGCTCCTGCCCTGGCACAATCGCAACCGACACTAACGTGGCAGCTTGCGTCCAGTTTCCCCAAGTCGTTGGATACGATTTTCGGTGCGGCTGAGACCTTCTCGAAACGTGTCTCTCAATTGACCAATGGGAAATTCACCATCCGTGTATCCGCAGGCGGGGAATTGGTCCCTGCGCTTCAAGTGATGGATGCTGTGCAGGCAGGCACGATCGAAATGGGGCATACGGCGTCCTACTATTACTTCGGCAAGGATCCCACTTTCGCGTTCGATTGCGCAGTTCCCTTCGGTCTGAATTCGCGCCAGCAGACCGCGTGGTTTGACCAAGGTGGGGGCAGAGCCTTATTGCGTGAGTTTTTCAAGGATTACGGCATTGTTAACTTCCTTGGCGGTAACACGGGAGGACAAATGGGGGGCTGGTTCCGCAAGGAAATCAAGACCGTACAGGATCTCAACGGGTTGAAGATGCGTATCGGTGGCTTCGCCGGTCGTGTAATGCAACGTCTGGGCTTGGTGCCGCAGCAAATCGCCGGTGGAGACATTTACCCGGCGCTGGAAAAAGGTACGATTGACGCAGCGGAATGGATCGGTCCCTATGACGACGAAAAGCTCGGCTTTTTCAAGGTTGCTCCGCACTACTATGCACCGGGCTGGTGGGAAGCCGGCCCGCAGTTGTCTTTTTATGTCGGTATCAAAGCGTGGGAAAAGCTGCCAAAGGAATACCAAGCGGCTATTGAAGCAGCTTCTTACGAGGCGCATGTTGTGATGCAAGCAGAATATGACGCAAAGAATCCGTCGGCACTTGCTCGTTTATTGAAGAACGGCGTCAAGCTCCATTCTTTCTCGAAAGGGATTATGGATGCTTGCAACAAGGCAACTACGGAGGTGATGGAAGAAGAAGCTGCTAAAAATGCCAAGTTCAAGAAGATCTACGAACCGTGGAAGCGATTCCGGCAGGATCAGAACCAATGGGCATCGGTAGTGGAAGCGCCGCTGCAGAATTACATGATTGCGCGCCGGTAATTCTATATCCTCATCCTCTTAAAACCCGCAGCGTGCAAGCGCTGCGGGTTTTTTGTGGGCGGGTAGTGACCCACTAAGGTAAGAAGGCAAATAAACCTCGCACGGTACACCATGCGAGGTGAAGGCAACTGCATAAAGGATGCGAGATTTCCCGCTATTGCTTGTCTGTGTCGAAGGAAAAGTTTAATTGTGGCGCACTGTCTTCCGAGGTGCCATTTTCGTTCGGAAAACTTAGTGGCAGGGCATCCTCTCCTTGCTCTGATGCAGGAATATCGATCTTCAGTTCGAGCTGTTCCTTCATATCGGTTTTCCCGGTGACTGTCACGATGTTCGGAAACAGAATAATCAGCGCCACCATGACGACCTGGATCAGGACGAATGGTACAGCTCCCCAGTAGATATCGGAGGTCTTCACTACTTTGGGCGCCACGGACCGCAAATAGAACAATGCGAAACCGAATGGTGGATGCATGAATGAGGTTTGCATGTTCACCCCCAGCAGCACGCCGAACCAGATCAGGTCAATACCAAGCTTCTCTGCAACAGGGCCGACCAGTGGCACCAGGATGAAGGCAAGTTCAAAGAAGTCCAGGAAGAACGCTAAGCCAAAAAACAGAAGATTCACCACAATCAGGAAGCCCAGCGTGCCGCCAGGCAGCGAGGTCAGTAGGTGCTCTACCCACAGATCACCTTGCACAGCGCGGAAGACCAGGCCGAACACACTGGAACCGATCAGGATGAACATCACGAAGCATGATAGGCGTGTCGTGGAATCCATGGCTTGCTTCATGAGAGACCATGACAGACGGCGGTTCATGATCGCCAGGACCAGTGCGCCAAACGCGCCCATGCCGCCGCCTTCAGTCGGCGTGGCAATGCCAACGAAAATGGTGCCCAGTACGAGAAAGATCAACGCCAGCGGCGGAATCAGGACGAAGACGACTTTTTCCGCCATGCGAGACAGTAGGCCAAGTTTCAACTGACGATTGATGAGTGCCAACACGAACGCACTAACGATACCGATCGAAGCGCTGTAGATGCCGACTTCGTCTGCTTTTGCATTCGGACGGATCGAGGCGAGGAACTCGGCAAATGCCAGCGATACAACAACCGACGCAATGATGAGGAGCAGCAGAGACATGATGCCGGTCTTGCCGTTCGGTTCTCGTAAGTTACGTGCTTCCGGGGGCAAGGCTGGTACAGCGTGTGGCTTAAAAATCGAAACAGAAAGCACCCAACCGGCATACATTGCCGTCAGTAACAGACCGGGTACGAATGCGGCCTTATACATGTCGCCGACCGAACGGCCCAATTGGTCGGCCATCACGATCAATACCAGCGATGGTGGGATGATTTGTGCCAAGGTGCCGGAGGCGGCAATAACGCCTGATGCCAGCTTCTTGTCGTAGCCATAGCGAAGCATCACTGGCAGCGAGATGAGACCCATCGAAATGACCGAGGCAGCCACGACACCCGTAGTTGCTGCCAGAAGTGCACCGACAAAAATGACTGCGTAAGCGACTCCGCCGCGCACGGGGCCAAACAACTGGCCGATGGTGTCGAGCAGATCTTCAGCCATGCCGGAACGTTCCAGGATCAGGCCCATGAAGGTAAAGAAGGGAATGGCCAACAGCGTATCGTTGGCCATGATGCCGAAAATACGATTCGGCAAGGCTTGTAATAGCTCAGGCTGGAACAAGCCGAGCTCGATACCGATTAGACCGAAGAACAGACCGTTTGCAGCCAGCGCAAATGCGACTGGGAAGCCAGATAGCAAAAATATCACTAGAACACCGAACATAATCGGCGCCATATTCGCAATCAGAAATGGCGCGATATGTGTAATCCAAAGCTGCTCCATATGCTTTTATCCCAGATCAGTTCAGATTGTTGGCGGCTTTGATCGCCTCGATTTCTTCTTGCGGCGTCGTCGCATGTTTTTCAAATGCGCTCGCATCCACTTTGCCTTGCAGGAAGCCGATGCGCTTGATCAGTTCCGAAATGCCTTGTAACGTCAGCAGAAAAAAACCAAGTGGAATCAACAATTTCGCAGGCCACACGATCAGGCCTCCCGCGTTGCTAGACATTTCCTGGCTCTGGAATGATAGCCATGCATATGGCACGGCGTAATACAAGATGATGAGCGTCATCGGAAGCAAAAATACGATGAAGCCAAAAATCTCAGTCCATACTTGCGCACGTTTGGACAGCTTCCCTACGATGATGTCGATGCGAACATGTTCATTACGACGCAGCGTGTCGGAGGTGGCCAGCAGGAAGATGGCGGCGAACATGTACCACTGGATTTCGAGCCAGGCGTTCGAACTGATATTCAATAGGTAGCGTATCAATGCATTGCCGGTACAAATCAGTACGGACAAAAGAAGAGCCCAGCTGATGCCACTTCCTATTTTTCCATTGACGGCATCAATGAGCCTCGATAGCGAGAGCAAAAAGGACATGATTGTGTCTCCATTATTTTAAAAATCATTGGAAGCAACCGCTTATTTTTTCTCTACGACAGGTAAGCTCGAAAGAAGGCTGCTTTGGAGCTCGGGGCAGTATATGTTATTTCAGTTGAGACTCGGACATCTTCGCTGAGGCATTTGATGGTTTTCCATGTTGCGGCGCAAAAGTTCAAGCTTTTCCTGTTTTGCATGTCCTTCCGTTACTGCATTCTTTATGTAACTCCGAAGAAAAATGCGGCAGAAGAGGTGGGGCGCCTTGCAGTGCTGATACGGTTCAAGAGAAACCGGTGTTGATTAACGTCAGCTTGCGATGATGAGGCAATGCGTGATGGGAGAAGGGAAGAGGCGCACCGTCGAGCATAAGGCGAACGACGGTGCTTTGAATAAATCAGTTCAACTGCTTGCGGATATACGCAATGGCTGCGCGGACTTGCTCTGGTGCGGTACCGCCGACGTGATTGCGTGCCGCGACTGAGCCTTCTAGGGTAAGGACGTCAAACACGTCAGTGTCAATCAAGGGGGAGAAGGTCTGCATTTCGGCGAGCGATAAATCGGTCAGATCGCAACCACGTTGCTCACAGGCGCGTACTGCATGTGCAACCGCCTCATGTGCATCACGGAAAGGCAGCCCTTTCTTGACCAGATAATCGGCCAGGTCGGTTGCAGTGGCATAGCCTTGCAGTGCCGCCGCCCGCATTGCATCTGGCTTGACGGTGATGCCACGTGCCATGTCTGCGAAGATTCGCAGCGTGTCGATCACCGTATCGACAGTGTCGAACAGCGGTTCCTTGTCTTCCTGATTGTCCTTGTTGTACGCGAGCGGCTGGCCCTTCATCAAGGTTAGCAGACCGATCAGGTGGCCATTCACACGGCCGGTCTTGCCACGGGCTAGTTCGGGGACATCCGGATTCTTCTTTTGCGGCATGATGGATGAGCCGGTGCAGAAGCGATCCGCAATATCGATGAAGCCCACACGCGGGCTCATCCATATAACCAATTCCTCCGACATGCGCGAAATATGCGTCATGACCAGCGCTGCGGCTGCGCAGAATTCAATGGCGAAGTCTCGGTCCGAAACGGCATCAAGCGAATTACGGCAGACATCGTCAAAACCAAGCGTCTTTGCCACACGTTCGCGGTTAATGGGGAAGGTGGTGCCAGCCAACGCTGCCGCACCGAGCGGAAGGCGATTGACACGCTTGCGGCAGTCAGCCATGCGCTCGGCATCACGCCCGAACATTTCCACGTAGGCCAGCATGTGATGGCCAAAGGTGATTGGTTGCGCTACCTGCATGTGGGTAAACCCCGGCAGGATGGTAGCCGCATGCTGTTCCGCCAGATCCAGGAGTGCCAGGCGCAGCTCACGCAGCAGCCCGCTGATGTCGTCGATTGCGGCACGCATGTACAGCCGGATATCAGTGGCGACTTGATCATTGCGCGAACGGCCAGTATGTAAGCGCTTGCCAGCGTCGCCGACCAGTTCGGTCAGGCGTTTTTCGATATTTAAGTGCACATCTTCCAGATCAAGCAGCCATTCGAATGTGCCTGCAGCGATTTCAGATTGGATCTGCGCCATGCCACGCTGGATATCGGCATAATCCTGGGCACTGATGATGCCTTGATGCGCCAGCATCTCCGCATGCGCGAGGGAGCCCTGGATGTCGGCATCTGCCATGCGCTTATCGAAGAAGACCGATGCCGTGTAACGTTTGACCAGGTCGGAGACCGGTTCAGAAAAGCGTGCCGACCAGGCCTCGCTTTTTTTGGAAAGTTGTGCTGTCATAATTGAATTCCGGTGAATATGCCATTATAGAACAAGCATCGCGTACCTTTATGCTGCTATCTCCTGTTTTCCCTTCGGCTGCCAGACCGGTCGAGACGGTCATCCCCGACTGCTGCAATATTGGTGTGGTATTTCGCGCACTGATCGCGGTAAATGCCGCCGCGCTAGCGGTATGCCTCTTCAATGCCGACCATTGGCGCATGGGCGTGACGGAATTCGTTGAAGCGTCGATGATGATTGAATTGGCATGCCTCTGGTCGCTTTTTGCGCTGTGCGGTACGCGTCAAGTGGTCTGCCGCTTGCCTACCGAAGTGTCAGTGCCGCTTTGGATACAGCGCATCACATGCGCTGCTATCCCAGCTTTGATAACCGGTATTGTCGTTTATCTTTTCAGCTCAGTCGATTGGCTGATTGTTCGTTTTACGCAAATGACCGTGCCGAAAGCGGCATTGATGGCAGCATTGCTAGGAGCCCTATTCCAGCATTACTTCGAATTGCGCAAGCGCGCCTTTTCGCCCGCACTGGTCGAGGCACGTCTGCAGGCACTGCAGGCGCGCATACGTCCGCATTTTCTCTTCAATAGTCTGAATGCCGTGCTGTCTCTGATTCGCACCGAGCCGCGTCGTGCTGAGAGTGCACTGGAAGATCTGGCTGACTTATTTCGTGTATTGATGAGCGATCCGCGCAATATGACCTCGCTTGATAACGAAATACACATATGCAAGCAGTATTTGTCGATCGAAACAATCCGTCTCGGGGAGCGCCTGCAGGTGGATTGGCAAATGGAGAATATCAATGACGATGTGCTGCGTAAGGCGCAAATTCCGATTCTGTTGTTGCAGCCACTGTTTGAGAATGCTGTGTACTACGGCATCGAGCCCGCTACTGAACCAGCACGGGTGCAGATTCATATCAGCCGTTCTCTCGACCGTATTGAGGTCGTTCTGGTCAATCCGTATCACGGCGAAACGCCAGTAGCGGGCAATCACATGGCAATGGATAATATCCGAGAGCGTTTGGCATTGCTGTATGACGTGGAGGCACAATTGACTACAACAATCGCACACGGGTTTTTCGAAGTACGTTTGCGTTTCCCCTATGTGAAAGGAATTGCATGAATCCGCGCTTGTTCATTGTCGATGATGAGACGCCGGCGCGCACGCGGCTGAAGACACTGCTGGAGGATATCGCCGCTGAATGCCCACATGAACTGGTCGGCGAAGCGGGGAGCGTGCAGGCAGCGCTGGATAACATTGCCGCCACCCGGCCGGATATTGTGCTGCTTGACGTGCAAATGCCCGGCATGACCGGTATCGAACTGGCGGCGCATTTATCGAAGGGGAAGACGCCTCCGGCAGTCATTTTTGTGACAGCGTATGACGAATACGCCTTTAAGGCATTTGAGGTACATGCGCTGGATTATCTATTGAAACCGGTGCGCGCTTCCCGCTTGGCTGAGGCGATTCGTCGTGTCACCGGCTTGCGTGCACAACCCCCATCTCAGGCAGCATCGATTGCCGGCTTGGCAAAAACTCTTCAACCGACGAGGCAACACTTTTCTGTTCAGGAACGCGGCCGCTTGCTACTGGTGCCGGTAGCCGACGTGATTTATCTGAAAGCCGAACTGAAATATGTGACGTTGCGTACTAAGACACAAGACTATTTGATCGAGGAGTCGTTGACTTCAATCGAAGAAGAGCTGGCCGCCACTTTTGTGCGAGTGCATCGCAATGCATTGGTGGCGCGCAGTGCCATCGTCGGCGTTCAGCGTGGAACGCTTGCCGTCGACAACGAGAATGACGGCGACAAAGTGCAGGAGTCGTGGCAGGTGATTCTGCGTGATATTGATGAATGCCTACCAATTTCTCGTAGGCAATGGCCTGTGGTAAAGGCGCTGGTGAAATAGATTTTTCATTGAAATTATACTTTTTACAATAATTGTGTAGAATGCCCTCCGGCTGGAAATTGAACAGTTGAATAAAACAAAAAACTTAAGGGGGGAAAATGAACTTAGTCTATAAAAATGAGAAGCCGCTCTTCGCGGTGTTGTTCTCTATCTCAGCGCTTGTTTGGCTTGCTCTTATCGTCGGAACTTTGGGGCTCGCCCTAGTTTACCTGCTGTTTTTCTTTATTTTCTATGTGTTTGCGCATTCGGCATTCATTTCTTATCTGAAGGGAACAGGCGTACGAATCAGCGCCACACAGTTTCCTGATTTGCATGAAAAAATTCAAGCGTGCTGCCAAAAATTGGGCATGGAGAAGGCCCCGGATGCCTATGTACTGCATGCTGGAGGTGCATTCAATGCCTTGGCGACCCGTTTTTTGGGGCGCAACTTCATCGTGCTGTATGCCGATATTGTGGATGCGTTAGAGGAGCATCCCGATGCGCTTAATTTCTATATTGGTCATGAAATTGGGCATCTCAAACGCAACCATTTGCTCTGGGCACCCGTGCTGATGCCTGCAGCGTTTTTACCATTGGCCGGTGCCGCCTATGCGCGCGCCCGCGAGTACACTTGTGACCGCCATGGATTTGCAGCGTGTGCCGACCCCGTCAGCGCGCAATACGGACTTGCAGCACTGGCTGCCGGCGGCAAGCGTTGGCGCACCATGAATAAAGAGGGCTATGTCTCGCAAGCAAAGGTGTCGAGTGGCTTCTGGATGTCCTTGCACGAACTGGTCAGCGACTATCCATGGCTTACCAAGCGGATGGCGGCGATCGCGGCGCTCGCTACGGGGCAAAATGTAGAACAGCCCCGCCGGAATCTATTTGCATGGATTTTGGCGTTATTCATTCCTCGCGTGGGGGGAGGAGCAGGGGCAGGGGGCGTGTTGGTAATTGCCGCAATTATTGGCGTTCTTGCCGCAGTCGCTCTTCCGGCATATCAAGAGTATATGGCACGTCAGCAACTGACTGAAGCAGTGTCATACGGCCAAAATGCAGTGGCGGTAGCCACGCAATTTTATGATGACAACGAGGTTCTTCCAGAGAATCTGAACGAAGTTGGCTTCTCAAACGAGGGTGCTCCCGCAGGTGTAAAGGACGTCAATATCAATCCGGGAAACGGTGAAATTGCGCTGACAGTTGATGTGCCTCTACATTCGGGAAAGACTATTGTCTTTACGCCTGAACTCGATGAGAACGAAAAGCTGGTTTGGCACTGCAGTACCGCAATTCCACAGAAAGTCTTACCGGAAGGTTGCCAAACAACCGATACGTCCATGCCTCTGCCATGGTAGCAGCATAGGAAAAATCGACGGGGAAACGTATGCCCCCGTCGATTTTTAGCCGGTGTTTCTTAAGCCGGCGGCGATACCGTTGATCGACAAATGAATCCCGCGCCGCACACGCTCATCAAGCGTACGCCCGTTTGCCGTCGCCGTGCGATGGCGCTTGATCAGTTCAACCTGCAAATGGTTGAGCGGATCAAGATAGGCAAAACGATTCTTGATCGAACGGGCTAGCAAGGGATTGTTTGCTAAGCGCTCTTTTGCACCGGTGATGATTGATAAGCATGCCGTGGTGCGCTCATGCTCCTCCACCATACGCTTGAATATGCTATTGCGTAGCTTCTTGTCGGCTACCAGCTCGGCATAGCGGGAGGCTACAGCAATATCTGTTTTTGACAGCACCATATCCATGTTCGACAGTAAGGTGGCAAAGAAGGGCCATTCTTTGAACATTGCGCGCAGCGTGGCAATTCGCTTCTTGTGTGCTTTTTCATCGTCATCTTGATCCAGCCAGGACGACACGGCACTGCCGAACCCATACCAGCCCGGCAGCAGCAGGCGGCATTGCCCCCAAGAGAATCCCCATGGAATCGCGCGCAAATCTTCAATGCGGCGTGTCGATTTGCGTGAAGCCGGTCGTGAGCCAATATTGAGCTCGGCAATTTCTGCAATCGGCGTTGCTGCGAAAAAGTAATCGGTAAAGCCTGGGGTTTCATACACCAGTTCACGATACGCCCGGTACGCGCGCTCCGACAATTCTTCCATCACCTCTTCAAATGCGGCCAGCTTTTTCGCCTGCTTGCCTTCGGTGGCATGTGGCGCCAGACTGGCTTCTAGTGTGGCGGCCACCAGCAGCTCCAGGTTGCGCCGGCCGATCTCTGGGTTGGAGAATTTGGAAGCGATGATTTCACCCTGTTCGGTCAGACGGATCTGACCGTTCACGGTGCCGGCGGGCTGGGCGAGGATCGCCTCATAGCTCGGGCCGCCGCCACGACCGACCGTGCCACCGCGACCATGGAACAGGCGCAGCTTGACGCCTGCACCATTGAACAATTCAACTAGACGTGTTTCCGCTTTGTACAGTTCCCAATTGGAAGTAAGAAAGCCGCCGTCCTTGTTGGAGTCCGAATAGCCCAGCATGACTTCTTGCAAATCCCCTTGCTTTGTAATCAGATCTCGGACTTGGGGGAACGACAGGAAGCGGTCCATGATGCTCGCCGCGCAGCGCAAATCAGGGATGGTCTCGAACAGGGGGATTACCATCAGTTCCGTCTGTGCATGGGATACTTGCCCTGTGCTCGTATCCCATGCGAGATGTAGTAGGCCGGTCTCCTTTTGCAACAGTAGAACTTCAAGGAGGTCTGACACACTCTCGGTATGCGAAATGATGTAGTTGCGAATTGCACGTTCGCCGTAGCGCTGACGAATCTCCCGTGCCGTACGTAGAATCGACAATTCGGATTCGGTCTCGGTAGAGTAGCCGAGATAAGGAGAGTAAAGCAGGCGTGGCGTACTTAGTTCCTCTAGCAGCAACGCGATTTTTTCCTCTTCCATGAGGTCTGCATAGTTTGGCGCAGCCTTGGCGCGTGCAAACAGTTCTGTAAGGACGCGTTCATGCACATCGGAGCTCTGGCGCATATCGAGCGTCGCCAAATGAAAGCCGAAGATTTCCGATGAGCGTTTGAGGGAGGCTAGACGGGGTCGGACGAGCGCTGCGCCGTGATGCGTCCTGAGCGAATTGGCCAGGATCTGTAAATCGCTGGTGAATTCTTCTGCTTGTGCATAGGGAGCTGCGGAGCCGACTTCCTGGCGCAACACATGCGCTGCACCGAGTGTGCGCGCCGTTGCCGCCAAGCGTGCGTACAGCCCGATCAACGCGCGACGGTAGGGTTCGTCCGCACGATGTGCGGATTGGTCCGGCGAAGCATCGGCCAGTGCTTGCAGTTCCGGGCTGACTTCGGCCAGTAACGTAGAAATCGAGAGCTCAGCCCCAAGTGCGTGCACTTCGTCAAGGTAGAAATCGAAAATTGCAGTTGATTGCCTCACTAAAGCGTGCTGCATGGTGTCGGCATCCACGTTCGGATTGCCGTCGCGGTCACCACCGATCCAGCTGCCCATCTGTATGAAAGGTGGTAAATCCTTGTCAAAGGTGGCAGGCCGTTGCGGAAACCGTGTAGCGATTTCGTTCTCGATGTCGTCGTACAGCCCCGGTAGTTCGTGCAGGAAGGTGATACGGTAATAGGACAAGGCGTTCTCAATTTCGTCTGCCACGGTGAGTTTTGTGTAGCGCAGCATACGCGTCTGCCACAGCGTCGCCACGCAGGCATGCAGCAATTGAGAATTGTGTCGCTGCTCATTCGGTGTCAACGGACGCTCTCGTTCTGCCAACAGACGCGCAATTTCACGTTCAGCATCGAGAATGCTCTTGCGCTGCACTTCGGTTGGGTGTGCGGTCAGCACAGGGGAAATGAGCGCTTCTTTGAGGAAATTGCGCACTGCAGAACCGGACACGCCAGCGTCATCAAGCTTGGTCAGCGCATAGGCGATGCTGCCCTGTTGTGGCGCCGCGCCAGTAAGCAAGTGCGCTCGGCGGCGGCGGTTGTGATGCAGATCCTCGGCGATATTAGACAGATGCGAAAAATACGAAAATGCCCGTACCACTGAAATCGTTTGGTCACGCGTGAGTTTCTTGAGCAGCTTGTTCAATTCTGCGCCGGCTTGGGTGTCGGATTCACGGCGGAAACGCACCGCGGTTTGGCGAATTGTCTCAATAACATGGAAAACCGTTTCACCTTCCTGTTCCCTTAGTACATTGCCAAGCAGGCGTCCAAGCAGGCGAATATCTTCCTTGAGAGGAGCGTTGTCGTCCGGCGCCGCTTGGCTTCTAGTTGACGGCGTGTTTAGTCGTTTTGCCATATTGAATGTCGTTAGTTCGGGAGGGGGGTGTTGCCATGGTTAGCGTGCGAGCGCATGATAAAATTTGCGCCCCGCGATCAGTTCAACATCGATCAGCGTTAATGAACATTGAAAGAGTCAGCCGTGAATGTATCGCCGCCAGAAAAATTAGTGATCGCGTCACGTGAAAGTCGCCTCGCAATGTGGCAAGCGGAGCATGTCCGTGCCAAACTTTTGGCATTATATCCGCAGTGCCGCATCGATATTCTCGGTATAACTACGCAAGGCGACAGGATTCTTGATCGTACGTTGTCCAAGATTGGCGGCAAGGGGCTGTTTGTCAAGGAACTCGAAGTGGCGATCGCCGAAGGCCATGCCGACTTCGCAGTCCATTCGCTGAAAGATGTGCCGATGGAATTGCCGGAAGGTTTCGCGCTAGCCGCTGTGCTCGAGCGCGAAGACCCGCGCGATGCTTTCGTCTCCAACGATTATGCGTCGCTCGATGCGCTACCTGCTGGTGCTGTCGTTGGTACCAGCAGTCTACGCCGTCAGGCGTTGATCGCCGCTCGCTATCCTCACCTTGTGATCCGCCCGCTGCGCGGCAACCTCGATACCCGTCTCGGCAAGCTCGACCGTGGCGAGTATGCAGCGATTATCCTCGCTGCTGCTGGCCTCAAGCGGCTCGGTCTGTCGCAACGCATACGTGCTTTGATTGAACTGGAACAAAGCCTGCCGGCTCCGGGGCAGGGGGCGATGGCAATTGAAGTCCTCGATGGCCGCGATGACCTCCTAACGATACTGGCGCCGCTCAATCATGTGCCAACTGCACAGGCAGTGAACGCAGAGCGTACGGTTTCCCGTGTCTTCGGCGGCAGCTGCCAAATTCCGCTTGCAGCGCATGCTACAGTGAGTAGCGGCACGATACGCTTGCGAGCAATGGTTGCGACGCCTGACGGTAAACGAATGGCCACCGCAGCCGCAGCAGGGCCGGCGGACGAGCCAGAGATGCTTGGTCAGAAAATTGCCCAAATGTTACACGGACAAGGGGCTGAGGATATCCTCGCCGCTTGCCGGGCCATGAGCGCTAACTGAGATGACAACGGGCGGCGGTGATGACCGGCCATAACAATCACCCTGTCGTCATCACGCGACCGCTTGCGCAGGCTGTGCCGCTTGCTCAACAAGTGAGAGCTATCGGACGTAACGCCGTAGTGTTTCCTTTGCTCGACATTGTTCCGCTTTCTGATCAAAGTAAGTTGCAAGCAGCGCTGCAAAATCTCGAGCGCTACGCGATGGTGGCATTCGTTAGCCCCAATGCGATCGAAGCCGCTTTCAACTATGTGAAAGTGTGGCCAACCCAGGTTTCACTTGCTGTGATGGGAGAGGGAAGCAAGATGGCGCTCGCGCAACATGGCCTTACCTCAAACAATGCCACTATTTTCAGCCCGGTCAACCGCGAGCGTACCGATTCCCAAACGCTTCTGGAAGCACTGGATCTTGATGCGCTGCGCGGCAAGCGGGTATTGATCATACGGGGCGACACCGGGCGTGACTTGCTAGCTGACGCTTTGCACGACAGCCAAGTGATTGTGGAACAGGTTGCTGCTTACCGACGCGTCGCACCCGTACTTGATGCGAGCAAATGTGCGTTGCTTTTAGAGTTGATCGACGCGTCAGGTGACTGGATCATCACCAGTTCGGAGGCCTTGCGCTACCTCCTGCAGATGGTCCATGATGCGGCCGGCGAACCGGGCGTGGTCAAAATGCAACAGCAACACCTTATCGTACCCCACGTACGCATTGCGGAAAGTGCGCAATCACTTGGTTTTATCAACGTGACGCAGACCGCATCAGGCGACGAATCCTTATTAGCCGCGTTACAATTTGAAGCATGAACGAATTGCCATCTTCCTCCAACGCCACCCAGTCCGCGCAACAGCCGGATCTCATACCCACTTCCTTGCAAAGCGATAATGCAAGGCGTTCGCGGCAAAGATATCGACTGATCTATGCTGCGCTAGGCATTCTGGCACTTCTTCTGCTAGCACATTGGTGGGCATCGCATCGGGAGTTTCGCCACCTGCGCAGCGAAATGGCACAGCGATTGAAAAGTGGCGAATCAGTTGCGACCGAAACCCAGCTCCTTGTCAAATCCATGCAGGATGGTGTGAAGGAGCTGCAAGCCAAGGTGAATGTCCTCGAAGGCAAGCAGGTTGAGGCACAGAGCCAGCAACTCGCGCTCGAACATCTTTACCAGGAGCTGTCGCGCAATCGCGACGACTGGACATTGGCAGAAATCGAG
>CBHCMF010000084.1:0-18927 GCA_965974465.1 uncultured Noviherbaspirillum sp.
CGGCCTATATGGCGACCCTCAATTCGCTAGCGCCAATCTTCACCAGCCTGTTCGGATTTCTGCTGCTTGCCGATCGTCTTACGCGAACTCGCATCAGTGCCTGTGCGCTAGGCCTATTTGGGGTGGCAGTGCTGGTACAGGTCGGCCCGACGGCAGTCACGCAAAACACCGTCTTAGGTGTGCTGGCTGGCATTGGCGCGGCAGCCTGTTATGGCTTCGGCGCCACCTATATACGTATGAAAGCTACTGCGATTCCCTCTCTAGCCACAGCGACCGGTAGTCAGTTCGCCTCGGCACTCGTGCTTCTGCCATTCGCCTTACCCGCTATGCCCCACGCGTTGACGACGGTGACACTGCCCGTCATTCTCGCTGCCATCGTGCTCGGCGTACTGTGCACCGGCATGGCTTACGCGATTTTCTTTCACCTGATTGCCGCTGAAGGAGCAAGCAAGGCAATCACCGTCACGTTCTTGATACCGGCGATGGCCTCGCTTTGGGCCTGGTGGCTTCTCGCTGAACCGATCACGTTCGGTACCGTGAGTGGAATTGCTATCGTGCTGTGCGCAACGGCACTCTCGCTTGGCCTGTTCAACAAATGGAGAAGGCTTTCCCTGGCAAAGGCTAACGCTAAATAAGTGAGACACCTCGGTAGAGATCTGAGAATCTGTTCTCATTCGCTTGAACGGATGATCGCTCCGGCCCTCCCAGGATGCACTTGTCGGCTGCTTCCTATCAATAGACGAGAACTCACATGAATACACCAAGCCACAACGGCAGCGTGACGATTGAGCCGAGCGTTCCGGCGGATATCAGGAACGCAGTCATCGGCCCATTGCCGCCCATGCGGGCGGCCAAAATATAGGCACTCGGTGCGGCAGGCAGTGCGGCGAACGCTACCGCGATCTGCTGCTGCAACGGTGTGAGACCGGCAGCACGGACGAGGCCCCAAGCAAACAATGGCATCGCCAGCAGCTTAACGACCAACCACCACGATACCAGCCTGCCGTCACGACCTGCTCCCGACAGGCGCAAACCCGCGCCAACGCTAAGGAGGGCTAGCGCCAGTGACGCATTACCTAGTCGGCCTAGCGTTTGCGAGAGGAATTCCGGTAGTTTCACCCCTGCCGCATTGCACGCCAATGCGACAACCGTCGTCACCACTAGGGGATTGCGCGCCACTTCCTTTAACACCCCCTTGCGGCCATGATGTGCAAGCCCCCATACCGCCGCGATGTTGCATAACGGGATATTCAGGCCGATCACCAATGCCATCAGCGCGATCCCGGCATCACCGCCCACTCGCCCCGCCAGCGCCAGACCGATATAGGAATTGAAGCGGAAAGCACACTGCACGCCAGAGGCAAAGCTCACCCCCTCAGTGCGGACGACGATTTTCGCCGCGTACCCCAGCACAATGCCGGCAAAGCTGGTGAGCAGCGAGATCTGCAGTAGACGCGCCATCGCACCGAAATCGAATTCCGTCTTCATCACGGAGACGAACAGCAGTGCAGGGAAGAGCATGAAGAAGATCAACTTCTCCAGACCGCTCCAAAACGTGTCGCTGAATACCTCGCGTCGATGCAGCAGCAGGCCCAGCAACACGAGCAGGACGTCAGGCAAAAGCAGGAATGCCGTATTCATGAACAGGATGGCTCTAGATGTGAGTTTGATACAAGACCATCAACAGCTTTCCAGTACGGCATCCGGCTTGGCCACCGCTACCAGATCAATTTCCACCGCTGCATTCTTGGGCAATTGATAGACGCCGACCGAGGTACGGGTATGGCCTCCGGTCGGGGCGAATACGCGATAGAGAATATCGGAGGCCGCATCAGCCACTTCGCTCTGCTGCGTGAAATCCCCCGCACTCTGCACATAGACCGTCATGCGCAGCACCTTGTGTACATGATTGAGGCTGCCCAGCGAGCGGCGTAGGATGGACAGTACGCGCAAGATGGATACACGAGCAGCAGCCCGTCCCTGTTCCAACGTGGCGCTTTCGCCCACGCGACCAGTCCCAACGATCACACCACGCACTCGAGGGATCTGGCCACTGACGAAGATTTGATCGCCATGTTGCGTGACAACCTCGTAGTTGGCACCTGGGCGCACCTCCTCGTCAGCGTCCACACCATGCTCCCGTGCCAGTTGTTCAAACAGTTCGTCTCTTGCGCTCATCACCAATACTCCATACAGTCAGCAATAAAAAACATACAGATCACGTGCACAAAACAAAGCGTATATTAACCGTATGCTTTCCGCAAGAAAAATTTATTGCGGGAAATGCCTACTTTTTCCCTTTTAGGGAGGCTGTATGCGCTCGGTTTCACGCATGCGCGCATGGAGATTTATCACCAGAAAGGCTTGGAATTGGCTACACTACGGAGGTTAACGATCAATACAGCTTCGTCACTGTACGGAGGCTGCTTCAGCATGCACAAAAAAACTAGCAGTTCCGATCTGGCCGACCGTTGGCGCGAAGCGCTAATGCAGATTTCTGGGCCGACTTATCTACGTATCGTTGAGGCGCTGCAACGCGACGTTCGCAACGGTCTGCTGGCGGGTGGCGATCCACTGCCGTCGCATCGCGAATTGGCAAACCAACTCGACATTAACTTCACCACCGTCACTCGGGCCTACGAAGAAGCCAAGAAACGCGGGCTGATCCTGGCACGCGGAGGACAGGGCACCTTTGTCGCCGGCACATCGGCGCCGCTTTCTACAGCACCAGGGGTGGTATCCACACAGGCTTCCATCCCCGCTGTGATTGACCTCACCTCTGCCACACCGCCGAACATGGAGACTGCCCCCCTGCTTGCGGAACAGGTACGAAAACTGACACAAGACCGCAGCTTCGATTTTCTCGGCCGCCCCGGCATGATTGGCACACCGATGGACATGGCGGCCGCTGAGGCTTGGCTACGCCCAAGGTTTTCACATGAGATTGCCGGCTGCATCGCCATCGCCTCGGGCGCGCGTAATGCACTACTTGCGCTACTTGGCAGTCTGGTCGGTAGTGGTGACACCCTGCTGGTGGAGGAACTTGTATGGCCAACCATTCGTCCGCTTGCAGGCATGCTCGGCATTGAACTGGCCGCCGTGCCTATTGATAGCGAAGGGTTAATCCCAGAAGCATTAGAAGAGGCATGTCGCACGACACCCGCCCGCGCGCTGTATTGCGTACCCACTGCACAAAACCCAACCGGCGCGATGATGACGGAAGCGCGACGTCTGCGTATTGCAGAAATCGCGCGCCGGAACGGTCTGTTCATCATAGAGGACGATGCCTACGGTCCTCTGCACGAAAGCCCGCCGGCACCACTTGCGGCCCTGGCCCCGGACATTACTTATTACGTCGTCGGGCTGGCCAAACTGATTTCGCCAAGTCTGCGTGTGGCCTACGTGGTTGCGCCAGGCCACGAACGCACGCAACGACTGGTGGAATTCCTGCGCATTACCATGCAAATGGCAGCACCACTTGAACTAGCCTTAAACACACAGCTGATTCGCAATGGCATGCTGCCACTGCTGATCGCCCAAGTGCGGGCAGAAGTACGTGCGCGGCAACGATTGGCAGCAGAGAAGCTAGGCGCCCACGCCGTGTTTCCACCGGAAGCACCTTTTGCCTGGCTAACATTATTGCCGCAGTGGCCTCGCGCCGAATTCGTCAGCCGGTTACAGCAGAACGGCGTGCTCATCTCGCCTAGCGATGCTTTTCTTGCGCACGGCGGCGTGGCGCCAAACGCGGTGCGCATTTCCACCGGCTCTGCGTCGAGCCGCGCAGAACTTCAGCTGGCCGTGGACCGCATTGCTCGCTTGCTCCAACAGCCGCTGCACCTCTTAAGCGGAATCGACTGAGCCGATCCAATCAGTTTGCCAATCCGCTCTCCTTGTCCCGGAAGGTCTTGTCTGCGTGTGCTTCAACGATCCATTGAATAAATTACAGCCGCTGTTAAATTTCAAAAAAAATCGTTTATGCAAAGGTAGCCATCATCATGGCAATGTTTTTAACCGCCCCAACTGAAGCAGACCAGCAAAGAAGTCTCCAAGGCGTAGAGAGCCGGTGCATTCTTATTGAGCATTTCCGTCTGCAAAGCGGCAAAATCTTACCGAAGCTATCCATCGCCTACGAGACGTACGGCAGACTTGACGCTTGCGGGCGAAACGCCATTCTTGTTACCCACGGCTATATGGGGAATCACCATGCAGCCGGAATCTATCAAGCCGGCAAAGCGCCACCTGGTATCAACGACGCTGAACGGGGCTGGTGGGATGCACTTATCGGCCCAGGTAAAGCGATCGATACTGATCGTTTCTTTGTTGTTTCGTCGAATATGCTGGGCTCATGCTACGGCACGACCAATCCTGCCAGCATCGCCCCCGATACCGGTCAGCCCTATGGTCCCACTTTCCCGGAAATCACCATAGTAGACATGGTAGCCGTGCAACACGCCCTTCTTACTGCGCTGGGAATCAAACACCTTGTCACCGTAGCAGGATGGTCTTACGGTGGATACTTGGCATTCCAATGGGCCGTCACCTACCCAAACATGGTAGAGAGTATCGTTGTTGCGAGTTCGGCGCCGAAAGGTTGTGGCAATCTGCAGAAAGTCGAGAAGATAAGAGCCCAACTCTCACAAGATCCCAATTGGAACCATGGGTGGTATTACGATCAAGACGGCATTACGGCAACCTTAACGCACATGCGCAGTGAAGTATTACAGGAATATGGCATCGAGCAGCAGATGACGCGCCAGTTTTCCGATCAAGGAAGACGCGACAAGGCGATTCGCAGGCTTGCGCAACAATGGGCACATCATTTCGATGGCAATGCATTAATTGCATTGCGACGCGCAGCAGACTTTTATGACGCAGAGAAGGATTTCGAGCGTATTAAGGCCAAAGTGCTTTATGTGCTTGCTACGACGGATAAATTGTTTCCGCCTTCGATAGCGCCTCACGTCATGGGTGAGTTAAAGAGGCATGGTGTTGATGCGACGTATTTCGAATTGGATAGCGATCAAGGCCATCTTGCTGTTTCCGTTGAGGCAGAAAAATGGGCGCCAGTGCTTCAGCAATTCTTGGCGCAACATCCCTCTCCGGCACCATAGTTGCCTATAGTTACTTTGAAGGCCCTTTTTTACTTTCAGGAAAACCAGCTGTCGCAATAGATTTTAGGAGATTTCTAGGAAATCGCCTTAGGTGCTAACGCATATCGCCCGCAAAAGCGCTATTCAGCTTTATTGATACAGGAACCATCCTCTCTTGATAGAAAAAACGGTTCCTTCAGTGGAGATAAAAAATACGATGCGTCAAAGAACGCTATAGTTGCGCTTCCAAGGCTTGGAGTCGCTGCTGCAATTCCAACCACTCCGGGGCGTTTCGATAGTCTTGGCCTTTTTTCACAAGCTCAAACAAGGTTTCAACGTATTCGTCGAACAGCGAATGATGTGGCAGTTGCTGCCTCAACCGCTTCAGCACTAAGGTGCAGCTGTAGGCAGTTGTCGGTGAGGTGATGGTATTCATGAATTTCCAGAACCACCCGTGATAATTTTCACTTCGCAATAGGTAGCTTGTACGCCTGCATCAATCAGTAACTCGCCCATTCCAAAGCGAGCTGTAAGAGCGGTTTTATCGCCCCGCCTCTTGGTAGACATATTTGAAAAAACAATCACACACAACTCCTTCTCAGCGTTGATACTGTTCGGCAATATTCTGCATGGATGTATTGAAATGCTGCGATCTCGCCATAAGAAACAGCGCACATGCGCCAGCGATGATGAGCAAAAGAAAGGCTTATTTTTTAGTAACAGTAGAGGGCTGCTTGTGAGCGGTCAATGTTCAACGTATCGTTGAGAAAAAAACCATCAAGAATACGCGTAATCCCGCATAGACATTGAGGCGCGCCATATGCGCCCTCAATCTGAAGAAAAATTTCAACGCTTAGTTAAGCCTGGAAGCATCCGCGGAAAGCATTCAACCCGCAGCGCAAAATAGCCCACGGGCAATTATTACTTTCCTGCCGACGGCTGCCACTTCAATAAGCGGCGCTCGATCCTGATCACAAGCCCATCCAATAGCAAAGCGAAAACGGTCAAGACAATAATGCCTGCCAACACCGTATTGATATCGAAGGCACCTTCCGCTTGCAGGATCAAATAGCCAATGCCGCGTGCTGAGCCTAAGTATTCACCTACCACTGCTCCCACGAAGGCCATACCTACCGCCATATGGAGGCTGGAAAACACCCAGGTTGTTGCGGAGGGCAAATAGACATGCCGCAACAATTGCCCTTGACTTGCCCCTAGCATGCGCGCGTTGGCAAGCACCACTGGACTGACGTCACGCACACCCTGGAACACATTGAAAAACACGGTGAAGAATACCAAGGTAATGCCAAGAGCAATCTTCGATCCCATACCCAGACCAAACCACACTGCAAAGATGGGGGCCAGCACGACACGAGGCATTGCGTTGAGCGCCTTGAGATACGGATCGAGTAACGCGGAAGCGCGAGGTGACAGCGCCAGCCATAAACCGACTAGCAACCCTAACGCGCTACCACTGAGAAAGGAAGCGATGGTTTCCAGCAAGGTGACAAGCAAGTGCAAAAAGATTTTTCCGCTAAGAAACCATTTATAGATACACAGAAAAACTTCAGTCGGCTGTCCAAAGAAGAACGGGGGCAGCCACTCGGCTCGCGTCGCCACATACCAGCCAAACAGCAAAGCGGCAAGTAATATGAGCCGATAGACTGTGCGCCGCAACGGCGACCATTGCGCGTCAAGATTGGCAGGCATAAGCTTTAAGCACTTCAGCTTTCATCGTACGCCACAGCGCATCGAACAACTCGATGAATTGTGGCGAAAAGCGAATCTCGGTAACGTCACGCGGCCGCGGCAGTGGGATGGGAAAGGAGCCAATCGGCCGCGTTCCCGGCCCTGACGATAGAACGATCACACGATCCGCCAAGGCGATTGCCTCTTCCAGGTCGTGTGTGATGAACAGTACAGACTTTTGATTCGCCGACCAGAGATCGAGCAGCTCGTTTTCCATCAATTGCCGTGTCTGCACATCGAGCGCGGAGAAAGGTTCATCCATCAGCAGAATCGGCGGGTCGAGGATAAGCATCTGCGCGAGGGCGACACGCTTCTTCATGCCACCCGACAACTGATGTGGATAGCGTGAACCCGCTCCACCTAGCCCGACGCGCTCAAGCCATTGGTGCGCCAGTGCGGCAGCCTCTTCAGCGCCAACACCACGAAACTGCAGTCCAATAGCGATATTGTCGAGCGCACTACGCCACGGCAACAGGGCGTCAGCCTGGAAAAGATAGCCGGCTTGGCGATTCAGACCAAGCAAAGGCTGATTGAATACCTTCACCGCCCCGGATGTGGGCGCAAGCAGACCTGCGGCAAGATTAAGCAACGTTGACTTGCCACAGCCTGTTGGCCCAACAACAGCAACGAATTCACCTGCGCCGACCGCGAGATCTGTTCTGTCCAGAGCGACGTAGGTGCCGGAATTTGTTTCAAACGTTTGCGTAACGGAAACAAATTCGATCGCTGCCAAGGTCATGGATATTTTTTCAGCGCTTTGTCGACAAACGTATTATCGAAGGTCTTCGACAAATCGATCTTTGCACTTTGCACCTTGGGATCAAAGGCTTTCAACACACGGTAGACATTTTCGGCAGCGGCCATCGAGTTTTTCCCATCAGGCGACAAACCTTCAAGATTCCTCTTCAGCGCGGTCTCGTACAGTGCTTTGTTACTCCCGTAATACTCAGGAGGGACAGTAGCGAGAATGGCTTCTGGCGTCGCATTTCGAATCCATTTCAATGCGCGGACCATCGCATTCACGACAGCTTGTGTCGTTCTCGGATGCTTCTTTACAAAATCGGCCGACAAGTACAGACAACCGGCTGCATAGTCACCGTTGTATATATCCTTCATCCCTTTCGCGGTGCGCGTGTCGACCACCGGCGTCAGCATGCCGCCCATTTCAAGCTGAGCGATGACGGGATCAACATTAACAAGGGCATCAATATCCCCACGCTGGAACGCTGCAATCGCCCCCGCGCCGGTGCCGACGCCAATGTATGATGCGGAATCAGTAGGCAGCCCTTGGCGAGCCAACAGCAAGCTGACGAAGTGATTGGTACTGGCACCAGGCGCAGTGACACCGATTTTCAAGCCTTTCAGATCTGCTGCTGACCGATAGTTCGCCGCTTTGGCGCGAGGCAGGCCCAGCACAATGCCGTTATACCGCCCTTGTACGACGACCGATTGGATGTCGATGCCCTTCGCCTGCATCGAAATTGTGTGTTCGTAAGCGCCAGACACGATGTCCGCGCTGCCGCCCACCAAGGCTTCGAGCGCCTTTGTCCCGCCAGAAAAATCAACGATGTCGACCTTAAGCCCTTCATCCTTGAAGTAGTTAAGCCGTTCGGCGATGGTCAGAGGCAGATAGTAGAACAGGCCCTTCCCGCCTACTGCAACCGTAATGTTCGGCTTTTCCAAGGCTTGGCCGTGAGCGGCGAATGAGAACAAAGCAATGAGGGAGATGAGCAATCGGCGAATCATGAGCGAGGTCTCTTTTCAATCAGTAGCAAAGGCGTCAATAACATGACGACGCCGATAAAGCATTATGTGAAATGGAGTGGAATTTCGATGTGTGCCGCAAAGCGGCTCACATCATGTGCTGTGCACTACCCGATAGCATGACATAGCCCAGGCTCCAAAATGTAAATTGTTTCATCGATCTCTGTCTTCGGTCAACTGTAACCAGGATTAAATAACGCTGTCCCCCCAGAATGAGAAGCTGCATTGCGATGACGTGCTTACCAAGCACTGTCCACATGTGCTCAGTCACATCGTCGTGCAAAAGATAAGGTGAAAAGCTTACCAATAAATGGATTAACCATAGGCCGCAATACTCAACAAATCGTTGAACAAAAATTGAGCCCCGACTTCCCGGGATCTGCAAAAACCCTGCTGCTTTGATGAGCACTTGTTAAAACAATATTAAAATTCAACAAATCGTTGAGAGGTTTTCGAAGACGCCTATTGATTGGGTCGTGATAGCCATACCGTAATGCGGCGCCAGAACAGTTTGACGACGAGGCATTGGCAGGACTTCTCTCGCTTGGCATGAAGAAGAAAACTGTCACACGGCCACAAGACACCTATACAACCGGCATGAAGGTCTTGCTGCCAGATGCCAGATCTCATGTTCCAGACAATATCTCAAATAGGAAGAGGATTGTGCTTGATGAATTCGAAGAATGTAACCGGCAATATCTCAGAGCGAAAGCATGAGACCCCCTACGATCAATCCGCCAGATCGGCAGATTCGGCGGCTAAATCGTATTCACGCCTTCGCCTTAATCTGGTGGCGCTTTTTAGCATTGTCGCCATTACGTCCTGCTTGGTACTGGGTTGGTCAATTTATGAAGACCGCGTAACCTCATTACGCGCAGCCGAACACCAACTTGGCAGCCTGTCCCGCGTTTTGGAAGAACATACGGCGCGTACGCTGGACGCGCATCGTGTCTCGGAAATGATTCTTCTGCAGCCGGCATTTCTTGACGCTGTCGAGCGCCGCGATGAGGTGGGCTTGCATAACTATCTCAAAACACGATTACAGGATGTGCCACAACTGGCTACCTGGAGCGTCTTCGATCACATGGGAACCTTGCTTGCCACCACGTTGATGCTGCCGGCACCGAAATTAAATTACCTCGACCGGGATTACTTCCAGGCTGCACGAGGTAGCACCCGGATGGAGATTGGCTTGCCTGTACTAGGCAAACTAAGCAAGAAATGGAACGTCCCATTCGCTAAGGCTGTGCGCGGCAGCAATGGTGAATTTAAAGGTGTTTTTCTGACCAATTTCGACCCTGACTACTTAGGCCACTTCTATGCGGATCTTGCCCGCGATCTCCCCGTCACCGTTCTTATGGTGAGAGATGACGGCGCTGTTCTCGTTCGTTATCCGTTCATGGCGAACGCCCCGGGATACAAATTGACGGGCAATGCCTTGTCGCAAGCACTGTCCATGCGTCGGGATAGCGGCTTCGTTGAAGGAGTCGATCCGTTCGACCAAGCAGGCCGGCTCTATGCGTTTCGGCGCGTGGCGGGCCAACCGATCACCATGTTTGTGGGCCTCAACCGTGAGGTCGTTCTACAGCGATGGTTCCGCGATACCACACTTAAGTTGTGCTTGTTAGGCGTCATGCTTTCCGGTATGTGTCTATTGCTGGTTGCAGGGCTTCGCCAGATAAACCGTTCAGCCAATGCTGAACAGCATCGCATACAAGTGGAATATGCCCGTTATGTTGCGGAAGAGGCCAACAGAGAAAAAAGTCGATTCTTGGCCAATATGAGTCACGAGCTACGGACGCCGCTCAACGCAATTATCGGCCTTTCCGACCTCATGGAACGCTCGCCGCTGACGGAACAGCAACATGAATGGATGCGCACATTGACCAGCTCCACGGAAATTCTGTTAGCGCAGGTCAACAATTTACTTGATCTTGCGCAAATTGAGGCCGGAAAATTGACCTTGGAAAAGCGCCCGTTCTGCCTCTCAAAGCTGATCGATAATGTCGCCAACGTACAATGTCTAGCAGCAAATCAGAAAGATATCTCCTTAACGGTTTTACCCTTACCGCCAAATGTCGACTGGTTAATCGGCGATCCAGATCGCGTGCAGCAAGTACTGCTCAATTTAGTCGCGAATGGCGTCAAATTTACGGAGCGTGGTACGGTATCGATTAACGTCGAAGTCATCAACAAAGAGGAAGAGGCGATTGAACTCCTCTGGTCGGTCACCGATACGGGAATCGGCATGACTTTAGAAACTGTCCAAAATATTTTCGGCAGATTTCAGCGAGGGGAAAACTATATCCGTCGGCGCTATGGCGGTAGTGGTCTAGGCACCACCATCAGCAAGGAGCTCGTCGAACTCATGGGCGGGAAAATTGGTGTCGAGAGCACCGTCGGAAAGGGATCGCGTGTTTGGTTTTCACTGCGATTCGAGACCCTGAAAGCGGCGCCCTCCTCGACAGAATCTTTATTATCAACAGATTGTTCTCTTCGCCTGCTACTGGTGGAAGATAACGTTGTCAATCGCTCGGTGGCGATGACGATGCTAGAGAGAGACTTACATCAACTGGATGCGGCTGCCGATGTTATTTCGGCGTTATTTCATTTGGTGAGCAAATCGTACGATGCGGTTTTACTAGATGTGGAATTACCGAATCTTAGCGGGATTGATCTTCTTCGTGTCTTGCGTCAAAAACCCTGTTATGCGCACCTTCCGATATTGATGTTGACGGCGCACGCGACGCCAGAAGTCAAAGCGATGTGCGAAGCAGCGGGCTCCAGCCTCTTTTTAACCAAACCGCTGAAGATAGCGCAACTACGTTCTGCCCTGGCCACGCTAGGGACCACAGATAAAAAACATACGCCACCATTGTTGGATCCAAACAGATTACTGGATCAGTATGCGCTAGGCGGGGTTGAACTCATTGAGCAGCTGACAGGAGGATGGCAAGAAGATGGTAACGTGCAGCTATCCGCCCTCAGTAACGCCATGGCGGGAAGTCAAGCCTTGATGAAACTTTCCTTACATGCGTTGGAAGGCATTGCGGGTGAAGTGGGCGCTATCTCTTTTCTCAATGCGTGCCATCAGCTTCGTTTAGCAATCGACGCCGCAGATAGCGCAAAAACAGATTTAACGCATCAAAACCTAATAGACCTATTTGCAGCAACGACAGAAAGCCTTCACCTCTTGCTGCAGTTGATAAGAAGCGCGTCGGCATATCTGCCAGCACCCGTATCGACGGATAGCGTCGACAAAGTGCAAATGACATCAGCCGATTTACCTTTATAAAAAAGGCTCAAAAGGAGCACATATGGGACAAGCTACCAATGTCGTCATTGTCGACGACGCCGTCAACAGCAGAACAGTGATTGCTCGACTTTTACGATCCATCGATGATTCCATCGTCGTTGAAGCATTCGATGCACCAACCGAGGCATTAAGGTGGATCGCCAATAATCAGCCAGCCTTGATCGTCACTGACTATCGCATGCCGGAAATGGATGGCGTTGCGTTCATTCAGCAGGTACGCACCCTACATAGGGCAGTGCCGATCCCTATTATCGTCGTGTCAGTACTAAGCGATCGTGCCATTAAACGTGCAGCACTGGATGCCGGCGCCAACAATGTGATTGAAAAACCTGTCGATCATGAAGAATTCCGAGCACGGGCGCGCAATTTGCTGGCCTTGTCGACTTACCAGACTGACTTACGCCATCGCTTATCGACGGTGGGCGCCCAATTAGCCGAATTACGGCAACAATACAATTTGCCACAACAGGATACGGTTGCGACGATCGGGAATGACAGGCCGATTCGGGCTGAGGAAGTTGCGGTTGCCTATGATGATTTCTTTGGAGTGACTAGTGCAGTCTCTGCTATCCATCAGCTACTGGAGCCGTTGCAAGAGAAAATCGCCACGCTCGAAACAAAGTTGCAAATACCGCTTCGCGGCGGCGTTACCCAGTCTCGGGTGCAGAACCATCGCCATACCGAGTGGCCAAGCACGATCACGACGCCCATTTCCGATAATGCAACCGAGTTGCCTATCGCGCTCGGCCAAGTATTGCGCGAGCTCCGCGAAAAGCGCGGGTGGAGTCTTGAATATGTCGGCAATCTATGTAATACAAGCGCAGCAAATATTTCGAAGATAGAACTGGGTCGCTCACGCGAATTCCGATTGGACTTTCTGAAGGAGTTGGCCTGCGTCTTTGGCACGAAGTTATACCGTTTGATTGCACTCGCAGAAGGCGAACGATTCGTGGAAGACTTGCAGTTGCATAGCGATGAATATCGCCTGATCGAAGCATTCAGAGAACTCGACCAAGCGCAACAGCAGACCATAGGAAAAATGGTGAAAACGCTTGTGAGGCCGTAGGCCTTTTTTCAATGAAGGGGATGCGCCGAAGGACTAGCGTAGATTGACTGTGCGTGCAAAAGGGAACGACCCGAGACGCCCTCCCTTCCACGCCAAGACAAATCACTCTTTGCTGTGGAAAACCTGCGCTGATGACATGATCACCAGGCCAATCGCCAAGGGGATGGTTGCAGAAAATCCCATATGTTTGAAACCGAATGCGCCCATCACGCCGCCGATGAAAAAGGAGGCGACCAGTATCAAATGGAGACGCAGCTTGGCGCGGTTCGCGAGGACATGAAAGTCGCGCATGTCGCCCACCCCGCGATTCCAGTAGAACAACTTACCAAGTTCAATGCCAATGTCAGTAAATAGACCGGTGACATGCGTCGTACGGATTTCCGCATTCGAGATCTTGGTGATCAACGCGTTCTGCAAGCCCATCACATAACATAGCAGTGCTGCCGTTAGCGACAGGTTGATGAATTCATGCATCTGCAAATTGGCGCCTATCAGGCCGAATATGAGCAACAGCACCGCCTCGATCAGCAAAGGCGGCATGTAGATATTGCTGTCAGTATTGCGCTTAGCATAATTTACCATGAGGGCTGTCGATGCAGCGCCGAGTGCGAACGACAAGACGGAGAGCAGCGCCGTGGCGACCAGTTCGACATTGCCGAGCACAAGGTTGTCGGCAGCTGACGAGATCATGCCCGTCATGTGAGATGTGTACTGTCCGATGGCGAGAAAGCCACCCGCGTTAAGTGCGCCGGCGATGAACGTGAGCGCAACACCAAGATGAAGATTAGCGCGAGCACTGCGCTCAGGGGCTGTGAGAGAGGCCAGATAATGGATTGGCATGAATGAATCGCTATTGTCTCGAATTGCGCGTGTAGGCACTTGCATGCGCGGCATGGACTGCATGTTATACCGCATTGTCCAGCATGTGGCTAAGGCCGATATGGGATGATCCTAGATTCGGTAGTTGACCGCTTACTTTTGCCTCTGAAGCCACATGGACATTCACTTTCTTTCGTTCGGCAATGTTCGCCAATTGGGTGAGAGCGCTACAGGGCGTAGCAGGGGTTTCGGATCGCATACGATCCGCCTGCGGAGCGGTACTGGCTTGCATGCCAGTACGCGTCCCGCAAGGACGATTGCACACTTGCAGTGCGCGTGTCCGCTTGCAGGCGGACAGCATGTTGTCTGAAACCCCAGCTACACCCTAGTGGTCCATCACACCCCAATTTTCGGCTTCTGCCGGTCGCTCGAAGGCGATTGCGGCGTTGCAAATGCTCGTCAGGGGACCACCCTGACTGTGCTTTGCGCCTTGCACTCGCCTCCGATCACCTCGGCATACACCAAAAATTGGGGTGTGACGGACCACTAGCCAGAGAGCCGGAAAAATGCACACTCGCACCTGTCCACTGCCGTATCCAGGATGATTCCCGCATCGATAGCGAACAAGCTTGACGTGAAAACAATGATTGCAGACTTAGAAGTCGATACCTTTGCCTTCGCTACATAGCGGCGCTCCGAGCAAGCCGCCACACATGGATAGAAGATGTACAGCGTGAGGGGGCAAAAAAAAGCGTGGAGACCGCATGGTCTCCACGCCAAACCTCAGGAGACACTGAGGAGAGACTATCTGCTGAGCATCCTTGGAGCGATTTGAGTGTGGTGTGCGCATAACGGTGGTCATGCTGTGCCGAGAACCCCACTGTACGCACGGGTGAAGTAGGGCATTCGGGCGGCATGCCGCCCCCCCTCGAGATGGCTTCCCTCGCACGCACAAGAAAACCGCGCCAAGACATACTGACGCAAGGACTGTATCAGCCCTTGGACAAGAGAAAATGCGGAAAGATGAGTGCTCTCGCTAAGAAGATTCAGCACGTCCGACGGCGCAAGGGGACGTCAGTGGGAAGAAGCCACTTCCTCTATCAAGCAAGAGGCGGATAGCAAACGTTCAACCTTGCGTTTGTTGCAAATTGTTTCAAATTTCCAGTACACGCTTCAGCGTATCCAGATCTTGTTGTACAAAACCGGCATCTTCCTCAAATGCCGTTTCAGCTACGCCAGCCATGCGAAATAAGGTAAACAAAACCTCACTGCCGGTTTCGTTTGGCACGACACGCATCGGTACGTAGATTTCCACATCTGGAGCCGGACTCACATAGTGGTCTAGCACGCCAAGTGCATTGCGTCCCACAAAACGCAGTCCGACCGGCCCTTGTGGTGTTACAACGGTCCAATTGTCGCCTGCCGGACGAACAGATTTGCAAAACGCCGGCGCCCATTGCGGGAGATTGCGCGCGTCGCGAACAAATTCATAGACTTTCGTTGGCGGGCACGCAATCGATACGTTTAAGGTTTTCGAGAAAAGCATTGTCCTGTTCCTTTCACGGATAAGGATACCGCCGTTCACCGCTTGCCGGGCGCTGTCAGTGGCGTCTGCTGTGGAAGCTCTGCTGCTGGCGGTGTCGGTGTAGCATGGGAGGTTGCCATGGTAAAAGCGGACGAACATACTGCCTTGAGTTCCTGTTCGAACATCGGCGCAAGTAATGTCTTGCTTTTTGATTTTGTCAGCGTAGCAGCTTGCGGCAAGAGGTCGTCGCCGGTAGAGTTTTCCAGACGCAGCCATTGTAAGTTGCCGTTTTTCCTTTTCATTTCCACACGCCCCCGTACCGGCTTCCCGGAACGGCTACTAATGGCAACCACCGTTGCAGCGTCATCTACGATATCACCCATGACTGACGGGGGCTGGCCTTCATCGACCCGGTCCGCACCTGCTGTTGAGAAAAAATGCGAGCCGCACAGTTTGTTGTCCTGTTGGTATAACTCCAACACGAAGTTCGAGCATTTTCCGGAATCGCGCTGTACGCCGTCCGGACACAGCCACGCGACCCAGGCGCCGCTGAAATCGGTATTGTCCGCAACTGCTGGGGCAAACGGAGTGAGCATTAGTAAAACAATGAAGGGAATGTTTCGCATGGTATTGGCGATCTCGGCAGGAAAGTGGGCGCCCTCCGAAGGGCGATTCCCAAACATTTATCAGAGCGCGAATGCAACTCCTTGAGGTCTCGCAAGGAAGCCTACAAGGATAGAACTCATTTCATAGGTAGGAAGGCCCGGGTTCACACCAGAATCATTGCTGGCAAGGTGTGCGGCGCGTCGAATAGATGCTCTCCGAGACGAGCACAATGCGGCCCAGCGGCGATCTGGTGCGCCCCCTTCGGGCAAGTGGTCTTGGCAATACATTACTGCGTTGCGTCTTGCACTGCATCTGTCCATGCCGCCTGCGCGGGCCCTCGTATTTATGAAATGAGTTCTAAATTCTCGCGCAGAAACGAGAACAATATCTTGACGCGGTGCAGATGCCGAATGTCAGGATGGGCCAGTATCCACAGTTCCGTCTGCAATTCTTCCAGTGGCCCTTCCACGATGCGTATGCCGGGATGATCCTTTAGCAAAAACAGCGGTGCAACGCCCACACCTAACCCCCACACGACCGAACCGGATACTGAAAGCACACTGTTGCAGCGGTAACGCGGCTTCACTTTCGGATAGTGCTGTCGGCGCCACCGGACCGAGGGATGGTCTGCCAGGGATTCGTCCAGCGCGATCCAGTCGGCGTCCTCCAATCGTAGCGGCTGCGCACTGCGTTCAAGATACGCCTGCGCGGCGAATACCGCCGAAGACAGCGTGCCGAGCCGGCTACCGATCAGATGGGGTGGCGGCTTACGCGTGGCGCGGATAGCAACGTCCGCATCACGTTGGCTCAGATTGGCCAGCGCATTGGTGGCGACGAGCTCCACATCAATCTTAGGGTACATCGCAGCAAACCGGTTCATGAGAGGGAGTAACAGTCCGTGCAAGATCGTGTCAGTGGTCGTAATGCGCAGCACACCGGCTGGCTCACCACCGCTCTTGGAGGCGACTTCGCGTGCCTCTTGCAACTGTGACTCGATGCGTTCCGCATAGCCTGCCAGCTCTCGCGCCAACTCGGTTGGCTGATAGCCCTGCCGGCTACGCTCAAACAACAATTCCCCGAGATCCTTTTCGATGCGCTTGATCGACCGGAATACCGTCGATGCATCTACCTTCAACCGGGCTGCAGCACCGCCCAGCGATCGTCCGCGCACCAGTGCCAACAGCATCTCTAGATCGGCGAGACTAATTGATGCTTGCATTTTTGCATAGGATGATTTCATTTACGCCTATTTTCATTGAATCGATGCACACCTACATTAGCACCACATCAACTCATTTTGAAGGAATTTCCTTATGATCGATCAACGCCTTGCTCCTTATGCCGCAACGCTGCTACGTGCCAGCCTTGGCGTGATGTGGATTTCCCACGCGCTGCTCAAACTGCTGGTATTCACTGTTCCCGGTTTTGAATCATTTCTGGCCAGCCATGGCATGCCGGCCTTCGTCGCCTGGCCGGTGGTGCTACTTGAACTCACTGGCGGCACACTGATCCTGCTCGGCTGGCACGGCCGGATCGTATCTATCGCCCTGCTCCCCGTTCTGGCCGGTGCTACCGTCGCCCATCTCGGCAACGGCTGGGTTTTCAGCAATGCCAATGGCGGTTGGGAATATCCGTTGTTCTTGATCGCGATGTCGGTTGTGCACAGTCTACTCGGCGACGGCGCATTAGCGCTGTCAAAGGGCAATCGCGCAGTTGTTCCCCTCACAGCGGCGCAATTGCGCTAAGGGCCTGCCTTCCCTACTTCCTAAAAGCGACAAAATGAAACTCACCTTAATCAGCCACCTCCTCTGCCCTTACGTTCAACGTGCCGTCATTGCATTGAAGGAGAAGAACGCCATTTACGAACGCATCGATGTCGATCTGAGCAACAAGCCGGCTTGGTTTCTTGCACTCTCCCCGACGGGAAAAACCCCGCTCCTGCAAGTCGACGAAATCCCTATCTTCGAATCCGCCGTCATCTGCGAATACCTCGAAGATACGCTCCCGCCTGCCCTGCATCCACAAAACGCCGTGCAACGCGCGAAGCATCGTGCTTGGATCGAATTTGCTTCAGCAACCTTGAATGCGGTCTGGACGTTTTACACGGCAAAGGACGAGGCTACTTATGCGGCAGCTGCGAAGACACTTGCCGAGCGCTTCACGCAAATTGAAGGCGTCCTGGGCGAAGGCCCTTTTTTCGGCGGTACACACTTCAGTCTGGTGGATGCAGCATTCGCACCGGTGTTTCGTTATTTCGACGTGTTCGATGGAGCAAGCGGTGTCGATCTGTTCTCGGACACGCCGAAAATTCGCGCATGGCGTCAGACGCTGGCACAGCGGCCGTCGGTACGAGAAGCCGTGTCAGCGGATTACCCCACCTTGTTGCGTGCGTTTGTCATTCGCCAGGGGGGAATATTGGGAAAACGGTTGAGTAGTATTTAATCCTGCGTTGACGTGCGATGACGAAAACAATCCATGATGTGATCGTTGACCATGCCGATTCCTTGCATGTAGGCATAGATGATGGTTGAACCGACAAATTTGAAGCCCCGCTTTGAAAGGTCCTTCGAGATGCGATCGGATAGCGAGGTTTTTGCGGGACAGTCATGCGGATGCTTCCATGCATTCTGGATCGGTTTGCCATCGACATAGGTCCACAGGTAGGGAGCGAGGCCGCCGGTGTCCTCACGCAGTCGCAGATAGGCTTGTGCGTTGGAGATGGTAGCGGCTACTTTCAGGCGATTGCGGATGATGCCCGGATTGGCGAGCAATTCTGCAACCTTGGCAGCATCGTAGCGCGCTATTTTTTCGGCGTCCCAGTTGTCGAATGCGGCCCGGTAGGTGTCGCGCTTATTGAGTACGGTCTCCCAGCTCAGGCCGGCTTGGGCGCCTTCCAGATTGAGCATTTCGAACAGCCGTGTCTCGTCATGGCAGGGAACACCCCACTCTTCATCGTGATAGGCAAGATAACGGGGGTTGGCCGGATTGGCCC
>CBHCMF010000085.1:0-18920 GCA_965974465.1 uncultured Noviherbaspirillum sp.
TTGAGACTGGTACATGCGATTGCCGCCACGATTTTCGCTGTACTGGGCGTGCTGGCGCTGTTGAATGCCGGCATGTACTAGCGCAACTTGGGTTTGCGTCAAGATAGTCATCAGTTCGCTCTATAATTTGCCCCCGGCGGAAGAACATTCATTCAGCTGTGACGCCGTCTGGGACATGTCAATAGAAGCATTGGGCGACATAAAGTCAACCGTGAATGTTTTTGAGAAAAAGAAAATGTTGGGGAAAAAGAAAGTGATGTGGATCGTAGGTTCGGTAGTGGTCATTTTAATTAGTGCAGGGGTGCTTTACTGGAATCGCGACAAAATTCAGCACTATGTCGACGCTTTTAACTTACTTAAATCGAAGCGGATTACAGTGACTTCAGCCGATATTGCGCAGCTGCGCCATGCCCGTGCGGCAGAAACATCGGAAGGCATCACAGTCTTGCCTAATGGCGTTATTTCCATGGATGACTATTTTGATAACGGGTTTGATAGCCCAGAAAATCAGCGTTTCAGAACCCTCTGGAAAACATTGTTGAATGAAACAGAATTTCAACCCGGGACGTATCAGTTAACGCCGAAGGTCAGAAAAGGCGAAGGACCAGAGAACACAGAAAATGTGAGTAGCATTGCCGTGACGGACGACCACATCAAAATGGTACGTGTTATGTTGGAGTTTGAAGGGTGGTCGTCTTTTGACTACGATGCCGATCAGATGGCAAAAATGCTTGGCAAGAAAGGCCCGGTAGATGAAGTGGGAAATCTGGTTTTAAGCCAAGAGGATGAACGTTACTACGAACGCCTGAGGGCTGAAGCCGTTTTTGTATTGCAAGCCTTTTTGCAGCATGGTGCATTTTCACCCGGTACCTATCAAGGCGACATTGGAAGCGAAGACATGGCCAAAATGATAGGCCAATCGATGCTCGGCGGTAGTAAGTAAGCGCTTGACTTTGCCCGTAGCGGTGTCGGGGATACCTCGAAATCAGAACGACTGGCGACGGGACAAAGTAAGGCCTTCAGCGTGTGTTCATCACTTGTTCGGCCTCCTCCACCAGGGCCTTCATCAGCGACTTTGCATCGCGATGCCGTAATAGTGGTGCTGCTTGGCCTGACCAGAGCGACATCAGATCAATCCTGTCCTGCTTCAATGCCGCGCTTTTCATTAAGCCAGTGAGCCAAGACTGTACCGGATAGCGCGCGATGTCAGCATCGTGCGGCTTCATCTCCTCCATGAAGCGATTGAGGATGCCACGCGAAATTCGGCCGGTAAACGCGCGTGTTAAACCGGTGAAACGGGCTTGTTCGCTGAATAGCATATTGCGGTGCAGTTCAGTGGCAGATGATTCGCGGCATGCCAGAAATGCGGTGCCGATCTGAACCGCCTGAGCGCCTAGCGCAAGCGCAGCGGCGATCCCACGGCCATCTGCGATGCCGCCGGCTGCAATCACGGGTACCTTGATTGCATCGACGACTTGTGGCACCAGTGCGAAAGTGCCCATCAGTGAATCTTCTGCTCGTCGCAAAAAGGAAACGCGATGTCCGCCCGCTTCAAAGCCGGTCGCGACGACCATGTCGACACCGGCGCGATCGAGCGCGATCGCTTCATCGGGCGTGGTCGCCGTACCAATAGTGACGATATCGCGCTCCTTACAGCGCCTTAGCACATCCGCCGATGGTACGCCGAATACAAAGCTAAATGCTGGCGGTCGCGCTTCCAGCACTGCTTCAATCTGCTCTCCGTAACGTGGCATGAAACGCTGCGGTCGTGCTGGTAAAGTAATGCCGAGTTCATCGAAATACGGCTTTAGCACTTCCGCATGATGTGCAAATTCTTCGTTCGAAAGAATGGGATCGTCCGCGTCTTCATGGGGGATCCACAAGTTGAGCGCAAATGCGTGTGTGGTACGTGCCTTGATCTGGGTAGCGATGTCCAAGATCTGCGTGCCTGATAAATGATGCACGCCGAATGAACCGAGACCGCCGGCGTTAGCAACAGTGCTAACCAATTCAACGGAAGACAAACCACCGCCGAACGGGCCTTGCACGATAGGGGCCGCGAGCTTGAGCCGCCGCGAGACTTCAGTATTTTTCCACATGATGATCCTCTCTTTGGGATGATATAGAGTCGAGCGCCAAACGCGACTCACGCATTTTAAGCGGCCAAGCCTTCAGTCTTCATCGCTTCACGTACTGCTGGCCGTGCTGCTACTCGCTTTAGGAAGTCTTGCAGAGGTTGGAAATCTGAGAGGTCAAGTCCGACGTACTTGCTCCAGCCTGCAACAGTAAACAGATAGGCGTCAGCAGCGGTAAAGTGGTCTCCACTTAGATACGGCTTCTCCTGTAATTGGCTGGAGACCCAGGCAAATTTTTTGTGCAGCGCTTGCGCAAAGAACGCTTTGGCGGAGATGTCGAGCGACGCATTAAACAGCGGACTGAATGATTTGTGTAATTCGGACGTGATGTAATTCTGCCACTCCATTACGCGATAGCGCGCCATGGTACCAGACGCCGGCATCAGATCGCGCCGCTCAGCTCTGTCACTAATGTATTGCGTGATGATCGGGCCTTCGCTCAGACGCTGGCCATCGTCGAGTTGGAGCAGAGGCACATAGCTCTTGGGATTGATCGTGTGGAAATCTGCGCCGTGTTGTGTCTTGTGTGTTGCCGTATCGACGCGTTCCAGCGTAAAGGGCAGTTGCGTTTCGCACAGGACGATATGGGGAGCCAGCGAGCAGGCGCCAGGGGAATAATAGAGCTTCATGGAACAGGTCTCCTGAGGAAGAGGCTAAAGATGACGGCCAATGAAGAGGTATCTAACAACATGGGGCTTGCCTCATTGGATATCGATGTCGTGTAGTCTATTTATGTTTTATCAGTAGATAAATGGTGTGAATGTCACTTTTTCTGATACATGATGGAATAAATGGCCAGACACTTTGACGATATTCTTGTGGGCAGCATTGAGCTGTTTTGCATTGCGGCACAGCTTGGCAGCTTTACCGCTGCAGCCGCTGCTGCAGGTGTAACGCCGGCAGCGGTAAGCCGTTCGGTATCGCGTTTAGAGCGCCGTCTGGGCGTGCGGTTATTCGTACGCACTACCCGCCAGGTAAAATTGACTGATAGCGGTCGTAGCTATTTCGAACAGTGCCGGCAGGCGCTGTCGCAACTGGTGGAAGCGGAAAGGGAGGTAACTGGGCGTCAGACTGCACCTGCCGGTATCTTGCGCATCAGCGTGCCGACCACGTATGGGCACTATCGCATTCTCCCGCTGCTGCCAGCTTTCAGCGCACGTTATCCGGCTGTGCAGGTGGAAGTCCATATTAGCAACCGTAATGTGGATTTTATCGATGAGGGTTATGACCTGGCGATACGCGCTCGGGCGCAGCCGGATTCAAGTCTGATTGCGCGCAAATTGGAAGATGCCGATTTGGTGGTCGTCGCTGCCCAAGATTACTTGACGCGTGCTGGCATCCCAGACTCGTTGGAGGCATTACCTGACCATAGTTGCATTCAGTTTCTGCTACCCAGTAATGGCCGTCCCGTACCATGGATATTCAAGCATCACGGCAAGGATATCGATGTCCAGACAGAGGGAAACTATCGCTGCTCTGAAGATTTGCTAGGCGGTGTTACGTTGGCGCGCAGCGGTGCAGGCTTATTTCAAACATACCGGTTCATTGTCGAGGAGGATTTGCGACGCGGTACGTTAGTCGAAGTGTTGCAGTCTTTCGCCGGCCGCTCACGCCCCTTCTCGCTGCTTTACCCACATGGCAGACATGTGTCCCTAAAGGTGCGTAGCTTTGTGGATTTTTTAGTGGAATCGCTTGCAGGTTAGGGCGCACGACAAGCCATGTTTGTTATTACCATGTTTTATTGAGGCAAGAGCCATTGCGGGTCTTCAATGTAATATTCAAGAACTTTCGGGCTAATCACACGTTAACAAAGACGTTTTCCCATCTGCTTGGCAGCTGGGAAAACCATTGAGGAGAGCGATATGTATGACTTCTTCCCGGCATGGCCGTTGTTGATGGCCTTTTTCTTGGCAAGCTTGGCGCTAGCGGTGACGCCCGGCCCGGGGGTAATGTATGTCGTGACGCGTACCCTGGCGCAAGGGCGGCGAGCGGGCGGGGCGTCTGTGGCGGGCGTGGCGTTGGGTAATCTGGGGAATGCGATCGGTGCATCCATTGGGTTGGCGGCCTTGTTTGCGATTTCCTCGTTGGCATTTAGCCTTGTTAAATATGCTGGTGCAGGCTATCTGATTTATTTGGGTGTTAAGGCATTGCGGGCGCCGAGGGCGGATGCGGTCCAGCCTGAATTTGGAGCTGCCCGCTTGGGCCGCATTTTCCGTGATGGTTTCGTCGTTGCGCTACTGAATCCCAAAACCACCATTTTCTTCGCTGCTTTCCTGCCACAATTCATGGACCCTGGTAGTTCGGCAATGCTGCAGAGCGTCTCGTTGGGAGCAATATTCGTTGTGATTGCGGCGATGACGGATTGCGTTTATGTGTTGGTGGCGAGTCGTGTCGGGCGACTATTGGGACGTGTGCGCGGTGCCCGCTCCATCGGCCGTTATGTCACAGCAAGCGCTTTCATTGGATTAGGCGTATTCACCGCCGTGTCGGGCGGGCGCGGCACGAAGTAGTGGCGTCATCCCGGACAGTGCTGCTGTCCGGGATTGTTGTGTTCAGGCGGTAAGTAGCGATGAGGCTGTCGTCTTACAGCCGTCAAGGAGGAAGGCCAGGCTAATCACGAGTACCAACTCGCCCTCGGCAGAGCGTGCGGTGCCATTCACACCCGGCACCGAAAGTGCGGTCAGGGGTTTGATCACCAAGTCAGCAGTGCCGTCAACGGCCTCTACAGCAAGAATGTAGGGATGGGGCGCCGCAATGACGATACCGACTTTTTCTTTGCATTGCTCATAGCCGAGGATACTTGCCAACGAACGTACGGCAAGCGGCCTGCCCTGATCGCGCAGAACAGGCGCGCCGCCGACTTCTGCAAATGTCTCCGGCAGTTCCACCACGCGTTGCACGACCGCCATGGGCATGGCCAGTGCGGCACCGGCGGTGCGCACCAGCATGGTCGGCACGATCGACAATTCAATCGGCAGGCGGATGGTGAAGGTCGTTCCTTTTCCTAATACGGATTCCGTACGGATGGCACCGCGGTGTTTTTCTACGGCAGTCTTTACAACGTCCATGCCGACACCGCGACCGGAGACGCTGGAGGCAACTTCTTTGGTCGAAAAACCGGGCAGGAAAATGAGCTGCAACGCTTCTTCTGTGGTGTGCGCGGCATTTTCGCCAATCAAGCCCTTGGCGATGGCTTTGGCACGTAACTTGTTCGGGTCCATGCCTTTGCCGTCGTCGGACACTTCGATCATGACGCTGCTTCCCTCTTGCCAGGCTTTAAGCAGGATGGTTGCCTTGGCAGGTTTGTCCGTGGTGGCGCGTTCCTCAGGCGATTCAATGCCATGGTCAAGGGAATTGCGCAGCATGTGGACCAGAGGGTCGTACAGACTGTCGACCACGACGCGGTCGACTTCGGTTTCGGCACCTTCGATCACCAGCTCCACATCCTTGCCCAGATCTTTTGCAAGTTCTCGCACTAGGCGAGGGAATTTCTGGAACAGGCGGCCGACGGGCTGCATGCGGGTAGACAGCGTCGCGCGCTGCAGTTCGGATGAGTAACGCGCAGCGCGGCTCAAGGTTTCTTGCAAAGTCGTCATCAAGGCGGCAGCTTGGCCTTCAAACTGGAATTGCGCTAGCTTTTCCAATAGAACGCTGGCCTGGTTGGCTGCCTGGACAGATTCACCTGCGACTTCGAGCAGTGCATCGAGCTTCACGGCGTCAATGCGAATGCTGTCTTCTTTGACCTGCGCTGTAATCGGTCGTATTGCGTCGTCCACTGCGGCTGCCGCTGGCTTGACTTGCGGGGCTGCGTTGGCCGGCGTTGCGGGTGATGCCTCCAGAAGAGGCACATCGGCGGGTACGACTGCACGATATAGAGCTTCCCAGTCCAGACTGTCTGCCGATTCTGTGCTGGCCTCCGTTGGCTCAACCGGTGCTAGCACCTCGGCCTGAACAGGTGTGGTGGCAGGTATCGCTGTGCCGCCTTCGATTGCTTGCGTCAGAATGGCTTCTAATGCAGCCGGCATTGCGGGCAGTGCATCCGGTGCGGTGCCATTGGCGAGTTGGCTTAACTGATCGGCAACGAACCCACTGGCTTGCAGCCCGGCTTCAATGGCTGTTGGCGTGACAGGTATCTTGCCGGTACGCAAAGCGTCGAACAGGTTTTCGGTGAGGTGGCAGGCGGAGACGATGGCCGGTAGATTCATGAAGCCGGCACCGCCCTTGATGGTGTGGAAGGAGCGAAACAGCGCGTTGAGTGAATCGCTGTCATCGGGACGCCGCTCGAGTGAGAGCAGGTGCTCCTCTACGTTCGTCGCCAGGTCTAATGCTTCGACGACAAATTCCTTGAGCATGTCATCCATCAGAACCCCAGATCGGCGAGCAAGCTATCGACATCGTCCTGCGCCATGGCGGTTCCCGGAGCGGACGGACCCTGCATCAGTTCTGCCGGCTTGTTTTCGGCCATCGCGGCCTTGATTTCCGGCGGCGCGTTGTCTCGTAGTATTTGCGCGAGTTCGTGTTCGACCGTGTTGGTGATCGCGACAATCTTCTTGATTAACTGGCCGGTGATGTCCTGAAAGTCCTGTGCCATCATAATCTCGAGAAGACGCGCTTTTTCCGCTTCTGTGGCCTCCAGGACAATGGAGGCAAATTGCTTCGAGTCGCCGGCTAGCACCTTGAATTCTTCAATGCTGAGCTTGCCGGCAAACAGTTCTGCCCAACGGCCTTCCATGTCTTGTGCCTTCTTGCCCAAGTTGTCCTGTTCGGGCATGCAAGTGTCAACGGCGTTCAGCACCTTATTAGCAGCCTGTTCCGTCAACGAGGCGACATGATTCAGGCGACCCTGCGCATCGTTGATTTGGTGGGCGACATTCGATAGCGAACGGTCATAGCCGAGCTCCCGCAGGGAATCGTGCAGCAAGCGCACGATGCCGCCCAGGCGCTCATACATGGGTTTCTCTGACGGGTCTTCGGTGACTTGTTCTGGTTCGGCACCAAATGCCGCGTCGGGCTCGGCGGAGCTTGGGTCCTCAGTAGCGGAGGTAGGTTCGGAGGCGACGGGAACGACAGTGTCGGGGCGTTGTGCGGCAACTTCATCAAACAATGCTTCAAGATCATCTGCAGCGTCGGTCATGTCGGTACTTCCCTATAGTCGTTGTCAGCTTTTCTACGGCAGTCCTGCATTCAGGCAATGACACCTATAGCGGTTTTGCCTGTGCTTGAAAGGAGGCGCCTCTTGACCAGTGCAGACCTCCCTCGCGCGCAAACAAACCGCGCTAGGTGTATTCAGCACGATTATTAAACACGAATTTCTTCAGCGCAACATTAACATCATAAGGCCAGATTGTGCCTATCGGTAAAGTCCGACATGTCCTCTATGTCGCTATTTCGCCTCGGTAATCAGCTTGACACTGGCTTCGAAAAGTGAATTTCCGGGCTCACTAAAAGCATCGCAGATAGTCATATGATTGGCGTTGGGTAGGGGGATGTCCGCCCGATGATGCTTTTTCCAGGATGTTGCAAGCAGGGTGGTCTGACGCTTGAATTCCTCTGACTCCAAGCCGCCAAATGCGGTGATGAAAGGCGCAGGATGTGCTTGCGGCATCCATGCAGGTGACAGGACATCGATATCGTTTTGGGTCAGTTTTAGGTCGGCGTTGACAAACTCGGTATGCAATACCGGTTCCAGATCATAGATGCCTGACAGAAGAATGCCGCCTTTGACCAGATTGACCGGCAGATCCGAGGCAAACACCGGCCATTGGGCGGCCATCATCATTGCCGCAAGATGCGCACCGGCAGAATGCCCTGCCACGACAATGCGGCGCGGATCAAAATCATATTTCTCAGCATTGCGATACAGCCAGGAGAGGGCGGCCAATTGCTGTTGCACGATATCCGCGATCGACGCTGCCGGTGCCAGCGTGTAATTGGTCAGCGCCACGTTGAATCCGGCGCGGGTGTAAGCTGGTGCAATGAAGGAAAAGTCCGATTTGTCGAGTGACCGCCACCAGCCGCCGTGGATAAATACCAGCAGAGGAGCGCCGCTGCGGTTCGTCGGAAAGAAGTCCAGGCGTTCACCGCAGGCATCGCCGTAAGCAAGGTCGAATAAGGCAGCCTGGGTACGGCGCACATGCGCGGAATCCTTGGTCCACCGGGTAAAGATGCGCGGGTGGTCCGGAATCGCGGCTTGGGCATTGTATTGCTGGCTGTAGTATTCGGTGGTGTTTTTCATGAGAGATGCCGTCGATAGAGTTGTTGCAACAGGGGAATTATTTTGTCTTCACAGTTTACTTCGATTGCATCACATAGCGGTGGGCGATTTGACTCGCGCTGGTTGGCCCGCATAAACTGCCCGGATTTTGGTCTCTATCTGTATAGGAATGGGCGTAAGCACTGTTCGCTTGCTTCTGCACGAAGAGCGTAGCGCATCATGAGGCCAGTCAATATTTCACCTATACCTTACCGGCTTATGCGCATTCCCCTTATCGAACCGATAACCAATATCGCGTTATCGCAAGCACTCGATGTCGTCATCAACAACAAAACCAAGCCGCTTGGGAGTCTCGGATTGCTTGAGGCGCTGGCCCGACAAATCGGACTGATCCAGAGAAGCGTTCAGCCGCATTTGACTGCCCCGACGGTTCTAGTGTTTGCCGGCGATCATGGCGTCGTTGCAGAGAACATCTCAGCTTTTCCGCAAAGCGTCACTTGGCAAATGGTCGAAAATTTCCTCGGGGGTGGTGCAGCGATTAATGTGTTTGCCCAGCAAAACGGCTGCACGCTGCGGGTAATCGATGCAGGCGTTAAGCATGACTTCGGTCAGAGCGATCTTCTGGTAGACAGAAAAGTCGGTTATGGCACGCGTAATTTTGCAATCGAACCCGCAATGACTAAGGACGAATGCATGACTGCGATGCAGCATGGCATCGCATTGGTCACTGACATGGAAAGCAATGTTGTGGGCTTTGGCGAAATGGGCATCGGCAATACCAGTGCGGCAGCTGCGTTGATGCACAAGTTGACCGGCATTGCTGTCGCGGAATGCGTGGGCGCCGGTGCAGGATTGACGGAAGATGGCATTGCGCATAAAAAGCGGGTGATTGAGAAAGCCGTCGAGCGCCACGCGGCGGTGAATGACCCCTTGGATATCCTTGCGACCTTCGGCGGATTTGAAATTGCCATGATGGTCGGCGCGATGCTCGCCGCGGCTGAGCGTCGCATGGTACTGCTGATCGACGGCTTCATCGTGACCAGCGCATTACTGGTCGCGGCGCGTCTGCAACCTGCCATTCTCGACTACTGTGTCTTTTCACATTGCTCAGATGAGCGCGGGCACAGGAAGATGCTTGAGCACCTCCGCGCTAGGCCCTTGCTGCAACTTGGCATGCGCTTGGGTGAAGGCAGCGGCTGCGCGCTTGCCTTGCCGTTGCTCCATGCCGCAGTGAATTTTGTGCGTGACATGGCGACTTTCGAATCGGCGCAGGTCAGCGAGAAAAACAAGTAAACATGCAAGGTGCGGATACGCCCTCGACAGGCATGCTCGCACGCAGCGTGCACCAGCTCCGCCTATTTTTCGTTGCATTGCAGTTCTTCACGCGGCTGCGGATCCCGCGCTGGGTCGGTTTCGATCCAGACTGGCTGCATCAGGCAAGTCGCTATTTCGCTGCAGTTGGCCTCGTGGTCGGTGCCGTGACCGCGTCGGTTTACGCGCTTACCTCTCTGGCGCTGCCGCATGTCGTTGCGGTGCTGCTCTCGACGATCGCCGGTATCTATCTCACCGGTGCATTTCACGAAGATGGCTTCGCCGATACTTGCGACGGTTTGGGAGGAGGGATGACGCGGCAGCGCGTGCTCGAGATCATGACCGATTCGCGTATCGGTGCGTATGGCGCAATCGGCATCGGCATGCTGCTGGCACTGAAGTGCATTGCGCTTTCTTACCTATCGCCGACAATACTGTTCGCCGCACTATTGGTCGCGCATCCGCTGTCGCGCCTTGCGTCGACAGCGCTGATCTGGCGCCTCGACTATGCAAAGTCAGAAGGGAAAGCAAAGCCGCTCGCCCAGCGCATGTCCACCTCAGAATTTACGATTGCCGTCGCGACGGTCGTGCCGATACCAGCCCTGCTCTGTGCCGTCGGCTGGCTGCCGTGGCAGTCACTTGCCGCAGGCCTTGTTGCAACGGTGCTGGCAACGATTTGGCTGGCACGGAAATTCATTCGCCGTATCGGTGGATATACTGGGGACTGCCTCGGTGCAGTGCAGCAGTTATCTGAGCTGGCATTTTACCTGGCGGTTCTGGCGACGATCGGTTGACAATGCGCCTGTATCTGATCAGACATGCACGTCCGGACATCGCCGATGGCCTCTGCTACGGTAGCACCGATCTGCCTGTGGCGCAGCAAGAGCAACAACGGTTGGTGGCCGCCCTAGTGCCGGCTTTGCCTAAGCATACACCCTTATTTTCCAGCACCTTGCTACGCTGCCGCACACTGGCAGCACAGTTGGCAGACGCACTTGCCTCATCCCCAGTGATTTACGACGCACGCTTGGCCGAAATGCATTTCGGCGCATGGGAAATGCGCGCATGGAATGACATTCCGCGTGCCGAGATAGACGCCTGGGCAGACGATCTGTGTACCTACCGGCCTGGCGATGGCGAAAGTGTGCTGGAAATGGCGCAACGCGTGCGGTCGTTTTACGACGAGCTGCTGCAGCAACGATATGCAAGCGCCGCCATCGTCTGCCATGCGGGCACGATACGTTTGCTGTCAGCCGGTATGCACCATGCTTCGCCGATCGATATGGCACTGGATGCAGCGCAAAGTGCACACAAGATCGCTTATGGCGAGCTGCTTGTGCTCGATTGCTAAATAGGTACCAACAAAGTACTAACAGCGCAGCGGCGGCCAGCTTCTTTGTTGCTAGGGCACACTGCAAGCCTTACAATGTCGGCGTTTTGGTGCCCGCGCGCCTATTCATGCGCGCAGTTAAACGGGAAACACGGTGCTTGTTATTAAGCCAACGTGTGCTGCCCCCGCAACGGTAAGCAAGCGTCACACGAAATGCCCCGCAATTGTATTTCGTAATGACAGACGGTCCTGCGACACCACTGTGCAGTTTGCATGGGAAGGTTGATCGTTTCGTCTTGCCAGCCCGGATACCGGCCAGAACAGGTGGAAGTGTGCGGACGGGGGATTTTGGCGAACACGGATCAATACGCATTGCGACTTTCCATTGATTCGTTTTCGGTGCGCTCGTTTGTTATGCCTTCTGTTCAATCCAGCTTGCGGGGAGGCAAGCTGCGCGCATCTTTCTGAAAATTTCATCATGATTCTTTCTATTCCACTGCATCGTGAAGCCACGTGGAAACGGCTGGCTTTGGTTTCCGCTTTGTCCGCATTATTTGTGGCTCCTGCCTATGGCCAATCCAATCAAGAAAAGGCACTTGCACCGATTGTCGTCAGTGCATCACGATTCGCCGTTGATCCAACACAGAGCCCAATTGGCGCGTCCGTCATTAGCGCCGAGGAAATCCGCGAAGCTGGGCTCAATAATGTCAACGAGGCGATACGCAAGCTTGGCGGTGTCTATGGCCGCGCAAACTTCAGTGGCACTCAGGATTTCTCCCTGGATTTGCGCGGATTTGGCACATCCAGCGATCAGAATTTGGTTGTTATGGTCGACGGCATTCGCTTGTCCGAGAATGAGTTAAGTCCTGCGCTTTTGTCATCGATTCCAGTTGAATCTGTCGAACGCATCGAAATCGTGCGGGGAGGCAGTAGTGTGCTCTATGGTGAAGGGGCCACCGGCGGCACCATACAAATCATCACTAAGCGTGGTGCAAAACAAGGGGCGCATGGCACTGTTGTCGCCGAGGCCGGTTCCTACGGATATGGAGAACTGCGCAGTTCTGTAATAAAAGCCTGGAATGGATTTTCGCTGGATGCGAACGTAAGTACTCAGCGCGCAGACAACTATCGCGATAATAACGATGTGAAACAACATAATTTCAGTGGCGGTGCGCAATGGGCATCCAATGAAGGACGGATTGCCCTGCGCATTGATGTGGCGCGGCAGGACGCGCGCTTTGCAGGAGCACTGTCGTTGGCGGAGTTCGAGGCGAATCCGCGCCAAACATTGACGTCCAATGATTTTGGTTCCTTTGACACAAACCGATATACGCTGCTAGCCGAACGTCGTTTGGGTGACTTCGATTTTGCAGCAGAATTGTCGCATCGGAACAGAACAGCGAAATCGCTGTCCCTGTCGTCCTTTGGAGCATTTGATTACCGTGCAGATAGCGATATGACGCAATTTTCCCCACGTCTTCGTCACCGCTTAGACAGTGGCCGTGTGAAGAATGAGTTGGTGGCTGGTCTGGATTTTGTGCATTGGAATCGAAATACAGACAGTACCTTTGCCGGTTTTCCATCCTCTGACGCAAAAGCAACGCAAAAGTCCCGCGCAATTTACGTGCGTGATGAAATTCGTGTTGGTGAGGCGCGCATTGCAGCTGGAGCACGCCATGAAATCTTCGATAAAGATTTTATCGATCCGCTCGGTTTCGGCACCACTGGCTATAGCAAATCCCAGTCTTTGAACGCTTGGGAACTGCAAGGCAAGTATGCGTTTTTGCCTACCTTCGATGTCTTCGCAAAAACCGGACGCAGCTACCGTATTGCAAACGCAGACGAGAATGCCCTGACGCCTTTACTTAATCAGCCCCTGGAGCCGCAGATCTCTCATGACTTGGAAGTCGGTTTTACGGCAGGAAGCGCGGCACGCAAGATCACTGCCAGAGTGTTTCGCCATCGGTTGACGAACGAAATTTTCTACAATCCCCTTCAATTTGCCAATGTGAACTTGGATCCAACGCGACGTCAGGGTGTCGAACTGGAGGCCCACGTCAGGCTTTTGCCCGCATTCACGCTATCGACAACATTGCAGCGTATTTCGGCTAAATTTACCGATGGTCCCAATGCTGGCAATGAAATGGTATTGGTCCCGCGTAACACGGCGACTATTCGTCTGAATTGGCTGCCTGGAACCAAGAAGAACGCCAGTGTCGGGTTGCAATGGGTCGATTCACAGCGCTATGGTGGCGACTTCTCCAATGCCTGCACTGCCCGTATTCCTTCTTTTGCGACACTAGACGCACGGTATGCGATGCGAGTGGGAGCATGGGAATTTGCCATTGCCGGCTCCAATCTGACGGATCGGGATTATTTCACGAATGCCTATGGATCTTGCCAAGGTGGCATCTATCCTGATGCAGGGCGTCAAGTGAGACTGTCCGCCCGCTTGGATTTCTAAAAATGCATGACTGGCAGAGTTAGCACCCTGAGGTAGGGAGGGATGAAAACTGCATGATATTCTTGTAGAAAAAGGCAGTCGCATCACTTCTACGGAGGGTAAAACATGCCAGTCATCGTCATCGCAAATCCTAAAGGGGGCGTCGGCAAAAGCACCATCGCCACCAATCTTGCCGGATATTTTGCCAAACATGGCCATAAGGTCATGCTTGGCGATGCCGATGTACAGCAGTCCTCACGTGCCTGGCTCGCGTTGCGCCCTGGCAGCCTGCCGCCCATCACCTCCTGGGACATCGTCGACGGCCATGTCGCCAAGCCGCCAAAAGGCACCACGCATATCGTGCTCGACACACCCGCCGGCCTTGCGGTCTCCCGCCTTGATGAAGTGCTACGTATTGCCGACAAGGCCGTGATACCGTTGCAACCCTCCATGTTCGATATTCTCGCGACCCAGGAATTTCTCCAGCAACTAGCCGGACGAAGTGGCAAAGTTGACGTCGGCGTACTCGGCATGCGAGTCAACATCCGCACACGCGCTGCTGATCAGCTCGCTCATTACGTGAACAATCTCGGTTTGCCGATGCTCGGTTATCTGCGCGATACCCAGAACTACGTCCAGCTCGCCGCCCATGGCGCAACGGTATGGGACATCGCTCCTTCTCACGTGGAAAAGGATCTGGAGCAGTGGCGGGGAATCGTGAAGTGGGTGCAGCAGTAATACGGCAAGGCAGATAATTTGCCGCCCACCTATCAAAAATCAGCGTAATCGGAAGAGGTTAGCCTAAAGTAAAACAGGACATGATTACACAACAGTACGTGCAAACCATGGCGCGCTATAACCAATGGATGAATCAGAAAATTTATGCTGCGTGCGAGCGTTTGACAGATGAAGAACGAAAGGCTGACTGCGGCGCGTTCTTCAAGTCGATCCACTCGACGCTGAACCATCTACTTTGGGGCGATGGCATGTGGCTCGGCCGCTTTACTGAAGGTACCTCGTTGGCGAAAGCGTATCCGAAAGTTGCCATTGGTACCGACCTACATGATGACTGGACTGCACTGAAGGCGGCGCGGGAGAGAATGGATCAAGACATTCTTATGTGGGCCGATGCACTTAACGCCGACTGGCTAGCGGGTAACTTTAGCTGGTACAGCGGTTTGACCAAGTCTACTCGTATCCGGCCGGCCTGGCTGCTGGTAACGCACCTGTTTAATCATCAAACACATCATCGTGGCCAGATCACAACACTGTTGTCACAGCGGGGGATCGATCCAGGAGACACGGACTTAATGTTGATGCCTCTCTAAGGGCGCTTTCTTCGTACCACATCGAGCTGCTTGCACAGTGCCTCAGTACCATCCAGCACACGCGGACCAGAGCGATTCAGCAAGTTCCCATCGATCGCAATGAGATTACCGCGCGCAACTGCTTTTAGGGCAGGAAAGCGGTGCCAGGGGGCGAACAGATCATCTTGTTCGCCAGTGCTGGCGATGATTGTCTCCGGATTGGCCTTCAGCACGGCTTCCACGCTCACGGTTGGTGCGAGCTGTGGCAGGTCGGCGAAGATGTTTTCACCGCCACACAGTCGTAGTGCGGACGACACCAGATGTGAACCGTTGAGCGTCATTAGCGGCGAGCGCCAGATTTGGTAGAAGACAGTGATGCGTCGGCGCTGTTGATACGTATCTTGCAGGTGCTTGAGTCGTGCCCGAAACGTTTCTGCTGCCGCACGCCCAGCAGTGTTTGTTCCCGCAAGGTGGGCTAGGCGTTCGATAGACCGGGCAATCGCCTCAAAGTCGTAAGGTTCGCTTTTGTATATCGGGATACCGAGCGGTTCGAGCTTCTTCAGCTGGGTTGCAGCATTGCCATTGTTCCAGCCAACCACCAGATCCGGCTTGAGCTGGATAATGCGTTCAAGGTCGAGCGATACACCGCTGCCGACTGACGGAATACGCTTTGCTTCCGGCGGAAAATCACTGAACTCGGCTACTCCCACGATATAGGGGCCGGCTCCCGCAGCAAATAACATTTCGGTTGCATGCGGGGCTAAGCTGACGATGCGGCGCGCCGGGCTGGGGAGGGTGACGGTGCGTTTGGCGTCATCGATAACTGATACTGAGGCTGCGGCACAAGCGATAGGCGCCAGCATGAGCGCACCGTATGCAAGCAGTTTAGTGGGCCAAAAACGCCGCATCGAAAACGATGAATGCATGCAGGACGATGCGCTCAGATTTCGAGATTGTCGATCAGGCGAGTCGTCCCGAGTTTTGCTGCGGCCAATACCACCAGGGGGGCATTTTGCGCGATGTCACCGGCCGACGGCGGCTGCAGGTCAGCGCGCTTGCGGATGGAAATGTAATCAGGTTTCCAGCCGCGTCCGGCGAGTTTAGCCATCGCATGTCGTTCCAGTTCAAACATGTCGAGGTGGCCGGAGCGCACTTCGTTGGCTACTTCGTTGAGTAGCTTGAACAGTTCCGGTGCTTCTTCCCGTTCTTCTGGTGATAGATAACCGTTGCGCGAGGACAGTGCGAGGCCATCTTCTGCACGCCAGGTTTCTGCAGCGATGATCTCCGTCGGTAATGCAAATTGCTTCGCCATGTTACGAACAATCATCAATTGCTGATAATCCTTCTTGCCAAATACCGCAACGCGTGGCTGTACACAAGAAAAAAGTTTCAGCACTACTGTCGTTACACCAACGAAGAAACCAGGGCGGAATTCGCCTTCCAGAATATTGCCGAGATCATCTGGTGGTCGCACACGGTATTCCTGGGGCTCGGGATACAGGTCTTTTTCGGTCGGCGCGAACAATACATATACACCTTCTTTCTCCAGCTTCTCGACATCAGCCTGAAAAGTACGCGGATATTTGTCGAAATCTTCGTTTGGCCCGAATTGCAGGCGGTTAACGAAAATCGAGGCGACTACCGGATCCCCATGCTTGCGGGCAAGGCGCATGAGGGATAAATGGCCTTCATGCAGATTACCCATGGTTGGCACAAACGCGGTACGAAGTTGCCCTCGCAACTGATCGCGCAATTCATCGATGGAAGAAATGATTTTCATGAGACAAACTTACTAGGGTAAGTGCCGCGGCATGCGGCTGGAATGGTGCAAATTAGCTTGGAGAATACGCGAGCCGGACATAGATAGGCGCAAAGGCTTCTGCCTGCGTGATCTCGATCAGTGTTTCTTTCGCCAGCTCCAGCAGTGCAATGAAGTTCACCACCAGCACTGGCACGCCACGCGATGGATCGAACAGGTCTGCAAATTCAACAAACTTGGCTGTCTGCAGGCGGCGCAGAATGCTGGTCATGTGCTCGCGTACCGACAGTTCCTCGCGGCTGATGGTGTGATGAGCAGTTAACTTGGCACGCTTGAGAATATCGGCCCAGACCGCTTGCAGCTCGGTGATGTTGACATCCGGCCAACGGGTGGCCACACTTTGTTCGATGAAGACCTGTGTGCGCACATAATCACGACCCAGTTGCGGCAAGGCGTCGAGTTGCTGTGCCGCGAGTTTTATCTGTTCGTATTCCAGCAGGCGGCGCACGAGTTCGGCGCGTGGATCCTCCGGCTCTTCACCAGAATCGGCCTTCTTCATCGGCAGCAGCATGCGCGACTTGATCTCGATGAGCATGGCTGCCATTAGCAGATATTCCGCTGCAAGCTCAAGATTGCGGACACGGATCTGATCGACGTAATCCAGGTACTGGCGCGTGACTTGCGCCATCGGGATGTCAAGAATATTGAAGTTCTGCTTGCGAATCAGGTATAGCAACAGATCGAGCGGCCCTTCGAACGCCTCAAGGAAGACTTCCAGCGCATCCGGCGGAATATACAAATCCGTCGGTATTTTGAATAGCGGTTCGCCGTATAGTTTTGCAAGCGCCATACCATCGACTACATTGGGTGTCGAATCCGGCTGATTTGCAAGCGCAAGCTCGGGAGCATCAGCTGGTAAATGCGCAAGCAGCGCGTCCTGCGTGGACATCAGTACTTGGTCTGATAGACGTAGGGCTGCTGTTTGACGCGAGATTCTTCAGAGCGACGCCGGGCGTCCAAGTCGATCGGCGCCTTGTCCCATAACAGGGCGCGGCCAGCGCGTTGCTTTTCTTCGAGGGTTGGATCCTTCTGTTTCAGGTCGGTCAGGAATTTGGTGAATTCGGACACGTACCTCGTCTGTTGCTTGCTGAATTTCATGATGGATATGATCACAATGGAAAAGCAGGCGCTATTTTACCTTGTCTTCGCGGCTACTCCGCAAGCCAATACTGTCTTGGGGCTTGTGATGAGTATGATTGTTGTTGTGGCAATAGTCTGATTTATGGCTGTCTGGTGCCTAATCGACGCTCCATGCTATTGGCGCGTATGACCGCATGTGCCAGATCGTCGACGCAATTGTCATGTCCCAAACGATCAAGAAAACCGGTGCGCGTCATCAGACTGAGCGGCTGGTGATTCGGTCCACACAGGATCAACTGACAGCCGTTCTTCTGTAGTGTCCTATGCACCGTCTCCAGCGCATCCAAGCCTGTGGTATCGAGGTTAATGAGCTGCGTCATTTTTAGAATCATCGCTTTTTCCGGAATGTTTCCTGGCTGCGTCAGGAACTCCATTTTTCCTACTGCGCCGAAGAATAGAGAGCCGAAAATCGAATAGGCTGTGACACCTGGCTCGGGATGGACAGGTAGCGCCGTGGCGGGAATGGGCTCGAGGCGTGTTAGGCTGGAAATCCGATAAATGAAAAACGCACAGGCCAACACCAAGCCAACTTCAACTGCGACCGTCAAGTCGATGATTACTGTCAGTAAAAAAGTTACTATCAGCAGAATGCGGTAGTTCATCGAAAAATGCAGCAGCCTGGAGAACTCGTGCCACTCTCCCATGTTGTACGCGACATGCAGCAGAATTGCCGCCAAGGCAGCCAGTGGCACATTGGTCGCCAGCGGCGCGGCAATCAGCACGATTAACAATAGCGTAACGGCGTGAACAATGCCGGCAATTGGCGAAGTGGCGCCTGTGCGGATATTGGTGACGGTACGGGCAATGGTGCCAGTGGCGGGAAGCCCTCCAAAAAATGGCGTGACGACATTGGCGATGCCTTGCGCCATCAATTCCTGGTTCGGATCATGACGGTCACCGGTAATATTGTCCGCGACGCGCGCGCACAGCAGCGACTCGATCGCGCCCAGAAGAGCGATCGTGATCGTTGGGGCGAACAACTGCTTTACCAATTCCCATGAAAACGCCGGCAGTTGAAAATGCGGTAGGCTTTGAGGCACGCCACCGAATTTGGAACCGATCGTTTCTACCGGCAAATGGAGCGCACTGACCGCTAGCGTGCTCAGGATCAGGACGATGATAGGACCTGGCAAAGGCTTGAGTATCTGCGCCACGACGGGAAATTTACGTGGCTTTGTCACACAGTCGGCATTCGTGCGGAATACTGCAGGCCAAGTAAAC
>CBHCMF010000086.1:0-18758 GCA_965974465.1 uncultured Noviherbaspirillum sp.
TACAGACCTTTCCACCGCATCCGCATCTCGCTCCGTTTCTGATGCATTTCATGGTGTTAAAGCTCGACGGTTGCGAAAGTCACCTACCCGCAGCATTGAGTCCAAATCTGATGTTGTTTGTGCGCGGCGGCGTCAGCGTAAGGGAACCAGATAGAACGCTTTCGCGCCGTCCAAGATTTACCTTGAGCGGCCCCTATTTGACTGCACGCCAATCCATTTCTGAACCAGGAACACTCGCTCTCTCGGTGATGTTCCGCCCTGGTCTGCTTCAGGATTCACTCGCCCTCTCTGCCGCAGATATCCATTCTCGGTTCCTTGAGGTCAGCGAGATTGTCGGTCACGAGCGGGTGGATCAATTATTCAGGGATCTCGATGAGGAGCAATCCATCGCCGACTACGTTCAACGATTTCAGGCATTTTTGCTATCGGTCCTTGATCTCACGAAGAAGAAGAAAAAAAGCGACGGCACATCCTTCCTCGCCGCGCGTCAAAAAATGTTCTTTCCTCTCCTCGATCTGGCGCTGTATTTTGGCATCGGGGAGCGCCAACTGGAACGGCGCGTGCGGCAAGCATTCGGCGTGTCTCTCCGTGACATCCGCCGTATGTTGCGCTTTGGCTTGACGCTGCAACGGTTATTGGCCCCACCCGTCGTACGAGGCGATTTGACCCATATCGCGCAGCAAGGTGGGTATTACGACCAAGCCCACATGCATCGGGAATTTGTTGAAATGACTGGATTGGCCCCTCTTCAATTGCTCCAAAAGATTGCCAGCGATGACCCTGCATACTGGGTTTATCGTATTTCTCCGGCTGATTACAAAGATTTGTTTATGCCTGTCAATTGACGGGTTAATACAAGTATATTTTGGCGGTTGTGGCTACACTCCATGGCGTTCTTGTCATTGGAGGTTTCATGGAAAACACCGAGATCCATGGTGATAACGTCATCCTGACCCGACTGGATGATCTTTCCCGTCTCGTACAATCCAACAGCATGTGGTACCTGTCTTTTGGATTGGCATGCTGTGCGGTTGAAATGATGCAGGCGGCAGCGTCGCGCTACGACATGGACCGCTTCGGCGTCATGCCGCGCGCCAGTCCCCGACAGGCGGACTTGATGATTGTGGCCGGAACGCTGACCAACAAGATGGCTCCGGCGCTACGCAAGATATATGACCAAATGGCGGAGCCCCGCTATGTCATCTCGATGGGCTCCTGCGCCAATGGTGGCGGGTACTATCATTACTCATATTCCGTAGCACGAGGGTGCGACCGCATTATTCCGGTGGACGTTTATATTCCTGGTTGCCCACCCACAGCGGAAGCGCTCATTTACGGCATCATGCAGCTTCAGAACAAAATCAGGAGAAGGCGCACCATTAGCCGATGACTGTCCTGAAGCGAATTACCTACGCATGAAACGGGCGGCATGCCGCCCGCTCCGGCCAAGCCGCTCTATCTCAGAACGAATGGCTGTACTGCACGGAAAAGACATCCACGTCGCTGTCGTAATTGCCAACCAGCGTACCGCCGACCGGTGGCTCTGCCTTATTGATTGATGCATCTTTGACGAACACGTGTACGTAACCGAAATCCCAGGCGCTGTTGCGTGACGGCTTATATTGCGCACCAAGGCCAAGCAATACGCGGTTAGCGTCAGGGATACGCGGCGTGCGGAATTCCGTTTTAACCGGCGTCTGGTCCCAGGCAAGGCCGCCACGCAATTTCCACTCGTCGTTGTACCGATAATTGAGCGCTGCCCCTACACGGAAGGTGTTTCGCCACTCCTCCGGGGTGACATTGTCCGGCGCGCCATTGGCGAAACGGATGCGTAGTTCCTTAAAGCGGCTCCAATGTGTCCAGGTCACATCGGCCATGGCAGACCATTTCTGGTCGAGTTCGACATAGCCGTGAACGCTGGCGGAATCAGGCAAGTCGACGCTGGCGCTAGCGCCGCTGTTGCTAACAGCCGGTGAAGCCGCAAGCGGCGCCGGTAGACCCGCAGGCCGCTCAAAGTTGGCATTGCCGGGCACCTTGTGTCTGATCTTGGAGCGGTAAGTAGCGCCGAAGCGCGTATTCAGTGCGGGCGTGACCAGCACGCCAAGATTGAAACCGTAGCCCCAGTCATGGCCACTTATCGTGACCTTGCCGTCACGCGCCTGCGGCAAGAAGCCGGTCGGCGCACAGGCCGCTCCCCCTAGGCTACCGACACAAATGCTACCAAAGTCGATGGCACGCGATAGTTCGACGTCGGCGTATTGGGCACTGAGGCCGCCGCCGATGGAAACCATGTCGTTGAGTTTCCAGGCAATCGTGGGATTGAGGTTAATGGTGTGAAGTTCGGACTTGAGGGCCTGGTAACGTCCGACCCAGCCATTGTCGTACTCGGTTTTCAGGCCGAACGGCACATGCACACCGAAACCGAAATGCAAGCGCGGTGTCAGTTCCGTTGTATAGAACATCGCCGGAATGAGGGACCAACCGCCGGCATCGCCGCCGTCGCCTCCGGTCAGCGCGCCGCTTGCAGTGACCGAGCCGCCATTGCGGAACTTTGCCGAGTAGCGGAGCGGCGATCCAACGATGGTGAAATGGTGCCCGCTCAGGCGGGTCATGCCGGCTGGGTTGTAGAACACGGTACTTGCGTCCTCTGCGGTCGCTGCCCCGGCAAGGGCGTTCCCGAGGTTGGCTGCACTCATTTCGTTGAGTGCGAAACCACTAGCGAAGGCTTGGCTCGAAAATATAAGAGGGATAACCGATGCAGCAAAGACACCGCGAGCTATTGTCATATGGAAATACTCCTTCATTGGCCGCCCTTGCATACTGAGACGGCACGTAGACCTGTAAAAAGTTGCAGTCAGACAGTCTTTGCTATTTCGCAATACCTCGGATTGAGAAATATCAACTCCGTGTTGCAATGTATTTATTTCACCACGTCTTCTTGGCAGAAATGATGCATCGCAGAAATACCCCCTAACGACATGGTTTCAACGAGAGGTACTGCCGCAGGAACGCTAGAACGATTTGATTGTGCATGCAAGGGAGCTCAGGCGCGCTGAGAAGCGCAACCGTACGTAAGCTAACCAGCGTTCGGAATAAGCCAAATCTGAGGCATGGCGAACAAGGCACTCAAGGGAACAATGCAGCGCGGCAGCAGTTCTAGGCAACGCTGATAGCTCGGCAAACCAGAGAATTCGGTGCGCAAAAAGCGTCGCGCATGCAGCAAATAAAAACTTTTGAACTGGCAGCTGATGGAGCACTTCCAGCGTCATCCATTCCAGCGGCCGGCGCTCCGGCTCAAAAGCTTAGCGAAAAACATCGATCAGGCAAAACAACGCCGTTAAGCTGTCCATAACGCGCCTCCTGCTTCGTACTGGTATTGATTGGCTTCGCAGCCCCAATCGTATGAAGTGGTGAGGCGCTTTCTTTTGATCCTGCAAAACGTCCTTATCCCAAACTCCGGTTCAATTAATGGATTGAAGACACCGGCACGGTTGGCAGCGATTTCACTACCTCTGCTACGTTGCCCTCAGAATCTTTTGCAGCCATTAAGCGTACCCATCCCAGCACTTCGTTGATACTAGCCAGCCCACTATATAATGCGGCCCGAGCCACATAATAAACCTGCATTTCACTGATGCCGCTATCTGAAGTTGCCAAGGGTGACTGCGCGAGTTCACGAATGCAATTTTCTATATTCTCCAGATCTTCGGCCAGTCCCTCACGTAACGCCTGCATGCTGGAAACAGCATTGCTTGCATCACAAAGATCGATTATTTTCACGCTCAATACTCCGGTCTGAGTGGGTATCGTGTCTGTTGCGTTAAAAAAACAAACGCGCAGACCACGGTCTGATAATGCCTGTACGCAGCTTTAGTTATCCGATTGGCGTCAGACATAACTTCATGGTTTGGCGCCGTAGCGCTCAGGCATAGTGCAACGGACATTCTCTTGAAAATTGAGCCTATAAAACGCAAAAAGCCCGCTTGAAGCGAGCTTTCATTCCTTACCCGATGCAATCGCCAGAAACCTATGCTATCTGCATAGTGTTCAAGCCAGAATTTTTTGAAAGTCCACGCTATCTGCATGGTGCCTCACTATCTGAACTGATTGCCCCGTTTATTTGCAAATTTCGTTTTTCCGACATTTGCTGCAGTAAGAATTGTGTAACTAGCCAGCACTGCCTCCCTAAGACCTATGCTATCTGCATAGTGCCCCCGGCCAAGATATTGGGACAACCCATGCTATCTGCATGGTGTCAGCCCGGCTTGAACAAGCTGCGCTGGTTGTCGAGAAAACCGAGTCTGGCATTCACGACTGATAAATTATTCCGATGGCTGCAAAATGCAACCGCCAGAATAATTAAATGGGACGAATATTGCTAGCTTTCTCGCCTTTGGGACCAGTGCTGCGCTCAAAAGAGACTCGCTGGTTTTCGGAAAGGCTCTTGAAGCCGTTTGCCTGAATGTCCTGGAAGTGCGCGAACAAGTCAGCACCGCCGTTATCCGGAGTGATAAAGCCGAAACCCTTGGAATCATTGAACCATTTTACTGTGCCAGTTTGCGTACTCATGTTATTTCCTTACAAAAAGATAATGGGACAATGCCCGGAGCGCACCCGAAACCAAGGGAGATCTAACTGAAGGGATTCAAACGGGAATGGCTCTGAGGAAGAGCAAGACAGGAAAGAGACCAACAATGATTACAACTTGATGCAAGTGCAGTGCGTTGAATATACCTGGAACAGGCAGAATGGTCCACTCTTTTCTTCGTTTATTTCATGAGTGGCGCTTGCCTCTGGCCTCCGCGGCACCAGCGTGCCTCTGAATCGGCTTATCCCGAACGCAGGTTAAACTACAGCGAGCTTTGATTCTGCAGAAACTTGCTTATCTGGAGCTCAGGTTACAGATAAGGATCAGGGATGAGGCTAGCCAGACTTGCCGGATTGATCGGCTCACGTAATGACATAGGGAAGTTTGGTCTGGGCATGATAGCGCCACGCGCGGCGCATTGAAGAAGCTGTCGAAGCGAAGAGTGATACCAACGAATCCACGAGCACTACGAGCTCTGTCTGGAATTCTCCTTACGGCTGAATTCTATTGATGATCGAGCAGGCGAATAAACGCTTCCGCCGGTACTGCTTCACTGTAATAAAACCCTTGTCCCGACAGACAGCCGCGCGATCTCAGGAAGGCAATCTGCTGGACAGTCTCAACCCCTTCGGCAAGAACCTTCATGTCCAGACTGTTTGCCATGGCGATAATGGCGGTGATAAGCGCGGTCGCGTTTCGGTCACGGCCGATGTCACGTACGAACGATTGATCGATTTTAAGTGCGTGCACAGGAAAGCGCTGTAAATACGCGAGACTGGAATAGCCAGTGCCGAAATCATCTACCGACAACTGTATGCCCATGGAACTCAGTCGGTTCAGCGTGTCGACCGTATCGCTATTACGTTGCAGCAGGATGCCTTCCGTGATTTCTAGATCGAGCCCGCTTGGGTCCAGTTTTGTCTCGTCAAGAATGCCGAGAATCATGTCGAGGAAATGCGACTGCAAAAACTGTCGTGGTGACAGATTGACTGCAACACGTAATTCAGGATGGCCTGCATCCCGCCATTGCTTGAGCTGACGGCATGCCTCGCGCAATACCCATTCACCGATGGATAGGATCAGGCCAGTCTCTTCAGCAACGGAGATAAAGCTACCGCACGAGATCGGATCTTTTCCTGGCTGACGCCAGCGCAACAATGCTTCGGCAGAAAATATAGTGCCGTTTTCCATGTTGACTTGCGGCTGATAATGCAGGGTAAATTCGCCTTTCGCTATTGCTTGTCTTAACCGGTTTTCTTGTATCAGTCTGCGCTGCGCCGCCTGATTCAGTGCTTGCGTGAAGAATTGATAGTTTCCTCGTCCGCGCTCCTTAGCATGATTCATCGCTGTGTCGGCCGCACGCATCAATGTAGCAACGTCTGCGCCATCATCAGGGTAAAGGCTGATGCCAATACTGGCGCTTGCATGCAATTCGTTCCCTTCTACATTGAAAGTTCTCTCCATGGCGTCCAAGGTTTTTTTAGCCACAAGAGCAGCATCACCAACGCCTGCCAACAAGGGAAGACACAAGACATACTCATCGCCGCCAAGACGCGCAACGCTATCCCCTTCGCGCAGGCATTCCCGTAATCGATCCGCGACCATCTGCAACAGGCTGTCGCCAATTTTGTGTCCCAATGAATCGTTGATATGTTTGAAGTAGTCCAGATCAATGAAAAGGACTGCCACCTGCGTACGGTTGCGATGCGCAAACGCGATGGCTTGCGAAATACGGTCTTGCAACAATTCACGATTGGGTAATCCGGTCAGCGCATCATAGTGCGCCATGTAGCGAATGCGCTCTTCGGCTTGCTTGCGTTCCTCAATTTCCACATGCAAAGCCTGAATCGTATTCGCCAGTTCGGCGGTGCGTTCGGCCACTCGGTTTTCCAGCTCGTCGTACGCTTGCCGCAACGCTTTCTTGGCTTGACTACGCTCCATCGCGTAACGAATCGAGCGTATCAGCAGTGCCGTGTCCACCTGTCCCTTGACCAGGTAGTCTTGGGCGCCAGACTGCACGGCCTGCACCGCAATATTTTCGTCGCTCAATCCACTTAATACAACTAAGGTGGGCACGTCCGGTGCGCAAGCCAGTAATTTTTGTAAGGTGTGTAGGCCGCTGCTTTCAGGTAGCCCCAGATCGAGTAGTAAGATATCTGTCGGTTGCGATCGTAAATGTCGAATGCCCTCGGTCAGATTGTCAACCCATGTCAAGTCGAACGAAAATCCCTGTGCCTGTGCCAACATGTATTTGATCAAGCGTGCATCGCCGGGATTATCCTCGATTAGCAGTATCTTGATTGGGATGTGGTTCATTGCCCTATCTCGGTAGTCGGTGGTAATGTCACAATGCTGAGCCAGAAGTCCTCAATGGTCCGCACAATTTTGGCAAATTGCTTAAAATCCACCGGCTTAGTGATGTAGCAGTTCGCATGCAGACTATATGCTCGCAGGACATCCTCTTCGGCTTGGGAGGTTGTCAGGATAACGACCGGTATCATTCTCAAATGCGCATCCCGTTTAATTTCCTCAAGCACTTCCCGGCCATTTTTTTTCGGCAGGTTTAAGTCCAGTAAAATCAAGTCGGGACGTGGGGCTCCACCATGTCCGTCGCGGTGGTACAGAAAATCGATTGCTGCGACACCATCTTCCACCACATGCAGCGTATTCGACACTTTCGCATCTTTGAGTGCTTCTTTGGTTAACCGCACATCACCCGGATTGTCTTCCACCATTAGAATCTCGATCGGACGAACAGCGATAATGTCACTCATGCCTTTTCTCCTTTTTCTGAAAGCAACGTAAATTTAAAAACACTTCCCTGCTCTGGCACTGACTCGACCCATATCCGTCCGCCGTGTCGCTCTACAATCTTCCGGCAAATTGCCAGTCCTATACCTGTGCCCGGATAGGTACTGCGACTGTGCAAGCGTTGGAACATGACAAAGATCCGCTCAAAATATTCCGGTGCAATGCCAATACCATTGTCCTGCACCTCGAAGCGCCAGAAGCGGCCTTCCCGCTCCGCCCGCACGGTAATCTGCGGTGCTTGTTTTCCTCGGAATTTGATCGCGTTTCCAATGAGGTTTTGAAACAATTGCGTCAGTTGTGCAGCATCTCCCTGCACTACCGGCAAAGCCTCATATTGAACCTGCGCTCCGCTTTCATTGATTGCTATGCGCAAAGATCTTAGAACGGCCTCCATCACCATCGTGCAGTCAGTCGGCTGCAGTGATTTGCCCCGGGTACCTAGGCGCGAATAGGTCAACAGATCATCGATCAACGCTTGCATGCGTTTAGCACCATCGACCGCAAAACCGATGAATTCATGCGCCTCGGGCTCAAGCCGATCACCAAAGCGCTGTTCTAGCAATTGGAGATAACTGGCTACCATGCGCAGCGGCTCCTGCAAATCGTGGGATGCCACGTAAGCCATTTGTTCCAGTTCTGCATTCGAACGCACCAACTCCTGAGAACGCTGGGCCAGCACCGATTCGGCTTTTTGCCGCACAGAGATTTCCTGCTGTAATTGCTGATTTTGTTTCTCTAGCTTACGTCGCATCGCTTGCAGCGTCAGATGGGTGTTGATACGTGCTAGAACCTCATCCGTATGGAAGGGTTTAGTGACATAGTCAACGCCGCCTACAGCGTAACCGGTCATCTTGTCTTCAATATCGGAAAGCGCCGTCATGAAAATCACTGGAATATCTTTCGTGGCGTCATTCGATTTCAGTCGACGGCACGTTTCGAAACCACCGGTTCCTGGCATCATTACATCGAGCAGAATCAGATCGGGATGCCCGAATAGCGCGCGATCGAATCCCTCATCGCCATCTTGCGCGACCATGACTGAAAAGCCGTGGTTGACCAGATGTGCCTCTAATACGGCAACATTCGCTGGTGTGTCATCCACGATCAGAATGGAAGAAGTTTTCACTTGCGGTTCAGTGATGGTAGTCATCACGCCCTCGCTTTCATGGTCATCACGGTTGGCGATGACCAAACAATAAAAAGTATAGGATGCAGCTCCTTATTTGCAACAGCCCGTAGGATGATTGCCATTCCGAGAGGGAAATGTGGTCTCATGACATTTCTTCGTGTTTTCAAAAGAGGCCAAGAGAGGCGGAACGTGTTGAAGAGGTACCTCATGGCAAATACGTACAACTGGTTTTGAAGGGATCGACAAAGTATCCAAATCATTCATATGATTTGACCGCTGCGGCGCGACTTTATCCCTTTATGTGAAAAGAAATGTCTCCTGAAAGAGCTGATGTTGTGGATCATTGCTTCGACCGGAGAGTGGATGATATGCCCCCTCGATAAGTGCTGACATCGGAGACTTAAGCTTCGTCTCTCCAGATGAGAAAATGATTCCACATCACTTCCAGCCCATGCTTTGGAATTGATGTACAGAAGGGACGCATTGCACATCCTCCGGCATTCATCACCAACACCGATATTGAATATTCTTGCCTTCATCTTGTCGCGTTGAACGCACCAGAGATAGAAAGGTTCCTTGTAAATAAAAAGTGAACGCTGAAAGAGGCTGGCGCAGCCCAACCCCAATTTGGACAGTGCGACAATTCGCCGAGCGGCTCATGCACTCGGTCCGCTCGGACAATAAGCCAAGCAGTCTTAATGCATGGTAATGCTAGTGAACAAAAGCGCCTCACCTGCACCGGCTCTTCTATTGATGCAATGCGCTATCTATCGTGCACGTTCTGTATTCATGTGTTCTTCTACGAGGCGCAAAATAGCTTTAGATTGATAACCCTGGGCCAGTGAGCTTAGTTTTTGGGTAAATGGACGATAGCGCTCGTCGAGTTTTTCCAGATGATTTACATGCGCCAAAATACGTTGCATGTTTCCCAGCCGGGCCAGGCGATACAGGACTTCCATCTCCTCCACCGGAGGCACCACGATGTGATCAATCGTCTCGGCTCCTAAGGCGGATACCGTTTCCTTGTCATAGATCCAGTCCAAATGCAACAACGTCGCCATCTGGTTCAGGAGCTTGTCCATGTCAAGCGGTTTAGAAAGAAAAACATTCATCCCCGCCTCCAGGCTTTTCACGCTGTCAGCCGCCGATACGCTGGCCGATGTCGCAATGATCGGCACGTCTTTGAAAGCGGCGAGTTGGCGCAAACGGCGCACAGCTTCGAGCCCATTCATCTCGGGCATCGCGATGTCCATCAAGATTAGGTGCGGCCGCAGGCTTTGGGCAAGTTCTAGTCCCTCGCGGCCGTTTTCCGCCTCGACCACCTCGAACCCAAGCGGTCGCAACATGTCAGAGATCACGGTCCGATTTTCGACCACATCGTCCACCACCAGGACTTTTTTGCGCGGTCCGGTGTAGCCAGTCACGATCCTGGTCGGGGTTATGACCGGTGCCGCATCCACGACCGGTACTTCCAGTTCAAACCAGAAGGCGCTGCCCGGACCGAGCTGGCTCTGAACCTGGATATCGCTGCCCATCAGGCGCACATATTGTCGACTGATGGTCAAGCCCAGGCCGGTGCCGCCCAGACGGCGTTGCATATCGCCCACTTGCTCGAAAGGCTGGAAGATGGCATTCAATTGCTCTGCACTGATGCCAACGCCAGTATCCCGTACTTCGAAGCGCAGCCGCGACGGTGGTGTAAAACGTACTCGCAACGTCACCTGACCGTGGTCGGTGAATTTGACCGCATTGGACAACAAGTTGAGCAGCACTTGACGCAACCGCTTTTCGTCAGCATGGATACCTCGCGGCACATCTGATGCCATGTCGCAAAGAAAGTCCACGCCCTTCTGCGCTGCCTTCACGGCAACGATCTCGGCGATGGTTTGCACGAATTTGGAGAGCTGAATGTCGGTGGAATAGAGCTCCATCTTGCCGGCTTCGATCTTGGCCAAATCCAGGATGTCGTTGATCAGCGCCAGCAGATGTTCGCCGCTTTGCCGGATCACGTTCATGCCCGACAATTGCTGCTCGCCTAGGGTCTTATCGCGTTGCAGGATCTGGGCATAGCCTAGAATACCGTTGAGCGGCGTGCGCAGTTCGTGGCTCATGTTGGCCAGGAAGGCGCTCTTGGCCCGGTTGGCTGCTTCGGCCGCACGTCGCGCTTCTCGCTCTGCCTCGGCCTGCTTGCGCTCGGTCAGATCCAGCACAAAGGCGACGCCTTGATCTTGCGAACCTTCGAACAAAGTCGCGCCGATCAGCACCGGAATGCGGCTGCCATCCTTGCGCAGATATTCCTTCTCATACGGAGTGAACCGCGACCCTTCGCGCAATTCCACTGCTTTTCTTTGATCAAGCTCGTGGTATTCCGGCGGTGTCATGCGTTCCCACTGCACTTTGCCGGACAACAATTCTTGCCGCGAGTAGCCGACCATCTCAAGGAAGGCATCATTGGCATCGATGATGTTGCCGTTCAGATTCCAGAAGAAAATACCGATGATATTGGATTCGACCAGGTGCCGGATGCGGGCATTTTTTTCCTGCACGGCGGCGAAGAGCTGGGCATTTTCCAGCGAGATGGCGGCCTGGGACGCCAAGACCTCCAGCACTTTGCTCCGGTTCTGGGTGAAGGCGTGCGTGGCCAGATGGTGTTCCAGATAGAGCACGCCGATCAGCGTCGATTGTTTAAGAATAGGCAGGCACAGGATAGATTTTGGATGGTGTTGCGCAAAGTAAGGGTCTGCTGCAAACGGATGCGAGACAGAGGCATCCATCAGCAACACTTGTTCCCGGCTGCGTCGGACATAATTGAGGATCGCCGTGGGCAACTGCGCTGGCGGCGGCGTTTGCCCGGAATACAAGCGCACCTGCACCTTCTGCTGCTCGACGTTCGCATCGGCAGCAAGCGTCAGGTCCTCACTATGGGCAAGTAGCAGGATACCGGTCTGCGCCCCGGCACTTTCAACCGTAATGCGCATCAACGTATCGATCACTTCATCCAGCACGATGTGGCCGGAGATGGCTTGCGAGGCTTTGGTGACCGACAGCATATCCAATTGGGCCTCGTTATCCATGAGCATGGCAGGAACGCGCATCGCACGTGCGCGCAATTGCGGATAACGCTCTTCGAGCTGCCGCACCTTGCCTGCGGCGCCCCAGCGCGCATAACAGTCGCGAGCCTGTTCCAGATAGGCATTGCCGGAGGGGGCGAATCCGTGTGCAAAATAGAATTTCGCGGCAAGTTCGCTGGCAATCGCCTCGTTCTGGACGAAGCCATTCTCGCGAGCCGATCGAATGGCTTCTTCGTACAAGCGCATCGCCTCAAAAGGCGTTCCCTGCAAGCGCTCGATTTCGGCCGAGACCAGCACGAACTTGTCGTGGAACAGGGGTGGATAGACCAGCGCCCATTCGCGCAACTGCGCCTGATGCTCTGCCAGCAGTTCGCGCCATTCGCGGTGCTCGTCGGCGGGCGCGCCCTCATGCAGAGCGGTCATGACCAGCGCAGCGTAGTAATGGTAGTTCAGCGACAAGTCACACATGCCGAGCGCGGACCACAATAGCGCCTTTGCTCTTCGGGCCGCCGCGAGGGCATCCGCATAGTCTCCCGATAGGAACCGCGCCTGCATCTTGAGGAGCCAATACCGGAAAACCAGTTGGGGAGTCCTGCCCTTGTCCAGTTCCGTCTCGAAGGACGTTTCGTTGAACGTGTTCTCGTCTGATGTGTCCTGTACTGCCCGTACGTCGTCGAAAGAGGAAAAACTCGCAGTTCTGCCCTGCATGTTGGCGATGAAGCGTTGCTGGCCGATGAAGACGTCCACATCGTCCTGGTATTTCGCCTTTCGCGAAAATTCCAGGCCCTTTTCGGACTCACGCCATGCGGTGTCGAGAGAAGCGCCTTGTAAGAGATGAGTTACGACAAGACCGAGCAAAGCGTTGCAAGCCATGCAAAGATCGCCTGTCTCGACCCCCGCCTGGAAAGCCTCCCGGCTCAGATCGATCCTCACGTTGAGCGGTTGGGTCCACGTGCTATTGACCGACGCACCCAGGTAGGCCTTTGACTTGTAGGCCGCGAAGCCATGCTTATCGACAAGTTCACAGCCGAGCTTGCTGAAACGATAGCCTTCGGCGTAACGGCGGAAGGATTGGCAAAGCATCACTCCGAAGCAGCCGCAAGCCCACGTGGTGGGACCGGTGATGCCATGCTGCAGACTCAGCCTCATTAGCCGACAGATTTGCAAGAAAAATAAATTGAGGTCAGCGAAGCCTGCCACTGAGCTAAGGGCCCCAAGGATATCCATGGCGGCTCGCATTTCCGGATCGGTTGCCAGTGGCAAGTCGACGATGCTCTCGATCGGCCGGTTGCCGATCGCTTGCCACACCTGCTCATACTCATTTGAGACTTGATCCGGGGGCGGATGCATTGGCATATCGATGCCGAACTGCCGCAAGAATGGAAGTGCGCTTTCGATTGCCTGCGTGTTCTCCGCTTTGAGCGTATGCAGCTCGACTTTCAAACGGTAGACGGCCGCTTGGTCGAGCTTCGATACAGCAGTGCGCAACTGCGTTGCGTTGAGCTGCTCGGCCATGTCGAAGTTGCCTCTCAGGAACTCGCACTCCGTGCGATCGAGCCACAGGCCAAACAGCAGGTCATACCGGCTGTTCCAATCCTCCTCGTCAAACAGAGCCATGCCGGCCGCCAGATACCCGCATGCTGACGCGTAAGCCACCGATGCCTTGGCCTTGCGAGCGGTACGCAGATTGATCTCGGCTGCACGCACCCTCTCATCCGGATCGGTCAGCAGCGCCGCTCCCCTGTTGAATTGATTGGCGAGCTCGAACAAATGGCTATCGATCTCGTCTGCGGTCATGCACGCGATAAGCGTGCGGCCGATGTGAAGATGGACTTCGGCCTGATGCGTTTCGGGAATCAGCGCATAAGCCGCTTGCTGAATCCGGTCGTGCAAGAACTTGCCATCGTCGTTGGCAAGCAGGATCAAATCTTCATGGGCCGCCGCCAAGCGCTGCCTGGCTTCGTTCTCGGAAAGCCCGGTTACCAGCATGAGATGGCGCAGGTCGAACTTGTTGCCCAGGCACGCAGCCAGTTGCAGTGCTTCCTGTGTAGGTGTGGGCAGCCGCCGCAGCTTGCCGGCCATCAGGTCGGCCACATTGTCGGCGAAATCCCTGCTCTTGATTTGCGCCAGGTCCCACCGCCAGACATGCTCCTTCGGATCATGTCGCAGCACCCCCTCCTTGTGCAAGGTATCGAGGAATTGGATAAAGAAGAACGGGTTGCCCTCGGTGCGCTCGAAGACCATGCGTGTGAGCGGCTCGCAGGAGGACGCTGATGCATGCAGCGTGTCGGCGACCAGTTGGTTCAGGTGCATGAGTGACAGCGGCGTGACCCGGAGGTCAATGACTGTTGCATTGTTGCCGTGAATCGATTCCAGCGTGCTCATGAGCGGATGCGCTGTGCTTACCTCGTTGTCGCGGTAGGCGGCAATCAGCAACAGGTAATGGGTATCCGGGTAAGTGAGCAAGTGTTCGATGAATTGCAGGCTGGCCGTATCGGCCCACTGCATGTCGTCGAGAAAGAGCGTCAGCGGGTGGTCCTTGCTGGTGAACACGGCCAGAAATTGCTGGAACACCAGACGGAACCGGTTTTGCGCCTCGACCGGTGGCAGCGCCGATACCGGCATCTGTTTGCCGATGATGAGCTCGACCTGCGGCAAGACATCGACGATCAACTGGCCATTGATGCCGACGGCTGCCTGAATTTGCTGCCGCCAGTCGGCGATGCGCTCTTCGCTCTCGGTCAGCAATTGCTGCACCAAATCGCGAAATGCCTGTGTGAGGGTGGCGTAGGGAATATCGTGCTGGTACTGGTCGAATTTGCCGGCAATGAAGTAGCCCCGCTTGGCCACGATGGGTTGATGCAATTCCCCCACCAGCGCCGATTTGCCAATGCCTGAGTACCCTGAAACAGTGACCAGTGACGGTTGGCCGCTTTCTGCCATGTGATCGAACGCAGCTAATAGCGCCGTTCTTTCCTGCTCCCGTCCATAGAGCTTGTGCGGGATCTGAAAGCGGTCTGATACATCCTCCGCCCCCAGCGGGAAAGGCTCGACATGCCCGGATGCGCGCCACTGCGCCAAACAGCGATCGAGATCGGCCTGCAGGCCGCGCATGCTTTGATAGCGGTCTTCCGGCAGCTTGGCCAGGAGCTTCATCACGATGTCCGATACCGGCTGCGGTATCTCGGGACAACTATCGCACGGCGGCTGCGGAATACGGGCGATATGACAATGCGCCCATTCTAGCGGGTCGTCCGCAGCAAATGGCAAGCGGCCTGTCAGCATGTGGTAGAGCGTAATGCCTAGCGAATAGAAATCGGTACGGTAATCCACCGTGCGATTCATGCGCCCGGTTTGTTCGGGCGACATATAAGCCCAGTCGGCAGGACGTGCGGCAAGGCCATCGGGTGAAAAAGCTTGGTCCTGGCGCGTGGCGATGCTGAAATCGGCGAGCAGTACGTGATGATGCTCTTGCGCCACCAAAATGTTGGCAGGGCGAATATCTTGATGGATGATCCCGACTGCATGTATGTCAGCTAATGCTTGCGCTAATTGGCGGGCAATATCTACACACACTAACCACTCGAGATGCGGATGCCGTTCCAGAAAAAATTCCAGCGATTCACTAACGAAATCGTCCAGTACCATTGCCAGACCCTCGTCCTCATGGATCAAGGCGATTGGTTTGATGATACCGACAATATCGAGCGATTGGAGCAGCGTGTATTCGTGTTTGAAATGGTCGAGGGTGACGGCGCTACCATTATCCGGATCGAACAGCTTCAGCAATGTCGGCTTGCCGCTGTCTAAGTGCTGCGCGCGATACAGATGAGAATCTGTTGTTGTACCAAGACGATCAAGTAATTGATAGCCTTCAGTCATGGCTGCAGCTCAACTGTCTCGTCGCCAGAATTCGATTTGATTTGAATCACCTGTCGCAACTGCTGTTTCCAAGGTGAAGAACCCCGTTGATTTCCGGGCAATGCGAGAATTTTAGACTTGCTATTCCAAGCTCAGTTCTACAGAAGAAATCCGACTTAACTAATCCCTTCCGCGACGAGTGCACCCGGAGAAAAATAATTTGCCGGCCGACGCATAACGACTTGGTAGTGTCGTTGTTGCTCATTGAACAGGTTGGAAGCCGCGTATCCGCCCTTTAAAAGATCATAGATGACGTGCGCAAAAACAGGCGCACCCGGCAGTTCGGGAACCAGCACGGGCATGGCTTGCCCAACATGCCAAAGCTGTCCTCTGGCATCCCAACCATCGGACAGCAGTGCCTGCCAACTATCTTCATCCAGATAAAAGCGCCGCTTCGGCATCACATGGCGTTTGCCTTGTGCCAAGGTGGCCTCCACTACCCATACACGATGCAACTCCCATCGCATATGGTCCGGATTGAGATGCCGAGGCCCGAGTACTTGATCCACATTCGTCGTGTGAAAGCGCTGAGTGTTATAGGGGACGAACATTTCCTTCTTTCCCACCAGCTTCCAGTCGTATCGATCCATATTACCGACGAATAAAAAACCCTCGTCAACAAAGCTGAACCCGGAAGTGACAAAGTTGGGCGTGTCATATTCAAGGTTGGGAGCACGTCGTACCCGACGTTGTCCCACCAGGTATTGCCATGCCTGAAGACTCTTCCCGGCTGGATAAAACGCCAAGGTTTTTTCTCCGACCCTGAAAGGCGGGCCGGTGGTGGTGATTTTTCCAGTCCAATAATTTCCACCAAAATTGTCGAGCCCACCGTCCCGATAATAGTATGGATACTGCACCTCAAAGATTGCCGCTGTCGCCAGCACAGGTCTGCCATTGGCAGCCACAACATACGCGCCGAAGTCCTGAACGAAAGATTGACCATGCCAGGAAAGCAAATGATTCCACATCGCTTCCGCCCCGTCCCTGGGAATCGGGAACGGGATGCCTCCATAGGCGCCTTCTACTTGTGAACCGGTGGTTGCATTAGGTACGAGCCTGGCACGGGTGGCGTTCTTGAAGGTATTGTCGTAGAGCCATTGCGGCGCGGCCGTGGTGCGATGGGTGGGATATACATCGAGTCGGTAGGTGGGATGGCGCTGCAGCAACGCCTTTACCCCATCCGAAAGCTTGTCAGCATACTGATCTATGTCCTTTGCGTTGACCTGGAACAGCGGCTTTTCGGCGTCGAATGGATCGGGTCGAGGTTGTCCGGAACGATAGCCGGGCCACACCGTGGTGTAGCCGCCCTCCCAAGCCGGAATTGTCCCGTCCTTATTGCCGGCTTTTTCGGCACCAAGCGGGGTGAGTTCTCCCTTGAGTCGGGCAGCTTCTTGAGGGGTAACTGCTGCATGAGGGACTTGATTGACAACGGCAAGCAATATAAGGACAAGGGTGGCTACTGCTTGTTTGAATTTCATGTGCGTCTCCCGATTTCAGATCTGCCCCGTATGTCTTGAAATAAGAAAAGTGCCTCAGAAAGTTCGTTGAAGAGACACGGAGATGAAATCTCTATCCTTGAGCGGTTGATCCGCCGTCCCACCAAAATAATTGGTGTATTGAAAAGACGCATTCCACATCCTCCGATATTCACCATTGACCGCAATGCTCAATGTCCCAACCTTGTCTCCGTTGAATGCACTAGGAACGGGAGAGTTCCCCTTGGGGTTATAGCTGAGAGAAACCGGCACGGTCAGATCTAAATTCGGCAATACCTGAAAGTAGGACGGTGCAAATTGGACGGAAAATCCCCATGCCGTACGATCCTTGGTCGGATCCAGATTGGTAGCATTCCTAGTGATCCCAGTACGGTACAGCGCCCCAACTTCTGCCAATACCAAACCGCCGTCCCATAATAAGGTGGAAGACAATGGATAAATGGCGGACACCTGGGCATGTACCGTATTGCCAGCCGCATACAGTGGCTGATCGCGATTGTCAGCCTGCGCACCGGGTGGCACGATCAAGGGGACGCTGGCCAAAGGGGTATTGCGGCGGACATGGATTTCTCCCGCCACATTGGTATCCCCCACTACTGTGGAAAAACTGGCGCCGAACACGCGAATATCTTCCGGGTACGCCAATACATAATCGCCTAACGCCGGCCGCAGATAGAGTTGCGGCAGTCTGTCATTAAAGCGCAAGTAATACACGCCGAATTCGGTATCGAGCGCTTCGGCGCGATAGCGTGCCGATAGGCCCCATTGCCCCCCGTCACGTGCTTTCAGATCAGCGCCGCGCAACAGTGCGACACCCGGTTGTGTGACAGGGAGCAGACGCTCGCCGCCTTCATCAAGCAGGTCAGCAAAACTAAAATAACTACCGGCCGCAGGCAAACGGGATTTACGCCAATCGTATTGCACATAGGCAGCTAGACTCAATGCCTGGCTCGGCTGTAACTGTCCAGACACCTGCCCAACCGGCATGAATAATTCCTTCGCCTGCGTACCAGGAACGGATTGCGCCTTAATTAAATCCAGCGGTGCCTGAGCATAAGAAATTCCATTGGTGGCCAGTAAAAGACTTTCTCCCCACAGCAAGGTATGTTTTCCTGCACGCCCACTCACCAACTTGTCATTGATAAAGCCATTACCGAATACAAACGCGTCCAAAATTTCCGCGCGCTTGCCATGCAATTTTCGGGTCGCATCCGTGAACTCGGTCACTGGCACGCTAATCGGGTTCACGGTTGCAGGAGAATTGTTCACATTGGAGCGGTTATAGAGGGCGTCATACCAAGCTGCGCCGCTTACGCGCATACCCATGTCCTTATAAGTCACGTCCAATTCGGACAACAAATCCAATCGATTGGAAATTAGGCCCGTATCGAAATTCCGATTGCCATCGTCGCCGTTGATATTGGCGAGCAAGATGGATGAAGGACGAAAAACACGGCGGGCCGCGCTGTACTTGATCGTGTTATCCCAACGGACCTGCACTTCTGTTCCAGTATCGATTTTCACGGCTTGTACCGGGAGTGCTGCACCGGCTGCAATTGCAGCGGCAATGGCCATACGGCATGGTGTTGTCAGGCAGGTCTTCCGTAAATGCATTCTGATTCCCTTACTGATACGTGCACCTTCGTTCCTCAATAAAAAAGCCACCAATGCTGGTAACAGCACCAGCGCGCCCAACGCGATGACAGGCAATGTCGCTACTTTTACACCAATGTTTAGCACCA
>CBHCMF010000087.1:0-18443 GCA_965974465.1 uncultured Noviherbaspirillum sp.
TCTTCGATTTACCTATTGAGGCCCGTTTTGCGGCAGCAATGAAATTGCTCGGCATCGATCCGATGATGTTGGCAGGCGATGCGGGGCATGCTTAGGAAGTGAAGACGGTACTTGCTTTCGATTTTGGCCTGAAACGCATCGGTGTTGCCGTTGGGAACACTCTAATCAAGCAGGCACAGCCTTTGACTGTCATTGCTGCTGCCACTAACGAAGCCAAATTTTCTGCCGTGCAAGCCTTGATCAAGGAATGGCAGCCTGCATGCTGTGTAGTTGGGTTGCCTAGCCATCCCGATGGTGCCGAACACGAGATGACAATACGCTGCCGACGATTTGCCAACCAGTTAAACGGGCGTTTTGGTATGGCGACGGTGCTGGTGGACGAGCGGTACTCTTCCGCAGTGATTCCTCAGAAGCGCGGTGAATCGATCGATGCGCAAGCCGCTGCAATTATTCTGCAACAATACTTCAATGATTATGCCGAATCCTAAATTTGACGCTGAGGCGCTGTACAAGGTGCTCGCAGACCGCATGAAAAGTGGACTCGCGAGTGCCGAAAACGTTGCCATTGTGGGTATTTATTCAGGTGGCGCCTGGTTGGCAGAGCGCCTTGCGGCCGAGATGCAACTCAAAGATCATCTCGGCTTTATCGATGTATCGTTTTATCGCGATGATTATGCGGAAAGAGGGCTGCATGCCGACGTCAAGCCGACTCAAATTCCATTTGAGGTCGAAGGCGCGACCATCGTACTGGTCGATGATGTGCTGTACACCGGGCGTACCACGCGCGCTGCGATCAATGAGTTATTCGACTACGGTCGTCCTGCGAAGATCATGCTCGCCGCATTGGTCGATCGCGGTGGGCGTGAATTACCGATTGCGGCAGATTTCGTCGCTGATACAGTTGTGCTGGACAATGACCAACAACTTGTATTGCAACGCGCCGAAGATGGCCGATTCTCACTGACGGTGGACCATGCATAACCCGCAATTGAACAAAAACGGTGAGCTGCAGCATCTGCTCACCATCGAAGGCTTGCCGAAGGCGATTATCAATCATATTTTGGATACCGCTTCTTCGTTCGTCAGTGTGAGCGACCGAGAAGTGAAAAAAGTGCCGCTGATGCGTGGCAAGAGCGTATTCAACCTGTTCTTCGAAAACTCCACGCGAACACGCACGACCTTCGAGATCGCATCGAAGCGTCTATCGGCGGACGTGATCAATCTGAATATTGCCGCATCGAGCACTTCCAAGGGAGAGTCCCTGCTCGATACCATCGACAACCTGGCGGCGATGCATGCCGATATGTTTGTGGTGCGCCATGCGCAATCCGGGGCACCTTACTTGATCGCGAAGCACCTGATCGATACCAATCAGCCCCATGTGCATGTGGTCAATGCGGGGGATGGTCGACATGCGCACCCGACGCAGGGGCTGCTCGACATGTACACCATCCGCCACTACAAGAAAGATTTCACCAAGCTGACAGTGGCAATCGTCGGCGACATACTGCATAGCCGAGTGGCACGTTCTGATATTCATGCATTGACAACACTTGGCGTGCCTGAAGTGCGTGCAATTGGCCCGCGCACACTTCTGCCGGGCGGGATGGAGCAGATGGGCGTGCGTGTCTTTACCGACATGAATGAAGGGTTGAAGGATGTCGATGTCATCATCATGTTGCGTTTGCAGAATGAGCGCATGTCAGGGGCGCTCCTCCCCTCGGCACAGGAATTCTTCAAAAGCTACGGACTGACGCCGGAACGTCTTGCTCTGGCCAAGCCGGATGCCATCGTGATGCATCCCGGTCCGATGAACCGCGGTGTCGAAATCGATTCAGCGGTAGCTGATGGCTCACAGGCGGTGATATTGCCGCAGGTTACTTTTGGCATTGCGGTACGCATGGCGGTGATGAGCATTTTGGCAGGAAATTAAAACAATGAAACTTCATATCAAAAATGGCCGCTTGATCGATCCGGCCAATGGGATTGATGCGCAGCAGGATTTGTATATTGCCGGAGACGAGATCGTCGCTATTGGAAAAGCGCCGGACGGGTTCGCAGAAAGCAAAACTCTTGATGCGAGTGGCCTCATTGTTATTCCTGGTTTGGTCGACTTGAGTGCCCGGCTGCGGGAACCCGGTTACGAATATAAAGCAACGCTGGAATCGGAAATGCAGGCAGCGGTGCAAGGCGGGGTCACCAGCCTTATTTGCCCACCCGATACGGATCCTGTGCTGGATGAGCCGGGACTAGTGGAAATGCTCAAGCACCGTGCCAAAACCTTGAATCAGGCCAATGTGTATCCACTCGGGGCATTGACGGTTGGTCTGAAGGGCGAAGCCTTGACTGAAATGGCTGAACTCACGGAAGCCGGTTGCATCGGCTTTTCGCAGGCTGAGCAACCCATCCTCGATACCACCGTGCTGCTGCGGGCAATGCAGTATGCGAAGACCTTCAACTATACGGTCTGGTTGCGTCCACAAGATCCCCATCTCGGACGCGGCGGTATTGCACATAGCGGCCCGGTCGCGTCGCGCCTCGGCCTCTCCGGAGTGCCGGTGATGTCGGAAACGATCGCATTACATACGATATTCGAACTGATACGGGCAACGGGTGCTCGTGTGCATTTGTGCCGCATGTCTTCAGCTGCCGGGCTTGACTTGGTGCGGCTGGCGAAGAAGGAGGGCCTGCCGGTGACATGCGATGTCGGGGCGCATCATGTGCACTTAACCGACGTCGATATCGGTTTCTTCGATTCCAATGCCCGCATGACTCCCCCTCTGCGTGCGCAGCGTGACCGGGATGCGATCCGTCAAGGTCTTGCCGACGGTACGGTTGACGCAATCTGCTCCGATCATACGCCGGTGGATGACGACGAGAAGCTGCTACCGTTCGGAGAGGCCTCACCAGGCGCAACCGGACTGGAGCTGCTATTGCCGTTGACATTGAAATGGATGGAGGAGTCACACGACAAGACATCGCAGTCCCTATCCAAAGCCATTGCAAAGGTAACGGCAGATGCAGCGCGTGTGGCCGGTTTGGCATCAGGACGTTTGTCCGTCGGTAGCGTGGCCGATATCTGTATATTTGATCCTGCTGCACGTTGGAAAGTAGATGCCAAGGCTTTGGCGAGCCAAGGCAAGCACACTCCTTTTCTCGGCTATGAGTTGAGTGGACAGGTAAAAGCGACGATCGTCTCCGGACATATCGCATTTGAGCGATAAGCACGGCGGCATGATCGTCTATCGCGTGCTGCGTGTCCTGCTGCATCTTTTCCGTGGCTTGGCGACTTGCGCCCTGGTTTTTCCGTTTATTGAAGCCACAGGACGTCAGCAGCATGTCAAGGGGTGGTCTGTCAAACTGCTGTCACTATGCCACGTCACGGTACGTTTCAGTAACGAACAAGGCGCGCAGCCTGCGCCGCGAGCATTGATCGTTGCCAATCATGTGTCGTGGCTTGATATTTTCGTCATCAATTCCTTGCATCCTTGTCGCTTTGTCGCCAAGTCCGATATTCGCGCGTGGCCGCTCATTGGGTGGCTATGCGAAAAAGCCGGGACCATTTTTATCGCGCGGGGCAAGCTACGTGAGGTTAGAAAGATTTATCAAGGACTAGTTGCTAGCTTGCACGCTGGCGAGCATGTTGCATTTTTTCCTGAAGGCACTACTGCTGCTCAAGGAGCATTGTTGCCGTTCCACGCCAATTTGTTCGAAGCAGCCATCGAGGCGGAAGTGCCGATACAACCCTATGCAGTGCGTTATATCGATGGCCAGGGACGATTCCATGCCGCTGCGGATTTCATCGGGGGGATGACATTTGTGGAAAGCATGATGACCATTTTGAGAGCGGGAGGCGTGACCGCCCAACTTATCGTGCTGCCTCCTATTGTCACCAGCGCATTCTCGCATCGTCGGGAGCTCGCGGATGCCGCGCGCCTCGCCATTGGCCAAGCGCTCGAGGACTGTTCTCAATCAAATCAGATGGAGCCGGGACGCTGATACTGCGGGCAGTTCACTTGGATGACACTCCGGTCGTCCAAGCATACGGCGCTCAGTTTCCCCCCCCACAGGCAGCCCGTGTCCAGGCTGATCAGGTTGGGGCGCAATATCAAGCCTAGCGTTGACCAGTGCCCGAATACGACGGTTACGTCTTCTGTTTTTCGGCCTGGCACATCAAACCATGGCATATAGCCAGGCAGTTCGGTCTCTACCCCTTTGGATGCTGTCAGTTCCATAGCGCCATCGGCAGTGCAGAAACGGATGCGGGTAAGCGCATTGACGATGCAACGCAGGCGGTCGGCGCCGACGAGAGAATCGTCCCATTTCGCTGGCGTGTTGCCATACATCTGACGTAGGAATTCCACCCAATTCGGCCCTTGTAGTACGGCTTCCACCTCATGCGCCAGTTCCAACGTCTGGCTTGCGGTCCATTGCGGCAGTACGCCAGCATGTACCAGCAAGTGGCCGTTTTCGAACAAGGCGAGTGGCTGGTGACGGAGCCAGTCCAGCAATTCGTCGCGATCAGGCGCCGTCAGGATGTCATTGAGCGTGTCCGAAGGATGCGGCTTCCGGATATGGTTGGCAACGGCTAGCAAGTGGAGGTCGTGGTTGCCCAATACCATATTTGTGGTATCGCCGAGGGCCCGCACTTCGCGTAGAGTGCCGAGCGACATCGGTCCACGGTTAACCAAGTCGCCGACAAAAATGAATTTTGGCTGTGGACAGACGGCGCGGATGCGGTCGAGCAGTTCGGTAAGTTTCGGTCGGCATCCTTGCAGATCGCCTATCGCATAAGTAGTCATAAAATATTGAAAAAAGAATAATTGCGATTACGCAATACTATGACGGGCAAAGCATTATAAAAAGAAGGCCGTAGGGCGGTGTTTTGTTACCGTAACAAATCCTTACCGTAATGCAACCACAATTCTGCTGTAATTACAGCCCTTCTAGTGAAAATTTGTTAAGTATTTTCAAGTAAAATCATAGGTTTATAAAAGTTGTCATGTGCAGGACGCATAAATGATTCTAGTGACAGGTGGGGCCGGCTTTATCGGTTCAAATTTTGTGCTTGATTGGTTGACGCAGGATGGCGAGGGAGTCGTCATCCTCGACAAACTGACATATGCGGGCAACCTGAAGAATTTGCTGTCCCTGCAGCAGGATCCTCGTTATGTTTTCGTCAAAGGCGATATTGGCGATACGGCACTGGTCACTCGACTACTGCAGCAGCATAGCCCGCGCGCGATTGTGCATTTCGCGGCGGAAAGCCATGTGGATCGTTCGATTCTTGGTCCCGGCGAATTCATTGCCACCAATGTCAATGGCACATTCAGCCTGCTTGAAGCTGCACGAGCGTATCATGCGGGCCTGGCTGGCGCTGAACGGGCAGCATTTCGCTTCCTGCATGTGTCAACCGATGAGGTGTATGGCTCGCTCGATCCCGACGAGGCCCCATTTACCGAAATGACGGCCTATGCACCGAACAGTCCTTACTCCGCTTCCAAGGCGGCATCCGACCATCTAGTGCGTTCTTATTTCCATACTTACGGCCTGCCTACACTGACGACCAATTGTTCCAATAATTACGGCCCTTATCATTTCCCGGAAAAACTCATTCCGCTGATGATTACTAATGCGCTTTCCGGTAAGCCGTTGCCGATTTATGGTGATGGACAGAACGTACGCGACTGGCTGTATGTCGGCGATCACTGCGCTGCGATCAGGCATGTATTGAAGGACGGTCGACTGGGCGAAACCTACAATATCGGGGGGTGGAACGAGAAAACCAATCTCGAAGTTGTGCATACCTTGTGCGACATCCTTGATCAGCTTGCCCCGAAGGCCGGTGGTAGCTATCGAGATCAGATCGTCTTTGTCAAGGATCGGCCAGGGCACGACCGCCGCTATGCCATTGATGCCAGCAAAATTGAGCGAGAGCTTGGCTGGAAACCGCTCGAAACGTTCGACACCGGCATTCGTAAAACCGTGCAGTGGTACCTCGATCATCAGGACTGGGTACGCGATGTGCAATCCGGCGCGTATCTCAATTGGGTGGAAAGAAATTATGCCGGCCGAGATGTCGTGCAGGAGTGCGCGCGATGAGAGGGCAACGTAAGGGCATTATCCTGGCAGGCGGTTCCGGAACGAGGCTGTACCCTATCACCACTTCGGTGTCGAAGCAGCTATTGCCTGTGTATGACAAGCCGATGATTTACTATCCGCTGACCACGTTGATGCTGGCAGGGATACGGGACATTCTACTGATTTCTACACCGCAAGATACCCCCCGTTTTAGCGAACTGCTGGGCGATGGCAGTCAGTGGGGGATCAATCTCCGTTACGCGGTGCAGCCCTCGCCAGAGGGGCTGGCGCAGGCGTTCCTCATCGGGCGCGCGTTCATCGGTAATGGGCTATCGGCACTGATCCTCGGTGACAACATATATTATGGGCATGACTTTGATGCGCAGTTGCACACGGCATCCTCGCGCAGTGAAGGGGCAACTGTTTTTGCATACCATGTCCAAGATCCGGAACGCTATGGTGTGGTCGAATTCGATGACAAGCGTCGTGCGGTCAGCATTGTTGAGAAACCGATCCACCCAAAGTCGAATTATGCCGTCACCGGTCTCTATTTCTACGACCAGCAAGTATGCGATATTGCGCAGGCTGTTCGTCCCTCTGCGCGCGGCGAGTTGGAAATTACCGATGTCAATCGTGCTTATCTGGAACGTGGCAGTCTGAACGTCGAGGTAATGGGGCGAGGCATGGCATGGTTGGACACTGGCACACACGACGCCTTGCTGGATGCGGCGCAATTTATTGCGACGCTCGAAAAGCGCCAAGGGCTGAAGGTGGCGTGTCCAGAAGAAATTGCCTATCGCAAAGGCTATATCGACGCAGAACAGCTTGAAACGTTGGCACAACCGCTGAAGAAAAGTAGTTATGGAAAATACCTGTTGCGCATTCTGACCGATCGCGTCTTCTAAACATGAATATCATTTCCACTGCCATTGCTGACCTCTTTATCCTCGAACCGAAGGTATTCGGGGATGAACGCGGGTTCTTTTTCGAGAGCTTCAATGAACGTCGCTTTTTGGAGGCGATCGGATCGAGCGAGCCGGTTCAGTTTGTGCAAGACAATCACTCTAAGTCTGCTCGAAATGTGCTGCGCGGTCTGCATTACCAAATCCGTCAGCCGCAAGGTAAGCTCGTGCGCGTGGTTGCCGGCGAAGTGTTTGATGTCGCTGTCGATATTCGTCGTCGTTCACCGACCTTTGGTAAATGGATTGGCGTTACGTTGTCCGCAGAAAACAAGCGGCAGTTTTGGATACCCCCTGGATTTGCCCATGGATTTGTGGTGACTAGTGAATCGGCAGAGTTCCTGTACAAGACAACGGATTACTGGGCACCTGAATACGAGCGCAGCATCGCTTGGAACGATCCGGCAATCGGTATTGAGTGGCCAATTGATGCTGCGCCGGTGTTATCCGAAAAAGATCGAGGCGGGAAATTGCTCGCCGATGCGGAGGTGTTTGCGTGAAGATTCTTTTGACAGGAAGAAATGGCCAGGTCGGCTATGAATTGGAGCGCGCTCTGCAGGGTTTAGGTGAGGTCGTCGCACTTACTCGTGAGCAGATGGATCTGGCCGACTTGGCGCATGTGCGGGCCGTGATTCGTGACCTTCGGCCGGCTCTGATTGTCAATCCGGCTGCTTATACAGCGGTGGACAAGGCCGAGAGTGAGCCCGAACTGGCGATGCGTATCAATGGCGAAGCGCCTGGTGTCATGGCGGAAGAGGCGAAAAAGCTGGGAGCAGCCCTCATCCATTACTCGACGGATTACGTATTCGACGGCACCAAGACTGACCCGTACACGGAGGATGACATTGCTTCGCCGCTCAATGTGTATGGCCATACTAAGTTGGCTGGTGAGCGAGCGATACAGGCAAGTGGCGTCCCATATCTGATTTTTCGTACTAGCTGGGTCTATGGTAGCCGGGGACGAAATTTCCTTGTGACAGTGCAGCGTCTCGCACGAGAGCGAGATGAACTGCGCATTGTCAATGATCAATACGGGGCACCGACCTGGTGCCGCACTATTGCCGATACTACTGCGCATGTCGTTGCCCAGCTGGGTGGTGGTAAAAAGCAAGACGGGATTGATCGTGATCTGTGGCAGCAGCATGCAGGGCTTTACCATTTGACTGCACAAGGCAAAACCACTTGGCATGGCTTCACTCAGGCGATTGTGGAACACAGGTCAATAGAGAGAAAACCGGTAGTGGTGCCGATTACGACGCAGGAGTATCCGTTACCCGCCAAAAGACCCGTCAATTCCCATCTGTCGTGCGAACGTTTGATCCATACATTCTGTCAGTTACCAGAGTGGAGCAAAGCGCTGAATTGGTGCCTGGAGTGACAAATAAGTTGCTCAATGCCAGAAGGCTTATATTAATTTCCGATTCAACTCTCAATACACATTAAGTTAAGAACAGCGAGAAAACATCATGCTAATCCCCATTATTCTTTCAGGTGGCGCGGGCACTCGACTTTGGCCAGTATCGCGCGAAGCGCATCCGAAGCCCTTCATGCGCATCGGCGGAGGCAAGAGCTTGTTGACACAGACGCATGAGCGCGCGCTTGCTGTTTCCGGGAATACGGCACCGCTGATTGTCACGAATCGTGATTACTACTTTTTATCGCATGACGAACTAGCCAATCAGGAAATCAAGCCGAACTATCTGTTGGAGCCGTCCGGCCGCAATACGGCGCCTGCTATCGCGCTTGCTGCGATGTGGGCAATGGAGCAGAAGAACGATGCCTGTCTGCTGGTATTGCCGGCTGACCACCTGATTAAGGATACGCCCTCCTTCTACACCGCCGTGCGCCACGCGGAAAATCTCGCAAAAGATGGGTTCATGGTTTTGTTCGGCATTAAGCCGACTGCACCGGAAACCGGTTTCGGCTATATCGAGATGGGAGATCATGTTAGCGAACATGCCCAGGTAGTTAAGCGCTTTGTCGAGAAACCGGATGCGGTCACCGCCGCGCGTTATCTGGAGCAAGGTAACTATGTCTGGAACAGCGGCATGTTCTGTTTTAAGGCCAGCACCATTCTGGAGGCATTTGCTGCCTACAATCCTGCGCTACTGGAAGCCGCCCGCGAGGTGTGGAACAGCACCAAATCAGAGGGCGACAGGATGGAGTTGCCCGCTGGCTTTGGTGCATTGGAGAATATTTCAATCGATTACGCTGTAATGGAAAAGGCAAAGAATATCGCTGTGATTCCAGGCGACTTCGATTGGAGTGACATCGGTGCATGGAAGGCGGTCGCCGAGGCTATTCCCGCAGATGCAGCAGGCAATACTGGCACCAATGGTCAAACGACTATTGTGATCGACAGTCGCAATACACACATCGAGTCTGACGATCGGCTGGTAGCCGTGATTGGCCTTGATAACCTCTTGGTGATTGACACGCCGGATGCGTTGCTGGTGGCTGACAAGTCCCGGAGTCAGGAAGTGCGTGAAGTCGTGAGCCGTCTGAAGGCGAGCGGGCACGAGTCCCACAAAACGCATCGTACAGTAGCTCGTCCATGGGGAACATATACGGTTTTGCAGGATGCACCAGGCTTTAAGATCAAACGTATCGAGGTCAAGAGGGGGGCGTCGCTGTCGCTGCAAATGCACCACCATCGCAGTGAGCATTGGGTCGTCGTGTCGGGCAAAGCCCAGGTCGTCAACGGCGATCAGACCATCGTGCTGGAAGCCAATCAGTCTACTTACATCCCGGCTGGAAACAAACATCGTCTGACCAATGTGGGCGACACGGAACTGGCCTTGATCGAGGTACAATGCGGCTCCTATCTGGGCGAAGATGACATCGTCCGCTTTGAGGATATCTACGGCAGAGCCCAATAATGGCAGTCAACATGCAGCGCTCAATACTGAGCGTTGCATAAGGTGTCCTCGGCCCCTTGGCGATAAGCGTCATTTTTCGTAGATAAGGACGGCAAGAGTGTCCGGGGGAGCAACAGTGTTGCGATCATTTTTGGCGTGTTCATTTCTTTCATGATCGCTTCAGGTAATTTTTCTGGCATGCGCTTTATCACCATGATCCTGATGCTGACAAGGTGGTTTTCGGTCAGACGCAGGGGCTTGGTAGGTAAGCGGTAATGAACAATCTATATCTTCTCTGCATCACGGTGCCTGAGCGTAGCGTGATCGCGCAATTCCACTAATCAGTTACTTTATCGATCCCGGTTAACCATGAATAATTTAAGCACAGCGATCATTACCGGCATTACAGGACAGGACGGCGCTTATCTTGCCGAACTTTTGTTGAATAAGGGCTACAAGGTGTATGGCACTTACCGCCGTACTAGTTCTGTCAATTTCTGGCGCATCGAGGAACTCGGCATCGACAAGCATCCGAACTTGCATTTGGTCGAGTACGATCTGACCGATCTCAGTGCAAGCATCCGCCTACTGCAATCGACCGGTGCGACAGAGGTATACAACCTAGCGGCGCAAAGCTTTGTCGGCGTGTCTTTTGACCAACCAGTAACCACTGCTGAGATCACTGGCATTGGCCCACTCAACTTGTTGGAAGCCATCCGTATCGTGAATCCGTCGGTGCGCTTCTATCAGGCGTCGACCTCGGAAATGTTCGGTAAGGTCCAAGCGATTCCACAAACGGAAAGCACGCCTTTTTATCCGCGCAGTCCCTATGGCGTTGCGAAGCTGTATGGGCATTGGATTACAATCAATTACCGTGAGTCCTATAATATCTTTGGCTGCAGCGGCATTCTGTTCAACCATGAGTCACCGTTGCGCGGTCGTGAGTTCGTTACGCGCAAAATTACTGACACTGTTGCCAAGATTCGCCTCGGCATGCAAGACGTGCTGGAGTTGGGCAACCTGGATGCCAAACGTGATTGGGGCTATGCGAAAGAATATGTTGAGGGTATGTGGCGCATGCTGCAGGCGAAGGAGCCGGATACCTATGTGCTGGCAACCAATCGTACGGAAACGGTGCGCGATTTCGTGACCATGGCATTCAAGGCAGCGAATTTCCAATTGGAATGGCGAGGTGCTGATGAGAAAGAAGTTGCCGTTGATGCAGTGACAGGTAAGACATTGGTGCAGATCAATCCAAAATTCTACCGCCCGGCGGAAGTCGAACTGCTGATTGGCGATCCAGCCAAAGCCAAGGAGAAACTTGGCTGGGCTCCTGAAACGACGCTGGAGCAGTTGTGCCAGATGATGGTACAGGCTGACTTGCGGAGAAATGAGCGTGGTTTCTCTTTCTGATCAACCATCAACCGCGCCACGCGGTTGTGTGTTGCTGACTGGCGCCAACGGCTTTACCGGAAAATATGTCCGTGCTGAGCTGGAGGCGGCTGGCTATACCGTCGTCGGCGCTCTGGTGGGCGCTGCGCGCGGAGCGCATGAAGTGACGCTAGATATCACCTCGCTGGACGATTGCCGCCGCGTAATGGAAACGGTCCGCCCGGATTACTTGATCCATTTGGCGGCGATCAGTTTCGTACAGCATGCCGATGCGGATGCGTTCTATCGCGTTAACGTGATAGGCACCATCAATCTCCTGCAAGCGATGGCCGATGCGCAGCTGACGCCGCGGCGTGTGCTAGTGGCGAGTAGTGCCAACGTGTACGGCAATGCGACCGCTGGCGTAATCGCCGAATCGCAGCCGCCGCAGCCGGTCAATCACTACGCGGTGAGCAAGCTGGCGATGGAATTCATGGTGAAGACCTGGTGCGACCGCTTCCCCATTGTCATCACGCGCCCGTTTAATTACACCGGCATCGGCCAGGCGCCGCATTTCCTGGTGCCGAAAATCGTATCGCATTTTGTGCAACGTGCGCCGGTCATCGAGCTCGGCAACCTGGATGTGGAAAGAGATTTTTCCGATGTGCGTATGGTGGCGCATGCTTATCGTGGATTGCTTGAGGCCGAATGCGCTGGGCAGACCGTGAATGTCTGCAGCGGTCATCCCTATTCGTTGCGCGATATTCTTTGCATGATGCAGGATCTCGCCGGCTACGATATCGAAGTACGGGTTAATCCCGCATTCGTACGGCAATCGGAGGTGAAGACATTGGTGGGGTCTCCTGACAAATTGCGCACCCTGGTCGGCGATCTGCATATCATCCCTATCGATGAAACGCTGCGCTGGATGTACGCTGCTGGGTGCACCCATTGAACGTGCAACTTGCTGAGCCCAGGCCAATGGCTGACACCGTGGTTCCCGCTGATCAACAAGAGGAGATGGACCTGTTCAGACGTGTACAGGTTGGCATCAACGCGGTGCCCATTTTGTCTCCACTCACTGGCGTTGGCCAGTACACCTATCGGTTGATTACGGAGCTCCGGCAACTTCTGCCGATGGCACCGTGGCTTTTTTACGGTACGTCCTGGGGGCAGGAAATGCGTTCTGCAGCGCCCGCCGGTGCGCGTGAAATCAATAATGCAATCAAACGGTTTCTACCGAATCCGCATCTGGTGACACGTTTTCTTAAACAAGCGCGGTTTTCGATGGGGGCACACGAGCACAGCCTCGATCTTTACCACGAACCCGCGTTTCTGGCGTATCGCTTCAGAGGGCCAACAGTCGTTACCGTGCACGACATTTCATGGATACGCCATCCCGAAACCCATCCGATGGAGCGGCTGCGTGAGATGAATCGGTTCATGCCCAAGGTGATTGAACATGCGGCACATATCGTGGTGGACTCTGATTTTGTGCGCGAGGAAGTGATGCGTTATTACGGCGTGCCGGGCAATCGGGTGACGACCGTGTTGCTTGGTGTATCGCCCGAATTTGCTCCCATCGAGGCACGGCAGTGCATGCCAGTATTGGGGCAGTTTGGTTTACAGTTTGGTCAATACCTGCTGGCAGTCGGCACCCTTGAACCGCGCAAAAATCTTTCCACAGCCCTCGCTGCATTTGCGCGATTGCCTGAGGCTATACGCAGCCGCTACCCGTTGGTGGTGGCGGGTATGAATGGGTGGGGCATGGAGAATTTTTCAGAGATGCAGCGTCGCATGATTTCCAAAGGGCAGGTGCGTATGCTCGGCTATGTGGCGCAGCGGGATTTGCCGGCACTCTATTCTGGTGCGCGGTTGTTCGTCTATCCATCGCTCTATGAAGGTTTCGGTCTGCCACCGCTGGAGGCAATGGCTTGCGGCGTGCCGGTGATCGCTTCACATCGGGCCTCGCTGCCGGAAGTGGTCGGCAGCGCCGGATTGCTGGTGGATCCAATGGATGACCGAGGCATTGCCGAAAATATCCAAGCCTTGATCGAGGACCAGACGCTACACGCCGATTTGAGCAAATTGGGCCGGGAGAGAGCACAGACATTTACCTGGCGCAAATTCGCCCATGAGACAATAGCGGTTTACAGGAAAGTCATCACCTGATTGCGGACGCCGCATCGGCTTCTTGCGTGCATGACTGAACCTGACTCTGACTATCGTATTGAATCTGGCCCATGTCGATTAGCTGCTCTGTGGTGAGTTACCACAATCCTCCCGAACAGATTGCACAGGTGCTACGTAGTGTTGCTGCGACACCCGGCATCGTGTCCTATCTTGTCGACAACTCAAGTAACGACCGTCTGGCTGCCGTGGCACGGCAATTCGGCGCGCGTTATCTCCATCGCCCGGACAATCCTGGTTTCGGTGCGGCCCACAATATGGCGATTGCCGACGCCCTAGCAAACGGGGTGGCTTATCACCTTGTTCTGAATCCGGATATTAGCTTCACCGAAGAAGTAATTCCGACATTGCATGCTTACATGGAAGCGCACTCGGATATCGGATTGATCATGCCGGATATTCGCTATCCTGACGGTAGCCGGCAGCATTTATGCAAGTTGTTGCCCCATCCTGGCGATTTACTGGTGCGGCGTTTCATGCCAATGTTATATCGGTTGAGTGGTCGGTTAGAGGTCTACGAAATGCGACGTTCGGGCTATGACCTCATCATGGAGGTGCCTGCGCTGTCTGGTTGTTTTATGTTCCTACGCGCTTCGACGCTCAAAGAAACCGGTGGTTTCGATGAGCGTTTCTTCATGTATTTGGAAGACGTGGACTTGTCCCGGCGTATTGGGCAATTGGCCAGAACGGTATTCTTTCCGGCAGTGTCGATCGTGCATGCATACCAAAAGGGGTCGTACAAGAACCGCTTGCTGTTGTCGCGTCATATCCGCTCGGCTATTCAGTACTTCAATAAATGGGGCTGGTTTTTCGATACCGAGCGCAGTGCCGTCAATCGTGTCGCGCTACAGCGCTTGGCGCAATCACCGTGTCCGGCGTCTGAGCCCGCCTCGCTGAGCGGCCGGGAATAGAACAATGAAAAGTGTGTTGATCGATTTGACGCAGATTCCCCTGGAGCGTACCGGCGTGGGAATCTACGCCATCAACTACGTGCAGCGGCTGCGGACAATGGTGGGTGACCAGCGCTTGCACTTTCTTGTGCTCGATGATGATGCTGAATTGCTGGAAATGGTACGGGCTATTCCGCATGCCGCCGTGATGCCGTTGAAGGCGGCACTGTTCCGACGTTTCTTGTTCCGTGTGCTGCTGGAGCAACTGATCATTCCGGCGATGGCAATCACGAAAAGCATCGATGCGGTGCATTCGCTGCACTACAGCTTTCCATTGCTGTCCTTCGGCAGGTTCAAACGGTTCGTGACGGTATGCGACATGTCGTTTTTTCTGTTTCCCGAACTGCATGTGCCTGCCAAGCGGTTATTTTTTCAGTTCTTCATTCGACACCTGCCAAAGGTCGAGGGCCTGTTATTCATTTCTGCGTCCACCCAACAGGATTTCATGAAGTTCTTTCCAAGGTGCGACGCTGCCGGATGCGTGATCCCTCTCGGTGCTGATCTGGCGCGTCTGGAAGCGGCGCCGGATGAGGATGTCTTGCGCGCGCTTCGGCGGAAATTCGATATTGACCGTTTCATCCTGTATGTTGGCACGATCGAACCGCGGAAGAATATTCTTGGCTTGGTGAAAGCCTTTGAACAATGCGCTGCTGCGTATCCGGATTTGAAGCTGGTGATCGCAGGTAAGCTCGGATGGGATTACGAAGAGGTGCTGCAGTATGTGAAAGGCTCCAAGTTCAGCGGACGGATTGTGTTGACTGGATATATCAACGAAACGGAAAAGCATGCGTTGCTCAAATCGGCGCTGCTATTTACCTACGTGTCGTTTTATGAAGGATGCGGTCTGCCGGTGTTGGAAGGGATGGCAGCGGGCGTGCCCACTATTACTAGCAATATTTCGTCGATGCCAGAAGTTGCCGGGAACGGTGCATTGCAGGTCGATCCAAACAATGTCAATCAACTTGCCGAGGCGATGCAGACGCTGCTGGGGGATACGGAGGAACGCGTACGACTGAAAGAGCGTGGCTTGGCACAAAGCCGCATGTTTACTTGGGAGAACATGACCACCAAGTCTCTCGCGTTTTATCGGCAGATGCTCTAGGTCTATGCATACCTCGCGTTTCTTTATCTTCAATTTGTTTGGCCACACGCTGCCAATGGTGGTGGCCTTGGTATCGGTGCCGGTCATCGTGCATTTTGCTGGAGTGGAGAGGCTGGGGGCACTTGGTGTCGTGTGGGCTCTGGTCGGATATTTCAGCTTTCTTGATTTTGGCTTAAGCAGAGTGGTGACGCGGCGTGTGGCGCAGGCCGCCGAGCAAGGGCGTCTTCCTGAGGAACTTGCCGATTTGCGCGGCTTTTTCTGGTGGCGTGCTGTGCCGGCGTTGGTGGTGATTGCGCTGCTGTTGCTCGTCGCGCGTAACGGGTTTGCCGGCGTGCTTCCACCAGGGCGCCTTGGCGAGGAAGTGGCGGCAAGTTGGGCATGGATTTCCGTTAGTATCCCGGTCACGTTGGCGACCAACTGGTTGCGCGGCGCACTGGAGGGCGTACATCGCTTTGCCCGCGTCAACTTGATGCGCACTGTGTTCGGTGCTTGGAACTATGCGGCGCCTGCGGTTGCAGTAATGTATGTGCCGACACTGGATGCAATGATCATCGGTATCGTGCTGGGACGCGTGCTTGCCCTCATCGCGCATGTCTGGGCCTGCTTACAGGCGGAACCCGGACTTCTGATTGGACCCGTGCCGAGGAGGTTGGTCGGTCTTGGGCTGTTTTTCCAAGAAGGAGGCTGGATTACTTTGTTCAATGTGCTCAACCCACTGATGCTGTATTCCGACCGTTTCGTGCTGGCGGCGTTGATGTCGCCGCAGGCTGTCGCATGGTATGTCACATCGCAGGAAATGCTACTTCGGACAATGGCCATTCCCGCAGCGCTGGCCGGTGTTCTGTTTCCGAAGTTTGCTGGTAATGTCGATGCGTGCACTGAAGTGCAGCTTGCTGCGCTGTATCAGAGAGGGATACGCGTCATCGCGGCGATCATGCTGCCTCTGTGTGCGCTGGCCGCGGCTGGTGCCTATGACGGCTTGCGCTTATGGTTGGGAGAGGCGTTTGCGGCCAATGCCTATGGTGTGGTCGAGACTGTTGCCATAGGCATTTTTATATATGCGATTTCTCATATGCCGCATGCATGGCTACAGGCCATGGGGCGTGCGCATCTGACCGCCAAGGTACAATTGTTCGAGTTGCCGTTGTACGCCATGGGCTTATACGTCAGCGTGACCCATTGGGGTATTGCTGGTGCAGCCTGGATGTGGGTCTTGCGCATTTCCCTCGATTGCTTGCTGTTGCTTCGACTGGTGGGGCAAGAAAGTGCCAGGCCGGTCATGATGCCACTGATTAGCGGCGCTTCCTTCATCGCATTCGTGGCCTTGTTTTCGGGGCCAGGATGGGAGTGGCAGTGGCGCGTAGGAATGGGTTTGGCCGCTCTTGTCGGGGGCATTGCGCTTGCCTGGTTCGGCTTGCTGCGCCCTGATGACCGTTTGGAGGCCTTCAGGCTGCGTGGCGTGGCAAGAAGATTGTAAAATTCATCATTTTTAAGCGTTGCCAAATAAAGCACATCGGTGTGATAAACGCCTTGCGATAAATTAGACTGTCACATTCTTTCAAGAGGCGGATTTCTGGCTATCGTCATTTGCACGCATTCCAGTGCATGAAGTGCGTTTGTTGTGTCGGCAAGCGCAATATCGCCTAACAATACATGTCGTCTTTTCTGATCAGTTTCATTGTTTCTGCCTTTCTGACCTTGCTCATCGTCAGGCACGCTAAATTGCATAGCTTTGCTATGGACACGGACCTGCACGGTGTTCAGAAAGTGCATACCAAAGCGGTGCCGCGGATTGGTGGTTTAAGCATTTTTCTAGCGGTGATTTTCGCCGGTGCTGTCGGCACACTACGCACGCCCGTGATTGGACAGGGTGTGCTGTTACTTCTGCTGTGTTCGTCGATTGCATTTCTTGGTGGGATCGTGGAGGACTTCACGAAGAAGGTCAGTCCATCGCGGCGTCTGTTTCTGACCATGATTGCGGCCGCAATGGGTTTTTTTCTGCTGGATGCACGGATAGAGCGCATCGACTGGCTCTGGTCTGACTGGTCGCTGACCGCCGTGTGGATTGCCTTGCCGTTGACCATATTGGCGGTGGCGGGTATCGCCAATGCCGTCAACATCATCGACGGTTTCAATGGCTTAGCGACAGTGGTCACCATCTGCATGCTGCTGTCGCTTGGGTATGTGGCGCTGCAGGTAAACGACACCTTTATACTGGTGGCTGCGCTGATTGTCGCCGGTGCGGCAGCCGGATTCCTTGTGTGGAACTATCCAGCCGGTCTTATTTTTCTGGGCGACGGGGGGGCCTATTTTCTCGGTTTCATGCTGGGTGAACTGACCGTGTTGCTGGTGATGCGGAATCCGCAAGTGTCGACCTGGTATGCGGTACTGTTATTGATATATCCGGTGTTCGAGACGCTCTTTTCGGTATATCGCCGCTTGTTTCTACGCGGCCGGTCGCCGGGCATGCCGGATGGGATTCATTTGCATAGCCTGATCTTTCGACGCATCGTATTGTGGGCGGTTGGACGACGCGATGCACACACGCTGAATCGGCGCAATGCAATGACTTCGCCTTATCTGTGGCTGCTGTCGTTAATGGCCGTTATCCCCGCCACGCTGTTCTGGCGGCATACCTGGCTGTTGATGGCGTTCTGCTTGTTGTTCATCGTTAGCTATGTGTGGTTATATGCGCGCATTGTGCGTTTCAAATCGCCACGGTGGATGATCTTGAAGAAAAAGAAATGAATTCCTTACCGATGTCGAAGTGCAGCCTCGATCGGTGATAGACGCAGTTGCACCTTCCGTAACGATTTTATATTTTGTTTTTGGGGTCTCATTTAAATTATGTCTACTCTTTCACAAAGCATTTTCAAAGCTTACGACATCCGCGGCATCGTTGGCAAAACGCTCGACATCGGCGTGGCGCGCC
>CBHCMF010000088.1:0-18143 GCA_965974465.1 uncultured Noviherbaspirillum sp.
CACTCCAGACAATTGGAGTGGGGTATTGTCAATATACATGTTCCTTAATGAATGCCATCCCAGCCGTGGAAGCGCTGCGAAACTGCACTTTTTCATGTCTTCAGCAAAAGCGAATGAGAGATAATTGCGTACAGGACACTCATTGATGCTTTGCAAAGGAAGATCACATGTTGAACGGCCTGTGGCTAGGCTTTTTTATCGTCGCCGCGTTAAGCGCATTCGGACGGTGGCTCATCGGCGATGAGGCAGGGGTCTTCCCGGCGATGGTGGAAAGTCTGTTTGCGATGGCAAAGCTGTCCGTGGACGTGATGATCCTGTTGTTCGGCACGCTCACCTTATGGCTCGGTTTTCTACGCATCGCGGAGAAAGCGGGATTGGTCGAAACGTTGGCACGCGCGTTATCACCACTGTTTCGCCGACTGATGCCAGAGGTTCCTCCCGGGCACCCTGCGCTCGGGCTGATTACGCTCAATTTCACTGCCAACGGTCTGGGGCTGGACAATGCTGCCACGCCAATCGGCTTGAAAGCGATGCGTGCGCTACAGGAACTCAATCCGAGAAAAGACACCGCCAGCAACGCGCAAATCCTGTTCCTCGTACTAAATGCCTCATCGCTGACACTACTACCGGTGTCGATCTTCATGTATCGCGCACAGCAAGGCGCAGCCGATCCGACCTTGGTGTTCTTGCCCATTCTGATTGCTACCAGTGCTTCGACGTTGATCGGTTTTCTGTCGGTGGCCGCCATGCAGCGTCTGAAGATATGGGACCCGATCGTGCTTGCTTGGCTAGGTGGTTTCGCCCTGCTATTGGGCGGCTTCATGGCAATATTGGCGGGAATGTCGGCCGCTGCACTGGCCGCCCTGTCTTCGCTGCTCGGCAACCTCGTGCTGTTCAGCCTGATCCTGTTATTCCTCCTCTTCGGCGCCCTGCGCCGCGTGCCGGTTTACGAGAGTTTTGTCGAAGGCGCAAAGGAAGGCTTCGAGGTGGCGAAGAATCTGCTTCCTTATCTGGTCGCCATGCTGTGTGCGGTCGGTGTGCTGCGCGCCTCCGGCGTACTCGACATCGCGTTGGATGGACTGCGCTTGCTGGTCAATACGATCGGCTGGGATACGCGCTTCGTTGACGCATTGCCGACCGCCTTGGTCAAACCTTTTTCAGGTAGCGCAGCGCGTGCGATGTTGATCGAATTGATGAAGTCCGGCGGTGTCGATAGCTTCCCGGCTCTGGTCGCGGCAACAGTGCAAGGCAGTACCGAAACAACCTTCTATGTACTGGCAGTGTATTTTGGCGCGGTCGGTATTCAGCGTGCGCGCCACGCAGTCGGATGCGCCCTGCTTGCCGATGCGGCTGGCGTAGTGGCATCGATTCTAGTCTGTTATTGGTTTTTTGGCTAAAGAATCAGGATGGCACGAAAGTCGTTCACATTGGTACGTGTCGGGCCGGTTACGACCAGATCGCCAAGCGCACTAAAGAAGCCATATCCATCGTTATCATCGAGCATCGCCCTCGCCCGCACGCCAAGTTTTTCCGCTCGCACGATCGAATCTGGCTGGTAGAGCGCCCCGGCATTGTTCTCCGAACCGTCGATGCCATCAGTATCGCAAGCGAGGGCATAGATGCCGGCTAGCCCGTTCAGTGTCGCAGCCAAGCTCAACAAAAATTCTGCGTTGCGTCCACCCCGTCCTTTGCCGCGCACCGTCACGGTGGTTTCTCCACCGGAAATGAGCACGCATGGCCGCTGGAATGGTTGGTTATGCAAAGCCACTTGCCGGGCGAGCGCTGCATGCACCATGCCAACATCACGCGCCTCTCCCTCGATTTGGTCTGAGAGGATGTAAGCCGTCATACCGGCGGCACGCGCCGTGGCTGCTGCTGCCTCCAACGCCTGCTGTGCGTTTGCGATGACATGATGCACATTGCGTGCAAAACGCGGATCATTCGGCTTCGGCGTCTCGCCTGCACCAGAATGCAGATGCTGCGCCATCTCAGCGGGAACATCGATACGGTACTTGTCCAGAATAGCGAGCGCTTCTTGACATGTGGTTGGATCGGGTAAGGTAGGACCGCTCGCGATTACGCCCGGATCATCGCCCGGCACATCGGATATCAGCAGCGTCACAACGCGGGCCGGCGTGCAGGCCAAAGCAAGACGGCCTCCCTTAATCGCAGAAAAATGCTTACGCACGCAATTGATTTCGGCAATCGTCGCGCCGCTCTTTAATAATGCCTTGTTGACCGCCTGCTTCTGTTCTAACGTGATGCCATTCGCCGGCAAGGCAAGCAATGCAGAACCACCACCGGAGATCAGGCACAACACCAAATCATTCTCACTCAGGCCCCGCACCATCTCCATCATGCGACCAGCGGCACGGCGCCCTGCCTCATCGGGGACCGGATGCGCCGCTTCTACGACCTCGATACGTTTGCAGTCTGCACCATGGCCGTAACGGGTCACGACCAGTCCGCTGATGTTACCGCGCCAATGGTCCTCCACCACCTTAGCCATCGCTGCGGCTCCCTTGCCGGCGCCGATGACCAACGTGCGTCCATTCGGTAACGGTTGAGGCAGAAAGGCTGGAAGACATTTCTCAGCGCTGACCGAAGCAACTGCACTGCAGTACATGTTGAGCAATAATTCACGGGCGTTTATTGCATGCATGGCGTACATCCTTCGGGCGGTTAAGGTTGTGATTCCGCCTTGAAAAAGCGGTTCGATTGTCATGGTATCAAATGCAAAAGCCAGCGATATTCGCTGGCTTTTGCTGCACTGGCTAAACTTCTTCAGTTACGTCCGAAGACCGACTTAACTGTGTGCGATCGCGTGCAAGGGAATACAGAAGGAATCTATTGCACCCTTGACACTTAGCTTAGTACATCGCTCAAAATGTTTATTTAAACTGCCAAGCGCGCACATAGTTAATGGCAAAAGAATTGCCCGGTCCAGTGGGAGTCGTTTCGTCCGGATCGCCACTCGCGTTATCGTTACCGTACTGTATGTCGAGCAGGATATACATTTTCCGGCTCATCTGCGTCGCGATGCTCTCAACCAATTTGCCATCAAAATAGAATGAGATCTTGTTGGGCTCCCATTTCACTGCATATTTATGAAAACCGGTCGACAAATCCCCCGTGTACGGGTTGGTCTGTGCTTCATCTTTTACCCCCTCACCATTACCTTTCGAATAAACGCTCACGTCATAGCGAATAGGATGTTTGTTTGCATCCCCCCAGTAACCGTTATTGTCCTTGTCCCCAGGATAAGCTTCCATGATGTCGATTTCGGGTTCGCCATGGTCAGGATCGTCTGAGTTCAACAGCCAGAATGCAGGCCATACCCCTTTCCCGATCGGTAGCTTTGCTTCCATTTCAAAGTAACCATAGGCCTGCTCGAACTTTCCTTGGGTGACCAGGATACGGTTAGCGAAATTCCCTGCGGCATTCCGCTCTGGCCAGATCTTCAAATAGCCACCTTCCACACCATAATCATGCGTAGTCGCTGACTGTTCATACCAAATATAATCTCTCCACTTGTTGGTATCTAGCGCTGTGCCGTTGAATTCATCCCGGAACGTCAAGGTATAAAGCGCGGCATCCTGGTTATAAGGGCTGGGAGTAGTCGAAATCCAGCAACTCTTCACTACGCCACGGATCGGATCCCCGAACACGGTGTTATTACATCCAATTGAACCGGTCGCAGTCTTATAGACATACTTTCCATCGGCACCGTAGCGAATCAGTCGTGTGCCAGCAAACGTGCAAGTTTGGCCTTCATTCACACAAAAGTGCCAGGCTGGATCATTACTAACGGCAGTACTCGCTAGTACGGTATCGGTCGTCGATTGCACCCCAGTAGTAGGTGCAGACGTAGGCGCAGACGTCACTTCGTCACCACTGCCACCGCATGAAGCTAACAACACCGCGCTTAGCGTCGCGCACCATGATCTTCGACTGAATGTTCTCTTGAACATGCTTTCCAACATACATCCTTCCTTTCAGTAGACAAAGTTGAGCTAAAGCTACGCCGATTAAGGAACGAAGAATTAGCTAATTGCCATCTTGTCTTATTGATAATGGTTTTAGCAAGACGCAATAAAACAACAGGGTTACCGAAGTGCAAGGTTAAAATTTTTATTTAAAGCAGCAGGCAATCCGCTTAAATGAGATCAAGCGCCACTCCAATCATGAGCAAGGGCGTGACTCCGGTAGGAGGCATTGATGACACGATAGACTAACGGAAATTCGGTTGCGCGCATGCTAACCAACGGCGATAGTACCGTCATGATGGTGGCGGGTGATTTCAATCCGTACACGCTACGTGTGGCCCACATCATGAGCAGCGCCCCAATAACAGCACATCAAGACGACGCCGTAAATAATGTTTATCCAAAATGCGCTTTTCGAATATTTGAACGCATTTCGTTCATGGCGAACGAAGGCGTTCTGATCGGAATAGTGCCGCTGAACGGTTTACTGGAGGTGGTCGCTGACGAATGAAAGACTTCGTTGATGCCATTCAAAGCGCGCGACAACGCAAGACGCGGGTACGCGTATAAATTGACATGAAAAGCAAAAAAGGCAGCCAATTGGCTGCCTTTTTTACCTGATATGGTGCCGCTGACCGGAATCGAACTGGTGACCTTCGCATTACGAATGCGCTGCTCTACCGACTGAGCTACAGCGGCTACTTCAGAAAACTTGCTGTGTTCGCTTGCTGATTCAACGTCATGTACGCCGCCTAGCGACATACGAATCAGTTGCTGTATCAACGTAGGGAATCAGCGAAAACGTTTATTCTACCAAAAAAGATTACTCTCTCGCTAGCACCTCCTCTGCTGAGGGAGGATAGGCAATTATTCCACGTGATAGCTGGTTACCCGCTCCACTTCATTCTTCGACCCCAGGAATACCGCCACCCGCTCGTGCAGTTTTTCCGGTTGAATATCAAGAATGCGCTGTTTGCCGTTGGTGGCCGCGCCGCCAGCCTGTTCCACGATAAATGCCATCGGATTAGCCTCATACATAAGGCGCAGCTTGCCCGGCTTGTCCGGCTCGCGCGCGTCGGCGGGATACATGAAGATGCCGCCGCGATTCAAAATGCGGTGTACGTCGGCAACCATTGAAGCGATCCAGCGCATATTGAAGTTCTTGGCGCGCGGGCCAGTTTCGCCGGCGAGCATTTCATCGATATAGCGTTTGACCGGCGGATACCAGTGACGCGCATTGGATGCATTGATCGCAAACTCCTTGGTTTCGGCTGGAATTTGCATGTTGCGTTGCGTAAGGACCCATGACCCCATCTCACGGTCGAGCGTGAAGCAGTTGACGCCATCGCCGGTGGTCAGGACCAGCACGGTCTGCGGACCGTACACAGCATAACCAGCAGCGACTTGCTTGCAACCCGGCTGCAGGAAATCCTTTTCGGTCGGCGTGGCCATGCCCTCAGGCGCTTTCAGCACCGAAAAAATGGTACCGATCGATACGTTCACGTCGATGTTGCTGGAGCCGTCGAGCGGATCGAACAGCAGCAGATATTCGCCCTTGGGATAACGGTTCGGAATCGGGTGGATGGTTTCCATTTCTTCCGACGCCATTGCCGCAAGGTGGCCGCCCCACTCGTTTGCTTCAAGCAGCATTTCATTGGACAACACATCGAGCTTTTTCTGTACTTCGCCCTGCACGTTTTCGCTGCCGGCACTGCCCAGCACTTCGCCCAAAGCCCCCTTGCTGACTGCATGACTGATGGTCTTGCAAGCCCGTGCGACGACTTCGATCAACAGGCGCAGTTCTGCGGGGATGCTATTGTGCAGGCGCTGTTCTTCTACCAGATATTGGGTGAGGCTAATCCTTTTCATGTTTTTCCAGTTGATGATTAGTTAGAGAGGGATTTGGTGATGACTTCCAGCACGTCTTTCGACAAAGCTTTGGTGTGGGCAACTTTTTGCAAGGCAGCGCGCATCTTTTCCTGCAAGACCGGCGCGTACTTACGCCACCGATCAAGGCTACGGGCAAGACGCGCGGCGACTTGCGGATTGATGGCATTCAGTGCGATGACTTGCTCGGCCCAGAAGGCATAGCCGCTGCCATCCACCGCGTGAAATTGGGATGGATTACCGTTGCAGAAGCTGAAGATGAGGCTGCGCGCACGATTCGGATTCTTCAATGTGAATGCCGGGTGTTTCATCAGTGCACGTACGGTAGCAACGTCGGTACTGCGTGCCGTCGCCTGCAGGGCAAACCATTTATCGATCACCAGCGCTTCCTGTTCGAATTCCACATAGAAGCGGGCCAACGCTTCTTCTCTGCCTGGTGCGCTGCTATTCGCCAAGGCCGTCAGAGCAGCCATGCGGTCAGTCATGTTGTTGGCATTGTCGTATTGCGTCTGTGCGAGCGAGTGCGCGTCGGCGTCATCCGCTTCGATCATGTAGGATAAGGCCAGATTTTTAAGCGCGCGCTTGCCGGTCGACACGGCGTCCGGACCGTAGCTGCCAGGAGTACGATTGGCCTGATACGCCACCAGCCAATCGACGCGCAGAGCCGAGGCAAGCGAATGCCGCAGGAAACGGCGCACCGCATGAATCGCATGCGGATCGACCACGTCCATTTGCTCGGCGATCACGGATTCGGACGGTAGCGTCAACGCCAGTTCACGGAACGCCGGATCGAGCGTGGTGTCATTGAGCGTGGCACGAAAAGCTTGATTGAGCACGCTTTCCGTCAGCTCGGCATCACTCAATGCGTGGTTCTGCTGTACGGCTTCGGTAAGGGTCAGCATGCGACGCATCGCCAAGCGCTGGCCGGCTTCCCAACGATTAAAGGCATCGCTGTCATGTGCCACCAGGAAGGCAAGCTCGTCATCGGTGTAGTCGATATCGAGTACGACCGGCGCGGAAAATCCGCGCAAGACGGAGGCTACCGGTTGTTCCATCACGCGGCTGAAACGGAAGGTCTGGCTTGCTTGTGTCAGTTCCAACACCATTGTAGTCGGCGCAGCGCCTTCCTTCCCGCCTTCTAAGTACAAAGGCATGTCGCGTCCGCTACTGTCGAGCAGGCCAATTGCAACAGGGATATGGTAGGGCTGCTTGATCGGCTGTTCCGGCGTCGGAGGACAGGATTGCGTCATTGTGACCGAATAGCTTGCCGTGGCTTGGTCATAGCGCGTCTCCACTTTCACATGGGGCGTGCCGGCCTGGCTGTACCAGAGTTCGAATTGCGTCAGGTCACGACCGTTGGCATCGGCCATGGCAGCACGAAAGTCGTCGCATTCCACCGCTTGTCCGTCATGCCGCTCGAAATACAGATCCATGCCCTTGCGAAAGCCGTCGCGGCCAAACAGGGTTTGGTACATGCGCACGACTTCGGCGCCTTTTTCGTAGATCGTGACGGTGTAAAAATTGTTGATCTCGACATAGGAATCAGGACGCACGGGATGGGCCATCGGACCTGCATCTTCCGGAAATTGCATCTGACGCAACACGCGCACATCCTCAATGCGCTTGACCGCACGACCGCTATCAGTGCCGATTAGATCGGCGGAAAACTCCTGGTCACGGAACACCGTCAGGCCTTCCTTCAGCGACAGCTGGAACCAGTCGCGGCAAGTGACGCGGTTGCCGGTCCAGTTGTGGAAATATTCATGCCCCACCACCGACTCGATACCGGCATAGTCCGAATCAGTAGCAATGCGCGGATTGGCCAGCACATACTTGGTGTTGAAAATGTTCAGGCCTTTGTTTTCCATCGCGCCCATGTTGAAATCGCTGACTGCGACGATCATGAACCGGTCGAGGTCGAGTTCCAGCCCGAAGCGTTCTTCATCCCAGCGAATACTGTTCTTCAGGGATGCCATCGCATGTTGTGTCTTGTCGAGATTGCCATCCTCAACCCAAACCTGAAGCAGTACGCTGCGGCCAGATTTCAGTGTGTAAGTCTCTTCCTGGCAGACCAACTTACCGGCCACCAGGGCGAACAGATAGGACGGTTTTTTGAATGGGTCTTCCCACACCGCGTAATGACGGCCGTCGCCGAGATCGCCCTGCTCGACCAGATTGCCGTTCGATAGCAGCACCGGGTAGCGCTGCTTATCGGCACGCAACATCACCTTGTACTTTGCCATCACATCGGGACGATCGGGAAAGAAGGTGATTTTGCGAAAGCCTTCGGCTTCGCATTGCGTGAAAAAGTTGCCGTTAGACACATATAGGCCCATTAGCGAGGTATTCAGGCTCGGATGGGTAAGGGTTTCAATCTCCAACGTGAGCTTGTCTGGCGCGTTGAAGATTTCCAGCGTGCCATGCCCTAGCGTGTAGCCGCGCTTCGTCAGTGCCTTGCCGTTCATGCGCAGCTGCACCAGATGCAGCCCTTCGCCGTATAGCACCAGGTTCTTGCTGGGACTGGCGGGATTCCGCCGCATGGTCAGACGGGTAGCGACGCGCGTAGCTTCCGGATCGAGATCGAAGCCCATTTCCACCGTATCGACCCAAAAGCTGGGCGGGGTGTAGTCCTTACGATAAATCGTCTGAGGGGTATCGGTACGCATACTGAGCAGGAATGGGGGGATAATAAAGCAAACTGCTATTTTACCAACCGACGGTATAGGAACCTAACTGAATGAAATCATCTTTTGCGCTTTTCGTAGTTGCTATTTCGGCATTGACGACGGCCTGCACCCAGGAACAGCAGAACAAAATCAGCCGCACCGTCCAGAACTGGACCGGCACCAACGGCGTACTGGAGTTTTACGCCGGCGACAAACTGGTGCGACGCTTCATCCAAATCGATAAAGTTTCGACCGCACTCGGCACTGACGATAACAAACCGCGCTCCTACCGCTATGGCTATGGCGTGCTGGACGAGAATTTCAACATGGTCGCAGACGCGGGGGAGAAAAAAGTGTATTTCGAAATCAGCGATTTTGGCTCGAATTACATCTTCTTCGAAAACCCACGCTGACCAGTACAAAACGTTACAAAAATTTACGGAAATTGTTGTGATTATTTCGCCCCGATTTCTATACTGGGCTTCATTGGAGAGAGATGGAATGAAAACTTGGCTAAGTGCCGCCATCCTGGCCCTCAGCACCTTATTGACGGGTTGCAGCAGCACCGTTATCCGCAGCAACGTCACCGCCTTCCACGAATGGCCGGAGACCTTACCCGACAAGTCCTATGTATTCGAACGCACCAAGGAACAGAACGACAGTCTCGAATACCGCAGCTATGAAAACCTGGTACGCAACGAGCTGAACCGGCTCGGTTTCAGGGAAGCGCAGGCTCCCGCGAAACCTGTGCTGAAGGCAGCGTTCAGCTATAGCATCAATGCACGCGACGTGCGCGAGGAATATCCGGTTGTCCTTAACCCCTATCCCTACTCGTACCCGTACTGGTACGGTCCTGCCTGGCGTGGTTATTACGGGCCGTTCTATGACCCATTCTGGTTTGGGCCACCGGTGGTCGAACGGCGCGTGGCGCAATACCAGCTATTCACACGCCAGTTGCACATCATGCTGGCACAGGCGGCAGACGGCAAGAAGCTGTATGAAACCACCGTCGTCAGTGAAGGTAGTAACGGCACCCTTGCCGCAGTCATGCCTTACCTCGTGCGCAGCGCGTTTGCTGACTTCCCTGGAAAGAGTGGTATGCCACACCAGATTGAGCTAAAGATGGAAAAATAATTCAGCCGACGCCAAGCTCGCGCAGGGCAGCCATCAATGCGTTTTCAATCATCTGCCCTGTCGGAATCACGCTTACCCGGTCTGCCTGCATTGCCTGCGCCAATGCGTAGTCATCCAGCGTAAACAGCAAGTCCCCTTGTCGTCCACTGAAGATGAAGCGGCTGCGGCCGGGGCTGATCCATAACAACCTGCAATTGAGTTTGCCCCCATTGTTGCGCACGAATCTCAACCAGTTTCCAGGGTTAAGCGTATCGATTTGACGCATAAATTCAGCGATTGCCTCTTCCTTCTGCTCTTGCGCTCGCCTGTTGAGATGATGTTCACTCGCTTTTTGCACCATGTTCATACGGAGCTCCAGTTGGTCACGTGGGCTCAACTCAACCGGCGCGCGCATGGCGATAGTGTGCCGTTCGGCCAAGGCAGAAAAGAAGGACTCCCGTTCCGGTCCGCTCCACTTCACGACATTGAGCCACGCATTCAGCACGGCAAGCAGAGTGGGCAGGCTGTCAATGAATTCCTTGCGTTCCTCGGGGCTGCCCTTGGGTTGCACGCTTTGGATCAGGTCATCCATCGCCTTAAGCATCATTGGTAAGATCTCTGGCCGCGTATCACGCACGCTGTAAGCGAAGGCCAGCACGCGTGTCCACTGTATCTGTAGAAAAGTTTCGATGAAGCCCGTCACTTCACCTGACTCGATACGTGCCATGACTTCCTGTTCTGCCATCTGCTTGGCTTGCGCCCAGTTTTCCTGTGCGATGGCCTCGGTAGCAGACTGCTGCAAACTATCGTTCAGCTTTCGATCTTCCGACGCAATCAGTGCCTCCAGTTCGCCAGCTACTTCAGCCAGGTCACCTTGCCCCCCCACGCGTGCACATAATTGTTCAATCGCTTGGTATAGAGGATCGTCGCCCGCCTTTTCCACATCGCAGCCGAGTCCAGCATTGATCAATGCACTGATCAAGCGGCGTGCAGCATGTCCGTCATTGAAGAAGAAATCCTTATCGGCAAGCACCGTTTTTTGCACCTCCGGCTGCAGGCGCACAAGCAGGCTGCCGGCATAGACTGGCAGCTCCGCTTCGTTCGACAAATGCGCGAGCGTTTTCTCCAATAACGCAATTACGCGTGCCTCGGCCATGTTCTGCGCATCTTCCGGTGCGAGCCACTGGCGCAATGCCTCCTGATCTGAAGGCGGTGGCACAGTTTCCGGGGCGGACTTGCGGGCCTCATACAAGTGCTCTGCATCCGGCAGCACATCGTGCGCCACAAGTTCTTGATTTAACGCCTGCAACACCGGTTCCAGCGGCAGAAAGACTTCCGGACGAAGTTGCCGCAACATCAAGCGATGCGAAGCCGTGTCCACGTGAAACCTGCTCCATGCTTCAGACACGGCATTCAGAAAAGTTTCGGAACGGAAGGGGTTGTGCGCAGGGCAGATCTCCTCGGCTTGCAACCAGTGTGCAAGGCGCAGGCTGAGTACCCCTAAGCTCTCTGTATTGAGGGCATCCAGCGTCTGACTGAGATTATCGATCAACACCTTGCGCTCCATCACATCGAAGGTGTCGAGCGACAAATCCATCGCACCGCTTTTCAGTCCTGCTGCCACATACTCGCCGACATCCTGGACAGCCTGCAACAGCGCGCGTTCCAGGCACTCACCGAGCAGGTGATGGAACGTGGCGTGATGCTGTTTCAGATGTTCGGCTGCCTGTTGGAACACGTCAGCGTTGCTCATCCCTTCGTTTTGCCCAGCTTGTGCTGCCAAGGATTCAAGTAAGCGGGAGATGAAAGCATCGTACTCCTGCATGCATAAACGTGAGGCAGTCAATGCGAGGGTATGGAGCAGCGCCATGCGCTCCGGGTCTACCGTTCTGTCAACAGGAAGATCGCTTGGCAGCTGGTTCATGCGTCAACAATGGTATTGGAGATACAGCCGCCTGCCCTCTGGCTATGAGTAAAACGCTTCCGAGGCAAACGTGATGGCAACAATAAGCAATACCGCCCCGATAAGCAACAGCAATAGTCGACCGAATTTCGGCGAGTCGTCGGTACCGACAGGCTGCTCTTCGGGATGATTCATCGGGTTGTCTTGCGGTTCATTCATTACGGTATAAGAATCGTGGAACCAGTCGTCTTACGTGCTTCCAGATCGCGATGCGCCTGTGCGACGTCCTTCAGGGCATAGCGCTGGTCGATATCGATCCTGATTTTCTTACTTGTCACCATGCTGAACAGATCGGCAGCCATATCTTCAAGGTCAGCGCGTTTTGCGATATAGGTAAATAGCTTGGGCCGAGTAATGAATAGCGAGCCGCGCGATGCCAATTCTTGCAAACTGAATGAGGGCACCATTCCCGATGCATTGCCGAAACTGACCATCATGCCAAGTGGCGCAAGGCAGTCGAGCGAACCGATGAAGGTATCCTTGCCAATCGAGTCATAGACCACCGGCACGCCCTGACCGCCGGTAATGTCTTTGACGCGCTCGACGAAATTTTCCTTGTTGTAATTGATCGTGTACAGGCAGCCGTGCGCTTTGGCCAGTGCGGCTTTTTCATCAGAGCCTACGGTACCGATCATCGTCACGCCCAGCGCGCGCGCCCACTGGCAAGCGATCAAGCCGACGCCACCAGCAGCGGCATGGAACAGGATGGTTTCGCCGCCGCGTAGTGGATAGGTGCGGCGGAACAGGTATTGCACCGTCAGCCCCTGCAGCATCATCGCAGCACCGGCGTCGAAATCGATCTTATCCGGTAGCTTGACCAGGATGGCTGCCGGCATCACGCGTGCCTCGGCATAGGCGCCAGTGGGCCCGCCAGCATACGCCACGCGGTCGCCCGGTTTGACATACGTGACGCCTTCACCGACGGACTCCACAATACCCGCCGCTGCCATACCAAGACCAGCGGGCAGGGGCTGCGGATAGGTGCCGCTGCGGAAGTACACGTCGATATAGTTCAAACCGCAGGCAGCGTGGCGCACCCGCGCCTCACCAGGGCCAGGGTGTCCCACGTCGACGTCAACGTACTCCATCACTTCCGGGCCACCAACCGTCCTGAGTCGAATTGCTTTTACCATGTGTATCTCTCTCAACGACTGCTAGGTGGATGGGCAGCCATCTGTGCCAGTAACATCTTCGCCGATACGATATTGGTGGCGCACGGCACAGTATGCACATCGCAGGCACGTATCAACGCATTGATGTCCGGCTCGTGTGGCTGTGGCGTCATGGGATCACGCAGGAAAATCACGCAGTCAATCTTGCCTTCGACCAGTTCGGCACCGATTTGCAAATCGCCTCCAAAGGGGCCGGACAATTTGCGTTCCACCATCAATCCCACCTCGTCGTGCAAACGCTTACCGGTGGTTCCCGTCGCTACTAGGATGAACTGCCGCAACTGGTCAGCATGTTCTGAAGCGAGCTCGACCATTTCGTCTTTTTTCTTGTCATGCGCGATCAATGCAATACGTTTTTTCACACCTGCCGCTCCGTAAGTCAACAAGTTGATCGAAAGAAAAGTAAGAACGCTGCCAAATTGTGCATTGTCAGATGAGACAAAACAATCCTGCGCCCGCGATATTCATGCTACGCCTTTTTCCTAGAAAGCAAATACATTCCCGCCACCACCAATGCGGTGCCCATCAATTGAAAAGCAGTTATCGGCTCATCCAGGATCAATGCGCCCATAAACAGCGTCGACACCGGCCCGATCATGCCCGCTTGCGATGTCGTGGTTGGGCCGATGCGAGAGACCGCCACCATTGTCAAAAATACTGGCAATACCGTGCAAAACACGGCATTCACCAAGGACAGGCCGTATACCTCCATTGGTTGGACTAACATCGACGGTGGGCGCAACAAGAAGAACTGCACGATGCATGCCACACTTGCGGCACACATAGCATAGGCAACGAGACGCAAAGCCCCGACCCGCTTGACCAGCTCACCCGATAACAAGAGATACAGCGCGTAAGACAATGCGCTCCCCAGCACAAACACGCTCCCGCGCATCACGTCCGCTCCGCCGAGGCGCACATCATGAAAAAATACCAACACTGTGCCGAGATAGGCGGTGCCAAGAGCCAGCCATTCCAGCACAGTAATTTTTTTCCTCAGAAAAATCGCGGAAATCAACAGCACAAATGAGGGTGTGAGAAACAGGATTAACCGCTCAAGCCCGACGGAAATGTATTGCAGTCCAAGAAAATCCAGAAAACTGGACACATAGTACCCAAGCAGTCCCATGATCACGATCTTGCTGTAATCCATGGGCGTTAACGCCGTTTCAGGCCGCCCTTTCCAGAGAGCGACCGCCACGAAGAATGGCAAGGAAAACAGCATGCGAAAAGCGATCAGCGTCACTGCATCCACATGATGGCGATAGATCAGTTTGGCAATAACAGCCTTGGCGGAAAACAAAATAGCGCCGGAGATGGCAATCGCCAGACCGATCAGAAAAGTCTGGCGTGCGGCGGGTTGGGCTTTGACGGTAAGCATCCAGCGATTTTACGCTGCGCATGATTTTTTGACATGCGGAAACCCAAGGCGGCTTGGCATTACTTTTTCATGATCGATCCGAGTACGCCACGAATAATTTCTCGGCCGACCTGCGAACCGATGCTGCGTACTGCAGATTTGACCATCGCTTCGACCATGGTGTCCTTGCGGCGCCCGACCCCGCTGCCGCCGAACAAACCGCCAAGCGCATCCTTGACCGAATCGCCGAAGGATGGACCACTCGCCTGAGCCGGTGCTGCTGCACCGCCTTTTGCAGACGGCACTTCCTCCTTCGAAGGCATTTCTTCCACGACGCGGCCCTTCAGCTTTTCATACGCTGATTCACGATCGACAACTTTTTCATAGACGTCCGCGACGATGGAATTAGCGATAATTTCGCTACGTTCTGCGTCACTTATCGGACCGAGCTGCGATGCCGGCGGCACGATGTAGGCACGTTCCACGATGTTTGGCCGCCCTTTTTCATCAAGGAAGGACACCAACGCCTCGCCAACCCCAAGTTCGCCGATGACTTGCGCGGTATCCAGCTTCGGATTAGGACGGAAGGTATCGGCTGCGGCCTGCACTGCTTTTTGGTCGCGTGGCGTATACGCGCGTAAAGCATGTTGCACGCGGTTGCCGAGCTGCCCCAGTACCGCATCGGGAATATCAAGCGGATTCTGCGTAACGAAATACACACCGACACCCTTGGAGCGAATCAGGCGCACCACCTGCTCGATTTTCTGCAACAGGGGTTTGGGCGCTTCGTCAAAAAGCAAATGTGCCTCATCGAAGAAAAACACCAGCTTCGGTTTGTCGAGATCCCCCACCTCCGGCAGGTGCTCGAACAACTCCGACAGCATCCACAACAGGAAAACAGCATACAAGCGCGGCGAATGCATTAGCTTGTCGGCAGCCAGGATGTTAACTATCCCCTTGCCGCGGCGGTCCGTCTGCATGAAATCGTCGATATTCAGCATCGGTTCACCGAAGAAACGGTCGCCACCCTGCTCGTCGATCGCGATCAGGCCACGCTGGATGGCACCGATACTGGCCGCGGAAATATTGCCGTATTCCGTTTGCAGCTCGCTGGCATTTTCGGCGACGTTCTGCAGCATAGCCCGCAGATCCTTGATATCGAGCAGTAGTAGGCCGTTGTCGTCGGCCACCTTGAAGACCAATTGCAGTACCCCCTGCTGCACTTCGTTTAGGTTCAACATGCGCGATAGCAACAGTGGGCCAAGGTCGGAGATCGTGGCGCGTACCGGATGCCCCTTTTCACCGAATACATCCCAGAACGTTACCGGGCAAGCCGACCATGCGGGCGTATCCAGTTTGAGCAAGTCGAACCGTTCCTGAATACGCGATGTCGCGCTGCCGGCTTTCGCCAGCCCGGACAGGTCGCCTTTGACGTCGGCCAGAAACACCGGCACGCCACTGTCCGACAGCGCCTGTGCCATGGTTTGCAAGGTGACGGTTTTGCCGGTCCCAGTGGCACCGGTAATGCATCCATGCCTGTTGGCAAGATTGGACAGTAAGACAAGATCCAGGTCTTGATGTTTAGCAATCAGAAGGGGCTTGGACATTATTTGACGGGCTTTCCAACAGGATTTGATAAAGGGGGATATGGTAAAATTGTAGATTGGTTTTTGACTTGGCACTGACTTATTTTGGCGCGAAATTGACGCCAGGACCGGTAGCCATAGCTCTCTCTCGTTCACTTCCAAGAAAGATCCGTCATGGCTGGACACAGTAAATGGGCCAATATCAAGCATAAAAAAGCAGCGACCGATGCCAAGCGCGGCAAGATCTGGACGCGTTTGATCAAGGAAATCACGGTCGCAGCTCGCCTGGGCGGCGGCGATGTTGCGAGTAATCCGCGCCTGCGCCTTGCCATAGACAAGGCCGCCGACGCCAACATGCCTAAAGACAACGTCACGCGCGCCATCCAGCGCGGCACCGGTGGCCTTGAAGGCGCGAACTACGAAGAAATCCGTTACGAAGGTTATGGCATCAACGGCGCGGCGATCATCGTCGACTGCATGACTGACAACCGGGTGCGCACCGTGGCGGAAGTACGTCATGCATTCTCCAAATTTGGCGGCAACATGGGCACCGAAGGCTCGGTGGCGTTCCTGTTCAAACATTGCGGTCAGCTCTTTTTTGCCCCCGGCACAAATGAAGACGCATTAATGGAAGCCGCGCTCGAAGCCGGTGCCGAAGACGTCGTGACCGACGAAGAAGGCGGCATTGAAGTCATTACCGACCCGCACGCGTTCTCCGCTGTTAAAGAAGCACTAGAAAAGGCTGGTTTCAAGGCGGAAATGGCTGAAATTGTGATGAAGCCTTCGACAGAAACGGTATTTACCGGCGACGACGCTGTAAAAATGCAAAAACTATTGGATGCCCTGGAAAATCTCGACGACGTGCAAGAGGTTTACACCAACGCCGTCATTGAAGATTAAAAATTTGGCATTTCGCTTTACCCGTTTCATCAGTAAATTGACGTGTACGGGATGAAATATCCCCATACTCTCTAACGTTTTTAATACCCTCCATGAAAATTCTGGTAGTCGGCTCAGGCGGCCGCGAACATGCCCTGGCTTGGAAGCTTGCACAATCCGAGCGGATTCAAATGGTTTATGTGGCGCCAGGTAACGGCGGTACGTCGCTCGATCCGCGCCTGCAAAACATTGACATTACCGATCCGGCCTGGCTGGCGCAGTTTGCGATCAAGGAACATGTCGCGCTGACAGTGGTCGGTCCGGAGGCCCCGCTCGCCGCCGGCATCGTCAACACGTTCCGCGAGCAAGGTCTGAAGATCTTCGGCCCCACGAAAGAAGCCGCGCAACTGGAAAGCTCGAAGGACTTCGCCAAGGCCTTCATGAAGCGCCACCGCATCCCGACGGCCGACTATCAAACCTTTTCCGACGCACAAGCCGCGCACAAATACATCGACCAAAAAGGCGCACCCATCGTCATCAAGGCTGACGGCTTGGCCGCTGGCAAAGGCGTCGTGGTCGCGATGACGCTCGACGAAGCCCATGCTGCTGTCGACATGATGTTGTCCGACAACAAGCTTGGTGATGCTGGTGCACGCGTCGTCATCGAGGAATTCCTGGCCGGCGAGGAAGCCAGCTTCATCGTGATGGTCGACGGCAAGCACGTACTGCCCTTGGCGACCAGTCAGGACCACAAGCGTCTCAAAGATAACGACGAAGGTCCCAACACGGGCGGCATGGGGGCCTACTCGCCTGCTCCGATCGTCACGCCATCGCTGCATGCACGCATCATGCGCGAAATTATCAACCCTACCGTGCACGGCATGAGCAAGGACGGTATCCCCTTCACCGGTTTTCTGTACGCTGGTCTGATGATCGACGCCAAGGGTAACCCCAAGACGCTGGAGTTCAACTGCCGCATGGGCGACCCCGAAACCCAACCCATCATGGCGCGTCTCAAGACCGACCTGGTGAACGTGATGGAGCATGCGGTCAACGGCACGCTCGATCAGGTTGAACTCGAATGGGACCGCCGTACTGCGCTTGGCGTCGTCATGGCGGCAGCCGGTTATCCCGATGCGCCGCGCAAAGGTGACGTGATCACCGGCATACCGGAAGAGACTGCTGACTGCGTGACCTTCCATGCAGGTACCTCCATGGTGGGCGGTAAACTGACCACCTCCGGTGGTCGCGTGCTGTGCGTGGTTGGCTTAGGCGATAGCGTCCGTATGGCGCAAAAACATGCGTATGACGCTGTGGATAATATTCGTTTTGATGGGGCGCAGTTCCGCCGCGATATTGGGTGGCGGGCGTTGAAACGGCCTGGGTAATCACATCACTACACTTTCCCTGGAAGGATGCTCCATGCAGGGAAGTGTAGAATGAGCTTTGCTATTTCCGCTGTGAACCTGTAATACTAATCTTCCGTTATAACGTGACAGATGAAATCGATGGATTTTTTCGTCCGGCAAGG